>NZ_RQVG01000003.1:0-146223 GCF_003992195.1 Veillonella sp. 3627 | reverse complement strand
CTATGAAACAATACCATAATTATTCTTTTTGCGTAAGTTATTCACTATATTTTATACTCATACAAATAAATACCACTACTATCTAAAACGGTGTACTCCTTACAACATATAATGGATATATGATTACATATATCTATTTATAGCAGTACATATAGGTCTAGGCATACCAATCAATTCATTAGTAAAATTTTAGATATCACACTTAATTTCACAACAAAAAAACTACCCTACATAGGAAACTCCATATATAGGGTAGTTATATTTCTCTGATATCGTCTTATCGAATAACTTTTGATAAGAAAGACTTTGTTCGTTCATGTTTTGGAGTATCGAATACTTCTGCTGGTGTTCCTTCTTCCAAAATTTCGCCACCATCTACAAATAATACACGTGTAGCTACTTCTTTGGCAAAGCTCATTTCATGAGTAACGATGACCATAGTCATCCCCTCTTTAGCCAAATCTTTCATAACGTCTAATACTTCACTAACCATCTCTGGATCTAACGCTGATGTAGGTTCGTCAAAAAGCATGACTTTTGGTTTCATCGCTAACGCTCTAGCAATGGCTACACGCTGTTGCTGCCCCCCAGATAATTGTTCTGGGTACGCCTCTGCTTTATCGGATAAACCTACTTTTCCCAATAAATCACGAGCAATGCTTTCCGCTTCAGATTTTGAAAGTCCTCTAATTTTTTGTGGTGCTAAGGTAATATTATCTATTACAGTCATATGAGGAAATAGATTAAACCGCTGGAATACCATGCCCACTTCAGCGCGTACGTTGTTGATGTTTTCTTTCACATTTAAGTTCTTGCCATCTACAATCACGTCACCTTCTGTTGGTTCTTCTAAATAGTTCATACAGCGCAATACAGTACTTTTACCAGAGCCAGATGGTCCAATAATAACCACTACTTCACCAGCATCGATTTCTGTAGAAACGCCTTTTAAGACATGCAATTGTCCAAAGTATTTATGTACATTCTGTAATTGAATCATTTGATATTATATTTCCTTTCTAAGTACGCTACGAGTCGGGAAATGGTTAATGTCATAATCAAGTAAATCACCGCTACGGCTGTCCAAATTTCAAAGGAACCGTAGGTACGAGCGATAATTAATTGTCCTCGACGTGTCAATTCTTCAAAACCAATAACTGCTACTAGAGAAGTATCTTTCAACATAGCAATAAATTCATTGCCCAATGGTGGAATGATAGCTTTGAAAGCTTGTGGCATAATAACATAGCGCATCGTTTGGAACCAAGTTAAACCTAAAGAGCGACCTGCTTCCATTTGACCTTTATTAATAGATTGGATACCGGCACGGAAAATTTCAGATACATAAGCACCAGAATTTATAGAACAAGCTAATACGGCGGCTAAATAGGGTCCAATTGGTTCTGGCGCACCATTGGCATTAACGATAGCCCCCAATAATTTAGGACCACCAAAGTAAATCATAAAGATTTGCACTAATAGTGGTGTGCCACGAAATAGTTCTACATAACATTTTGCGATCAAACGAATCACTTTAAATCGTGATAAGTTCATCAGCGCCACTACTAGTCCAATAAAGAAACCAAAGCCCACACTCATGAGGGTAATTTGAATTGTAATTCCAGCCCCTCCAATTAACAGGGGTAAAGAGTCGACAATTAACTGCCAATTAAAATCCATCGTTACCTATCCATCCTTTCATTCAACACAGATAAGGAGGCACAAAGCCTCCTTATATAGTACATTATTTTCCTTCGTATGTCACGGGAATATCCTTAGGCATGTCAGTTTTAAACCATGTTTGGTATATCTTATTTAAAGTACCATCTTGCTTCATCTCTGTCAATGCTTTATTTACACTATCTACTAGGTCTTTATTTTTTTTATTCATAGCTAAGCCAAAGTATTCTTTCGTATTTGGATAAGCGATAATCGTTAAGTGTTGATCACTATGTTTGGCTACGTAATACTGAGCCACTGGCAAATCAATTAAGGCCCCTTCTACACCACCATTTTGTAATTCTAATAAAGCATCGCTAGTATGGTCAAAGTTTTTTACTATAGCTCCATTGATTTTGTTTGCTAAGTCTGCCCCTGTAGTACCCATTTGTACGGCAATCGTTTTTCCTGTCAAATCATCTAAACTTTTAATAACGCTACTTTCCTTGACAACCACAGCCATACCGGATTCATAATAAGGCATACTGAAACCAACTTTTTCCATCCGTGCTTTTGTAATGGTCATCCCCGATGCTGCTAAATCAATTTCGCCATTATCTAAAGCTGGTACTAGTGCATCAAAAGGAACATTTTTAAATTCAATAGTTTTACCTGTCCGTTTCGCAATTTCTTTAGCTACATCGATGTCAAAACCTTGTAATTCTTCGGATCCTTCTTGCTTAAACTCAAACGGTACAAACGTTGCATTAGTGCCTATCTTCAAGACACTTCCTTTTTGTACTTGGTCTCCTCCTTGAGAGCCACATCCCCCTAGTAGTGCTACTACACCTAAAGCTAATAAGCCCGTACATATTAATTTTTTTACATTTGCTTTCATAATTGGTCTCCTTTACTAAATATCTTATGTATATCTTATGCACTAATTATACATCTACATGAATATTTAGTCAACATAAATTTACATATATTTTGTATTTTTATTAATTCTTGTTATATTTGTTAAATTGTATAAGCAATATATAGAAACTGATATACCAAAAAAGCATAAAAAAATACACAGCAGAACAATTTCTGCTGTGTTTCATACGGCTGACCTGGTCTTTGCCCCCACACTCGCCTGCTGGAAGGTTCGCTCTTAAGCCATGCTCCCCACTACTACCCCTCTCGACATATTTTGTCGGCAGGTCTTACATCTAAGCCGCACCATGCTCACAATTTCTCATTGCTTATGTGGATCGTTTCGCCTGCGACTGGCCTCGACTTTCAACCACAGACCCGTTATGTACTCTTATTATATCTATATTTTTTACTTTTGTCACTTAGGAACTATTATGATATTTTTCATTTTACTTATATCATTTTTATATAGTACATCTATAAAAAAGACTTGCTTTTTTTCATCAAATATACATCAGCTTTACTCCATCCCACGTTTATCACATTCTCACTTTTTATGTAAATGATGAGAACTTTTCAGTACATTTTTGTCCACTCTATAGGGTATATTCAAGGATAGAATTTTATTGTATAATGTGTGTACTTAAGTAAACGAAGAATATAAAAACGGTGGTTTTCCAAAAGAGAGTACACCGTTTCTGTTTGTTAGGAAGGGTTTGCACATGTTTATGTTATCATTAATTCAAGAATCAGGGGCTTACGAACAAGATAAAAGCACCTTAGAGTTAGTAACCTTACAACTCTTACAAATGATTCAGATGAAAAGCCAAACTTTATATGTGCATTCAGTACAGGTTGCCAATTATGCTGTAGCCATTGCTGCTAAAATGGGTTTGCCAAAAGGTGAAATCGAATTGATTCGCCACGCAGCGTGTTTACACGATTTAGGCTTAATTTGCTTACCTACCACTACCTTGATGAAATTTCCCTACTTCAACCGTCAGGAATTATCCAAATACAAGCAACATCCTGTATTTGGGGCTAGCATGATTGAAAACTATCCATGTTGCCAGCCTATCATCCCTTACATTAAATACCATCATGAGCGTTGGGATGGTACAGGATTTCCTAAACACTTACGAGGCGCTAATATTCCATTAGGAGCTCGCATTATTGGTATTGCTGATTACTACGTAACAGCCATCGATCCAGCTTCAGATACAAGCCTACAACCTCGTAGCGAGATCAAACAAGAACTATTTAGACACTCTGGCACACAATTTGATCCAGATGTGGTGAAAGCATTCATAGAAATATTAGGATAATCATTAGGCTCCACTTGCTAAAGTGAGAGCCTTTATCTTTGCTTTAGGTAAGACAGCATGGATTGTCTCCGTTGCTTCTAATAAGGTGGCCCCTGTTGTATAGATGTCATCCACTAGTAATATACTGATTTCTTTGTCTACATAGGCATCCACCATAGTAGAACGAACTAAGAAATGACCTTTCATATTTTTTCGTCGTTCTTCCTTTGTCAATGTCCACATCGGTTTAGATCCATCTAATTTCAACAATAAATCTACCCAATTCCAACCTTGTTGCATAACCCAACTTTTGAATAGCACATCCACTTGATTATAACCCCGTTGTTTCCGTTTGCTTTCACTAATGGGAATAGGTACAACAATGGTTGGTACATACTTCATATCCAAACAAGTAACTGTAAAACGTTGTAAAAAAGGAGCGGCTCCTAGAGCTCGCTCCTTTTTTCCATTAAATTTTATATCGTGTAGCATGGTTTTAATGCCACCTACATAATCTGCTAGAATATATATACATTCTAAAGAAGAAAATTTTGGACCTATTATACAACGTTCATGCATAACTGCTTGCAAACATGTATCACACCACTCGCCTTGAGTATATACATCTTTACCACAATGGATACAAGTAGGTGGACACAATACGTCCCATAATCTCATTAGATCGCCCCCTCTAAGCGTTCTTTAAATAATGTATATCGATAATTTGTATCTACTCGATTCACCGCTGTATCTACAGCCGTTTCGCTACCGATAAGTAACACCTTATCCTTAGCACGTGTAATCGCTGTATAGAGTAGATTTCGCTGTAACATCACATTATAGGCAGAAATAAATGGTAGAATGATACGTTCATATTCACTACCCTGTGCTTTATGAACCGTAATTGCATAAGCAAGTGCCATCGTCATCATATCTTCTTCGTCAAGAGTCATCGATTTATCTGGAAATTTTACATGTACCTGTTTGCCAAGTATATCTGTAATTACACCAATTTCTCCATTGTACACATCTTGATCATAATTATTTTCCATTTGAATAATCTTATCTCCAATGCGATACACTGTACCATCTACTTTTAATTCTTCTTCACCACTTCTTCTCGGATTCAATTCTTCTTGCAAATATTTAGAAATAGCCGCACTACCTATGACGCCTTTACGCATAGGACAAACGATTTGAATATCTAGGTCAGACTCTACGTACTGTAATTCCTCTCGATAATGCTTAGTAACCGCTAATAGGACACTTTCCACATCATGAGCACTTTCAAATTGAAATTCATCACAACTCGATAGATCGGGCATCTCACCATGATTGATCGCGTAGGCATTATCGATGATTCGATTCCCCTCTTGTTGGCGATAAATCTGCGTTAACCCTTGATAAGGTATTACAGAACTAGTCAACATATCTCGCAGAATAAAGCCCGCACCAATAGGTGGCAATTGATCCACATCTCCCACAAGGACCACATAAGCACTAGGTGGAATCGCCTGTATCAGGGCATAGTATAGCTCTAAATTAAGCATAGATGATTCATCAACGATAACTACATCTACCTCTAATGGCTCATCTTGATTCCGGGCAAAGGTATAAATAGTATTATCAAGTTCTGGCTCTAGCAAGCGATGAATAGTATAAGCCTCCATACCCGTCGCTTCCGACAGACGTTTTGTAGCTCGTCCTGTAGGCGCACAGAGGACAATACGTTTTAAATTTCCTTGCTGAAATCCTTCTACTAAGGCTTTGATAATAGTGGTCTTTCCTGTACCTGGACCTCCAGTGATAATAGAGAATCGATGACTAAGCGCCATATGAATAGCTTGCTTTTGCTCCACCCCTAACTCCATGGAATGCTTAATTTCATAACTTTTGCAGAAATCATCACCATCCAATAAAGGTAGTACATCATTATCTAGGAAAGCTTCTGTGAAATCTACGCTGTCTACTTCTGCTCGATACACAGTAGGGTGGTAGATATACAGTACATCGTCGTGATCTACCTGTACATAGCGCTTTGTTTCAATTAAGGTTTCTAAACGGTCTACAATCACATCGATATACTCATCACCTAATAGATTCGACAACTGTACCATCAATTCCTCTACGGGCATACAAGAATGCCCTGAAGATCCGATCTGCTCCATGGTAAAGCGAATCCCTGCATCGATGCGCTTTGGATTATCAAAGGGAAATCCTAATTCTGCTGCAAAATGATCTACTACAGAAAAAGGCAAGTTTGTATCCACCGTCAATAGGTAATAAGGATTATCTTGCAGCATTTCTATGCTTTTAGCACCGTACACTTCGTAAAGTTGGCGACTCCAACGATTACTCATATTGTATTTAGCAAAAAAATCATTAATTTCCTGCAGGACTCCTTCACCTAACAAAACCTTATACAGTTCTTGCTTTGTTCTAAGGGATATATTAGGAACTTCTAATAATTCCATAGGATTTTCGTTTTTAAGAATCTCTAGAATAGAAATTCCAAAATAGTCCAGCAGCTTATCTAATGATTTAGGCCCTAACCCTTTCACACTAAGACTTTCTAAATACCGTCTAGCACCTGCTAAGGTATCTGGCATCACACGTTGTATGCTTTGGACAGCAATCTGTTTGCCATATCTTTTATGGATGACAAACTTACCTTTAATTTCCACCTCTTCCCCTACTTTGGGAGGTGCTATATTTCCCGTACAAGTATGAGTATCTTCCTGATAATCCCGCACGATAAATATACAGTAATCTTCTTGAGGGGACTTATAGATTACACGGTATACCGTTCCTAATACCGTTATCATAGAGATGCATTGGGCAATGCAGAAATAACAGCTTGTACCACATCTGCTACATTGCTAATATTTTCAATTTTAATGTGACTCACACGTTCATAAATTGGTTGACGCTCTTCGTACAGTCGGAAAATATATTCAATACTTTCTTTTAATAATGGACGAATTTCCATATCTAAATCGTCAAGGATTTGTTTTACATCTCGTTGGATCAATACCACATAACCAGATTCACGCATCAGTTCAGCTGTGGCATCACACAATACCGTACCACCACCTGTAGCAATGACACTGGCATTTTTTTTGCTCACCAAATCTTGAATTACATTGAGTTCTAATTGGTGGAATTCTTCTTCTCCATCATGAATAATAATATTTTGAATGGATTTTCCTGTACGCTCTTGGATTTCTGTATCCACATCAAAGAACTCTAAGCCTAATGCCTGTGCTAAGGCTTTACCAATCGTTGTTTTACCTGCTCCAGGCATACCAATTAAGAAAATATGTTGATGAACATGGTTCTTTTCATACTCTTTAGAAATACGAATTACCTCATTCATAAACTCTTTTGCATAATCCGCTAATTCAGGGTTTTCCAATACTTGTACAGCCGATGCAAGGATTTCTTGCTCTCTTTGTACATCATGAATTTTCATCTGATGCTCTTCTTTATATTTTGCAATATCTACCACAATACTCAAACGTTCTTCAAAGAGGCGAATCATTTCTTTATTAATAGCATCAATTTTTTGGCGATTTTCTTGTAATTTCATAGATATACTCCTTAGAATTTTTTATAGATAGTACTATGTAAATGCTTTAATGCAAAGGTCTTATCATCTTCCATTTGATCGATAAGGGCTTGCAGGGAATCAAACTTTACTTCTCCTCGGATAAAAGCAAGAAATTCTACCGTAGCCACTTCTCCGTATACATCATCAGAAAAATCAAATAAATGGGTTTCAAAACGATGATATTGATTGGTAAAAGTCGGATTATCGCCCATATTACCTACTGCACCATACCATTTGCCACCAATATATACTTGGTTTACATACACACCATCAGCTGGCGCTGCCATAGTATCTGGGAAATGAAAGTTTAACGTAGGAAACCCCAAAGTGCGCCCCCGTTGATCCCCTTTTACTACTGTGCCAGTAAATCGATAAGGTCTACCTAGCATGGTATTAGCTAATTCAATATCACCACGTAAAATGCTACTGCGTATGGCAGTACTCGATATAGGCGCATCAATCCAATCATAACGCACCAATTCTTGATCATGGACTTCAATAGACGGATATAACTGACGAATTAACTGAGAATTGCCTAACCCTTTATATCCAAAATTAAAGTTTGCACCTACCACTATTTTCAGTACATTACGATGGGCACATAAACCATGAATAAAATCTTCCCCTGACTGCGCTACTAATTCTTGAGTCATAGGAAGCTCCAATATATAATCAACACCCATAGCCTTTAACATATCATATCGTTCTTCTCGTTGTAACAAACGAGGTGGAATTTGTTTCGGTTGTAATATAGTAAATGGATGGGCATCGAAGGTAACAATCACAGAAACTCCATGACATGCCTTAGCGCTGTCACAGACTTCCTTAATGATTGATTGATGACCTAAATGCAGTCCATCAAAGGTTCCCATTCCATATACAATGGGCTCCTGTATCGTATCTAACTCTGATATCGTATATAAAATATTCATATTGATCCTTATCTTTTGAAATATGAAATAAAACTTTTATTTCGTTTACTCTTTATTATAACACAACCGAAGACTATAGAAAGTGTATACATGTATTTCTCTAAAAGAAATACAATGTCACCATATACAGTTTTATTTGTAATATCCTATTCATTATAATACACGCCATATAAGATTCTTTTCTATCAAATAGTATACACAAGAAAATGGTCAGGTTCCCTTGAGGTTCCTGACCATTTTTATACTTACATCATATGTATATATTTTTCTCTACTTTTAAGGTATCATCCAATCGTCGTAAGATACTCATAAACCCATTCGCATCATAGGCTCTCACTAATGTATCTACTTGGATTTCATCTGGCGACACACAGAAAGTTTCATTCGGTTTGACTGTATGGATTGGAACTTGTTTCCCTTGCACCAAGCGCGTTCGATTAATATCATTGATATACACCGCTGGCAAGTGCGTTAGCAAAGTATCTACTGGCTGCACAGCTTGTTCCACCAGTGTTTCTAGTTCTTCGATGGTCACAGACTGTTCAATGTTGCATTGTCCTACTGCAGTACGACATAGTTGTGTCATCATACCACATAGATCCAATCGCTGACATATATCCCGTAACAAAGCACGCACATAAGTGCCCGCAGAACATCGTACACGAATGGTAAAGAATGGAAATGCATAGGCTAGTAACTCAATGTCATGGATATGAATCAAACGAGATGGCAGTTCAAATTCTACTCCTGCACGGGCTAAATCATAAGCACGTTGCCCATTGATTTTGATAGCAGAATACTTGGATGGTCGCTGTTCAATCGAACCTTCGAAGGACTGCACTGCTTGTTCTAGTTCGTCCCAACTAGGAGCCTCAATACTATCTAAAGTACGTAATATATTCCCTGTGCTATCTTCTGTATCTGTTTCAACGCCAAATTTGCATTCCGCCACATAGGTTTTACCGATGGACTCTGTGTATTCGATGGCACGAGTGGCTTTTCCGACAAAGATAGGTAGCACTCCATACGCCAATGGATCTAACGTCCCACTATGACCGATACGGCGCTCTTTCAAAATGCGTCGACAAATACCGATCGCATCATGGCTCGTGATGCCTGGTGGCTTGATTAAAGAAATAACACCATCCATTAATCAATCACCGCTAAGATTTGTTCCAATGCTTCGTGGATAGGACTTTCGATAGAGCAGCCAGCTGCTCGAATATGCCCACCACCGCCAAAGTGACTAGCAATTTGATTTGCATCTCGCACTTTGGAGCGAATGCTAGCACGAGTTACCGTCTCTGTTTTAGCTTTTAAAACGATAGCTACATCCACACCTTTGATGTTTCGAATCATATCCACAAACCCATCGGTATCATCCCCAATGCGCTCCATCAGCGGTAATGTCAAGCACATGGATACCACTTGTCCTTCATGGTGAAAGGACACATTATCTAAGACTTGTTTCATCACCTCGATACGCCCTGGTTCTACCATTTCTATAGCTTCAGAAATCACATGTGGTTGCGCTCCTGCTTGTAAACATAGACCTGCCATCTCCATCGTATGTGCTGTTGTATTAGAGAATTTAAAGAACCCTGTATCTGTACCCATAGCCATGTACAAAGCTTGTCCCATCGATTGAGTGATTTCCCAATTCCATATCTTACATAGGTACGCCACGGTTTCTCCAGTAGAAGAAAAATCAGGACGTAAATATAAGCCGTCTGCAAATTCTGTATTAGAAATATGATGGTCTATATTAAAAGTAGGTGCACTCACTCGTACACCTACTTCTCCAATTCGTTCAAATGTGCTAGCGTCCAAAATGAGTAGCATATCCGATGTATAACCGCTTTCTAAACTTTCAATAGGCTCAATCTTAGAGCATAGAGGAAGAAAAGAAAACTTTTCAGGAATCACATCATCTACTACCATGCGAACAGCTTTCCCTTGGGCCACCAAGGCTTCATACATAGCGAGCATGGAACCAATAGCATCTCCATCAGGACTAACATGAACAGTAAGAAGAATAGAATGGGCTGTATCAATCGATGTTTTTAATTGATCAATACTAATTTTTGCCATTATTGTTCCTCTTGTTTAATAGAATTTAATAATCCTTCGATGTGCATACTGTAATCTAAGGATGTATCTGCATCAAAGGCAATGCTAGGAATATGGCGCAATTGAAGCACCTTTCCTAGTTCAGAGCGGAAGTAGCCAGCGCTTCTGCGCAAAGTCTCTAAGGACTGTTGTTTCTCCGCTTCACTGCCGAATAAGCTTACATAAATCGTAGCTTCTCGCAAATCGCCAGTAACACGCACATCGGTAACAGTAACAAATCCGATGCGAGGGTCTTTCAACCCGCGCAATAAGATTTGACTTGCTTCTTGTTTAATAAACTCTTGTAATTTTCGTACACGAACTTCACTCATGGATACCTCCTATACTTCTGGGGCAATTTCTTCCATTTTGTACGCTTCGATCACGTCGCCTTCTTTCACATCACGGTAACGTTCTAAGGAGATACCACACTCAAAGCTGGTAGCTACTTCTTTCACTTCATCTTTGAAACGGCGTAAGGAATCGATATGCCCTTCATGGATAACGATACCATCACGGATTAAGCGAATTTCAGAGTTATTCGTGATTTTACCTTCTGTTACATAGGAACCCGCAACGATAGCTTTCGGCGTAGAAATTACTTGACGAACTTCTGCACGGCCTAAGATCACTTCTTTAAATTCAGGAGTTAACATACCACGCATAGCGGCTTCGATTTCATTGATGGCATCGTAGATGACACGGTATGTACGAAGGTCAACACTTTCTTTTTCTGCTTCTTTACGTACATTCGCATCTGGACGCACGTTAAAGCCGATAATAATCGCACCCGATGCAGAGGCTAACATCACATCAGATTCGTTGATGGCACCTACTGCACTGTGGATAATGTTGATGCGTACTTCTGGGTTTTTAATGCCCTCTAAGGATTGACGTAATGCTTCTACAGAACCTTGTACGTCACCTTTGATAATAATATTTAAGTCTTTCAATTCCCCTTGTTGCATTTGGTTAAACAAATCATCAAGAGTGACTTTTGTTTTCGCATTCATTTCAGTAATGCGTTGTTTTTCAATACGTTTTTCTGCAATGGAACGAGCTTCGTTGTCATCTACAGCGAATATCACTTCACCAGCCTGTGGCACATCAGATAAACCTAAAATTTCCACAGGCATAGATGGACGAGCCACTTTTACTTTTTCTCCACGTTCATTCGTCATAGCACGTACTTTACCGTAGGCTACGCCGGCAAGGATCGTTTCCCCTACACGTAAGGAACCTTTTTGTACCAATACTGTACATACAGGACCACGGCCTTTATCCAATTGAGCCTCGATAACGATACCTTGTGCCTTACGGTTAGGGTTCGCTTTCAATTCTTGTACTTCTGCTACCAACAAGATAGTTTCCAATAGATCTTCAATACCTTGACGTTGTTTAGCAGATACAGGAACCATGATTGTATCACCGCCCCATTCTTCTGGTAACAAACCGTGTTCAGACAGTTGTTGTTTCACATGGTCAGGGTTAGCGCCTGGTTTATCCATTTTATTGATGGCTACGATAATTGGCACCTCTGCGGATTTAGCATGGTTGATAGCCTCAATAGTTTGTGGCATAACACCGTCATCAGCAGCTACCACAAGGACTGCGATATCCGTGGATTGAGCACCACGCAAACGCATCGCTGTGAAAGCTTCATGGCCTGGTGTATCAAGGAAGGTAATTTTATTACCTTCATAGCGAACTTGGTACGCACCGATATGTTGCGTAATACCGCCTGCTTCAGAGGCTGTTACATTCGTAGAACGAATCACATCCAATAAAGAAGTTTTACCATGGTCAACGTGACCCATGATCGTAACAACTGGAGGACGAGCTTGTAAGCTTTCTGGGCTATCTTCGATTTCGATAATTTCTGTAGGATCTTGTTCAGGCTCTACTTCTACCACTTCTACGCCGAAGTCTTCTGCTAATACCATGGCCGTTTCCACATCAATTTCTTGGTTGATGGTAGCCATAACACCTAACATCATCAATTTTTTGATGATTTCAGATACTTCACGGCCCATTTTTTCAGCTAATTCTTTAACGGTTAACGGACCAGACAATTCGATAGACGTAGCAATCGCTGCTTCTGCTTTACGACGTTCTTCCTCTTTTTGTTTGATATGTTGCTCATTACGTTGTTTAACTTTATTTTTATTTTTTTGCAACGCAGAAGATACTAAGGATTGAGTACGTTCGCCTTTTTTGCCTTTTTTATCTTTTTTATTGCGACGCTCGCTACGATTTTCATTGCGATGTTCAGATTCAAAACGACGATTTTCTTTTTGACGATCTACTTCACGACTCGCCTGACGATCACGACCTTCTGTTTTCACAGTAAGAGCTGGATCCACTTGTGGAATCTCTAAGCGGCGTTCACGACGTGGTCCATCATTGCGACGCTCATTATTACGATCGTTACTACGATTGTTGTTGCGATCATGATTGCGATCATTATTACGGTCGAATCTGCCACCGTTGTTAGGACGATTACCACCATTGCGATTGTCTTGACGTTGATCATTGCGACCTTCTGGACGACGACCATCACGGCTTTGACCATTTCGTTGGTTAGAACGATTGTCTCCACGGTCATTTCTGTCATTGCGATGATCTCGCTGACCATTATTTTTACCATCACGATTGAATGGGCGGTCACGCTTTTCACCACGGTCATTACGGTCTCCACGATCGTTACGATCATTGCGATTATTTCTATCTTGTTTAGGTCCACGTCTTTCGCTATCTTCATTGCGACGGTATTCGTGTACTTTCTTTTGCGGTGCTTGTTGAGTTGCTTTTGGTGCTTCACTTTGTGCTTGTTTAGCGCCACCTGCTAACGATTGTTTAATCATAGATACTTGTGAATCCTCCACTGTACTCATATGGCTTTTCACTTCTACATTGTGCTTTTTTAAAGCATCAATCACTACTTTATTTTCTACACCTAGGTCTTTTGCTACTTCATATACTCTTTTTTTGGACATCTACATTCCCCCTCTACTGATTCTTATCTATTTCAGCTAGCAAGGATTTAGCAAATCCAGCATCATTTACTAATATAACTGCTCGCATTTCTTTTCCCAATGCTCTACCTAGTTCCTCTTTGGTCCCTACTAAACGAAGGGGCACCTGATGAGACTCGGCTAAGTGCATATATTTTTTAGCATTATTCTGCGCACAATCTTCTGCCATAATCAACAGTGGATAGGCTTGCCGCTTCATGGACCGTTCCACTACAAAATCGCCTGATAATAAGCGACCTGCTCGCTGTGCTAATCCTAATATATTCAACACTTTTTCTTTATTCATGGGATATTTGTTCCTTTAAAGATTCATAAATTTCTTGTGAAACTTTATGTTTTAGCGAACGCTCTAATCGTTTGGCTTTATACGCCATGTCTAGGCATTCTACTTTCATTTCCATATATGCTCCCCGTCCAGGGGCTTTACCTGTGGGGTCAATAGAAATCTCTCCCGTTGGACTCAACACAACACGTGTTAACTCTTTCTTGGGAAGAAGTTCTCCACATCCCACACATACTCGCATAGGCTGAGACTTCTGTTTCATATTAGTCTTCATCTCCAAAAGCATCCAAGGAAATCATATCATCAGATTCCACATATTCACCAGCTTCAGCGGCTTGTGTTTCACTTTTAATATCAATTTTCCAATTTGTTAATTTCGCTGCTAAACGGGCATTTTGGCCTGCTTTACCGATCGCCAGTGAAAGTTGGTAATCTGGCACCACAACAGAAGATGTTTTTTCTTCATCACGAGCTACTACGCTTACCACTTTCGCTGGACTTAAGGCATTGGCAATATACACCGCTGGATCTTCATCCCATTTCACAATATCAATTTTTTCGCCATTTAGCTCATCCACGATATTTTGTACACGTTGTCCTTTAGGACCAACACACGCACCTACTGCATCCACTTCTTCCTCGCGAGATACAACAGCAATTTTAGAACGCATACCTGGTTCACGAGCTACTGATTTCAATTCTACTGTACCTTCTGCAATTTCTGGCACTTCTAGTTCAAACAAGCGTTTTAATAAACCAGGATGTGTACGGGAAATCATAATTTGAGGGCCTTTTGTGGTCTTTTTCACTTCCACAATGTAGCATTTAATACGATCTCCCACAGCATAGCTTTCACTAGGAATTTGCTCAGATACAGGTAAAATCGCCTCAGTTTTTCCTAGATTAATGAATACATTTCGACCCTCAATACGTTCCACCAAACCAGTCAAAATATCGCCTTCACGGCTGGAATATTCATCATAGACAATATTGCGTTCTGCTTCTTTCAAGCGTTGAATCAACAATTGTTTTGCCGTATGGGCTGCACTACGACCGAAGTTTTTTGGCGTTACATCCACTTCGATAATATCGCCGATTTCCATACGTTTATCCAATTGACGAGCATCTACTAACGCAATTTCTACTTCTTCATTTTCAGGCGTGTCCACTACTGTTTTCTTAGCCAACACTTTGTAATCGCCTGTTTCACGATTGAAATAAATATATGCCTCTTGATTTGCTCCCACCTCTTTACGATAGGCTTGTAATAATGCCACTTCAAGAGAATCAAAAATAATCTCTGGTGCCACCCCTTTTTGTTTAGTAACTGCTAATACCGCTTGTACTAATTCTTGACTCACTGGTTTCCTCCCTTAAAAATCTAAATGTAAACGAATTTGTGCAATAGCTGCACGTTCTAGATCAATACGTTCTTCTTGCACCTGAATCGTGATGACTTCATCAGAATAGCCTTGCAAAGATCCTGTGTATTGCTTTTTACCATCAATAGGTTTAAACAATTGAATATCTACATCACGTCCATGGTAGCGAATGAAATCTTTTTCTTTTTTCAACACTCGATCCAATCCTGGAGAAGATACTTCTAACAAGTAATTTTCTTTGATTGGGTCTTTTGCATCTAATACTTCGCTTAATTTTTCACTCACCATTTGGCAGTCATCTAAATCGATGCCACCCTCTTTGTCTAAAAATACACGCAAGTACCATTCCCGCTCATGCACGTACTCCACATCTACAAGCTCTAACTCCGTAGACTCTATAATCGTTTCTACTACTTCGGACACAAATTCCTCTACGGCGTCACGTTTCATCTTATCCCCTCCCTGCATTAGTATAAGAGAAAGAGTGAGCCGCAGCTCACTCTTTTAATAGATTCTATAAAAGTTACTTCTAGTATACCACAACTAACTAAAAATAGCTACAGTAAACCATTACGTTTTAAGGCATCTTCCCACTCTTGTTCTTTGAATCCTACGAGCACTGTATCTTCTAAGACCAAAATAGGACGTTTCACCAACATGCCATTCGTTGCTAATAAGGCTAACTTCTCATCCTCTGTCATAGTTGGTAATTTATCTTTAATACCTTCTCCACGATAAATTTGACCAGATGTATTAAAGAAGGCTTTAATATCTGCTTTCTTGCTTTTTGGATACCATACACCTAATTCTTCCGCTGTTGGGTTTTCTTCTTTAATATCACGATGGGTATAGTGAATACCATGATCATCTAAATATTTTTTTGCTCGTTTGCAAGTCGTACATTTTGGATATTCAATATATAACATTTCTCTGTCCCTCCAATTACTATATTTCACCATTAGAAAATTTTTCTTTTAATACCTGTAATAAAACTTCTGTCATTTCGCTAGCCGCAAAGACATACTCTTTTAATTTACCTCGTTCTTCTGCCACTTTCATAGCAGACACTTCAAAGGGATCTAACACCACAGATAAGACTGGAGTTTGTGCTTGTTCTAGATCTTCCGTCAAGTACCCCGAAATACTTTCACCTTCCGCAGGATCAAATCGCTCTACTTTTACAATAGGGCAATATTCATACATCAATTTACGCAAAGTCATCATAAAGTATGCCTTATCCTCGATAAATTGCGCTGCTTCATCTTTAGTCATACTAAAAATATCTACTTTCACACGTTCCATTTCACCATGTGTTGTCATAGGATTATTCCCCTTTCGCCGCTAAGAACGCTAAATAACAACGTTTTGCTTCGTAAATATCGGCTTTGCTCGTCACCTCCCAAGGAGAGTGCATGCTGAGCACAGCCACGCCGCAGTCGATCACATCCATACCATACAGAGCCATAATATAGGCAATCGTACCGCCACCGCCAAGATCTACACGGCCTAATTCAGCTGTTTGGTAGGAAACATTATCTTGATCCATCAAATGGCGAATACGAGCCATGTATTCTGCATTAGCATCATTGGAGCCACTTTTACCACGAGAACCGGTAAATTTATTAAATACCACGCCACGACCTAAGAAAGCAGCATTTTTCTTTTCAAAGGCACTCGCATAGAGTGGATCAAAACCAGCACTTACATCAGAAGATAACATATGGCTATTGGATAAAGTTCGTCGTACTGCTAATGGTGAGGTATGACCCATGGCTTCCAAAACTTCTGCCATAAAGTTCTCAAAGAAACGAGATTGCATACCTGTTGCACCAACAGAACCAATCTCTTCTTTATCTACCAATAAAGTACAGGTAGTTCGGCTCACATTCTCAGTTTCTAACATCGCTACTAAAGATGTATAAGCACATACACGGTCATCTTGTCCATAGCCGATGATCATAGAACGGTCAAACCCTAACTCTCTAGCTGCACCAGCTGGTACAATTTCAAGTTCTGCGGATAAGAAATCTTCTTCTTCAAAGTCATATTGTTCTTGTAGCACTTGCAATACATAGGCTTTCACACCATCTTTTAATTCCCCTTTCACAGGGCGGCTACCAATAAGAAGATCCAATTGTTCTCCTTCTACCACTTTGGCAGCCTTTTTCTCCATTTGTTCCTGTCCCAAATGTGGCAATAAGTCTGTTACGCAAAATACTGGGTCTGTTGGATTTTCACCGATGGCAAGATTGATGACAGTACCATCGCGTTTTACCACTACCCCATGGATAGCTAGTGGCATTGTTACCCATTGGTATTTTTTGATACCTCCATAATAATGTGTATCTAATAGTGCTAAATCACTATCCACATAGAATGGATTTTGCTTCACATCTAACCGAGGAGAATCAATATGAGCACCTAAGATATTCATCCCCTGTTCAATCGGCTCTGTACCTATGTTCACCATAGCTACCGCTTTTTTCATGTGCACATAATAGACCTTATCTCCTGCTTTCAGCGTAGCACCTTCTTTGATAATACTGTCCATATTGCGATATCCCGCTGCTTCTGCAGCCTCCACAATTTGGTCTACACATTCACGCTCTGTTTTACCATGATCTAGAAAATGGCGATACTTCGTGGTTAAAGTATCAATCTCTTGTAATTGTTCTTCTGTATATTCATGCCAAGCATTTCTACGTTCCATACTTAGCTCCTTTCTTTTCAAATTTTAATATTTATTTTTTACGCGCATATAATTCACGCAATCCTTTAGGTGCATTGGTGACCATTTTGGAAACATAATAGCGTTTTCCTAAATGCTTGCTAATAGATTTTCCTACATACCAGTGGACCCCAAAGGTGCCATGTTCCTTGCAAGATCCCATCGATAAAAAGCGGTGTTTTACCACTCCCACGATAGGGTCTAAATGCAAAGGCTCCTTACAAACAGGGCACGCAGTTTTCGCCCGATTGCTTTGCCGGAATATACGTGGCATGGTCACAATGGACTCAAATATTTTATGTTCATGCCGTGAAAGCCCATAAAAACACCGTTGTTTTCCTTGTTTATCTCGCTTCTTTTGTAAGGCTTCTAAAAATGGAAATCGTTGGCATACCATGGCTGTACAAATGGCATCATGCAGGCCATTATGGGCTTGTAAATTCGGCGCTTGCACTTGCATCTCATCCATCGCTTTTTGCAATGCATATTGTTGACTACAATCGTGCATCGTTTTTGCATATAAAGATTGCGCATCAAACCAAGGTACTTCTTGATGTACATGAACCTTATGGCAAAATGCATTATCCATCAGCATGTTGATATCATCGGGCCCCCAAGACACCAATATACCATCGGGACCAACAAAACGTAAAAACTTTTCGCACCCACGTCGGAAAGATACCCCTTCTTTACGCAATTTATCCATAGTAATATGGGTCAACTTCTCCACCGAATGATGCATAATAGGTAGAAATTTAGGAGTAATAAATACTTCAAATTGGTCTACAATTTGCAGACTTTCATCTAGTTTTACAGCACCTATTTGTATAATTTCACCAATGAATGGAAATCCTGAGCGCCGTATCATATTCGGTTCTAATGTATAGGGCTGATTCCATTCCAAGTCAAATACAATATAGTGCATCCTTACTTCATACCCTTTCTCTCTAACATCATCCGTATGCCTGCTAATACAGATTCCTCAGAAATAACAGACAAACCTTTGTAGTTGCCCTCTTTTAAAACCTGTTTCATATTTTTATTCACATCGTAATCTTCCATAGATTCTAAGACTACAGCCTTCTCTGTGAAAGGCCCATACAAGGCTGGATTCGATGGTCCATAGAGCGCTACAATCGGTACCCCTTGACTCACGCCTACATGCATAGGACCTGAGTCATTTGTGACCAAACAATCACATCGTTTCATGGCTGCTGCCAATTCTCCAATGCTAAATTGCCCCGTTCCCTTAATGGCAGGTTCCGTCATCGTATCTAGTACATCCTGTACCATCTCTTTATCCATAGGTCCACCAAAGAATACTATTTTATACCCTTCTTTTGCTAAGGTATCTGCAATATGAGCAAATCGTTCCTTGGGCCAACGTTTTTCTGGTACAGCACTACCAATATTGAACCCAATAAGGCAATCTGTTTCCGTCACTCCTTGCGAGGCATAAAATGCTTGCACCTTTTCATCCCACTCAGGACTAGTAAAGATTTCTAGCCCTTCATGTTCCACCGTATATCCTAACTGTTCTAGCACATTCATATACATCTGCGCAGCATGCACCGTTTTGCGGTTCAGACGGGTTACCTTCGTCATAAACGGACGAAACAGAAAATGACTCATCCCCGTAGTTACCTTTGCTTTCAACTTCCAAGCTAAGTAGGACGTCCGTTCATTAGGATGCAAATTGATAACTACATCCACAGGTCCTTGTTGGCGAATCTCTTTAGCAATTTGATTCAACCCACCAATGCTATTATGGATGCCCTTTTTATCCACTTCTACTAGAGCATCAATATAAGGATTATGACGATATACATCTGCCAACTTTTTATCAATCACATAGGTAATATGGCTGTGAGGTGCCAACTTTCTAAGAGCATGGATAAACGGTGTGGTCAGCACCACATCGCCTAAATGCATCAAGAAGGTTACCACTATCCGCTTTCCATCTAACTCTATCATAAATTCCTCATTTCTTTCACTGTATCAAATACAGTGTCCACAGTAATCTGTGCCATACATTCCAAATCTTCCACCAATGGTCTCTCTAAGGTCGCCCGTGATGTAGGTGAAACAATAATATGAATATGATCGCCTCCATAAGGACCTGTCCGTTCTGGGCAAGTAGTCCCAAACAAAGCAATCAATGGTACTTTTAAAGCATTAGCAATATGCAAAGGCCCCGTATCGGCACTGATGTACAAAGCACTGTGACGAATGACCTCAATGAGTTCTTTCAAGTTCGTATCACCAATGAGATTTACCACATTGTTACTGCCGACGCCGTCCACAATGGCACGACCTTTGTCCACATCCTCTTTAGCACCAATGAGCACCACCGTCTCACCTGCTGCCACCAATCGCTTCCCAAGCTCCACAAAATGAGAAATAGGCCACTCTTTCACTGCCCAACGCGCCCCTGGAGCCATGACAATATAAGGATTTTCAATGAAAGCCCCTCTAGCATTTAACTTCTGTGTCACCGCAGTTTCTGCCTCTGTGAAAGTCGGCAATGGGAATGCGATGTCATCTACATCACAGCCCAAGGCACGAGCCGTATCTAAATAGCGCTCGATAACGTGATCCATTTTATGGTCACCTACTAGCGCTGTATTCACAAGCCAACTCCCCTCACGAAGTTCCCAATAAGCATAGCGTTTCTTCGCACCACTAAGACCAGCCACAATGGCACTTTTCGCAATAGATTGTAAATCTAAGGAAATATCAAAGTTTTTTTCATGTAGTAACTTCCATAATTGTTTCCAATAGGAAAGTCGCTTTAATTGTTTCTTATCTATGATGATAATTTCATCCACCCAAGGTTTGGGAGGGATAACATCCTTAAACTGTTCATGAACGGCCCATGCAATATGCGCCTTCGGATATTGTTGACGCAACGCATACAGCGTTGGTAAGGCATGAATAATATCGCCTAGAGAACTCATTTTAATGATTAAAATTCGTACATCTTCTTTCATACTCCAGCCCTTTCACTTACCTATAACTATACCCTCTTAGTATACCATAAGATATGCTGAAAAAGGAAAAAATGACGCTCTTCCCTAGGTTTTTCAGAAAATTATTTTTACTCACAAAAAACAGGATAAGTTTATAGCCTATCCTGTTTCTCACTCTGTATATAAATCTTCGTAAATAATATTCTATTTTCTAAGTTTTGTGCCCTTCACGCACTCTAAGCTTTCTTGCTTAGCCATAATTTTTCTATTCCTAATCCAATTGCCACGCTTAGTGCAATGGTACAAATTTCAAAAATGGACGGCGTAATATATACTAATGGGCTACCTGTGAAAGCTGGCAATGCTTTTCCTGCCCAAACTTTCACAAAGTCTGGAATGTATCCACCAAATAGGATATGGGCATTGGTTGCCACCCACCACACTGCCATGACTACGATGGCAGTCACACGAGGCCATAATGTTGTGCGACGTGGATATAAATATAGAACCATACTGCCGATAGTGGTCACCATCATGAGCACAACCCCGATGTATAGGCTAGCGATTAACCCCGCAAATCCCTGTGCATCTAAGGATGCTTGGATGATAGGATCCTCTAGGTTTAGGTACATCACATCTCCTAAAAATAGCATCGGTAATGGCAACGCATAGGTAGAAATATTCAGCACTGTATCGATAAAGTAATGACGTTCTTTACGTGCCATCCAGCAATCTAATAATTTCGCTGTACCGATCATAAGTGCTACTACAATTAACATAGTCAACACCCAAACTAGCATCACATAGATAGGTTCTTTTGGCAAGGTAAAAGGCAACACACCATTACCAAAGAAAAAGAATAGATTCCACCAAAGCCAAGAATATGTATAATGGCCTTTTCCTAAGTGAAAGTCAAATTGTCCCACCAGTCTTGGCACCGCTTTCAGCCCCAAAGGAATCCCCAAGGAGGCAATGACGAACATAATAATGCTAGATGTATCAAACTGCCCTAAGCTAAATATCAAGCTGAGCGGAATAATCCAGAGCATGGACCAGCAGTAAAATTTTATATAACTTCTCATATTACACCTCTGTATTCTTTCCACCTGCTAGTGCTAATACTAAAGACAAGGTCACTTGGCAATACATGATAATGGCAAATACCACATCACGACCGATAGTAGATAGATTCCATAACCAAGATAAATCTAAATTGTTAAATACCAAGAAGGTACCACCTTGTACTAATGCCCAAGCTAGTACGTATACACAAACTGGTATTCTGCGAGCCTTAGGACCAAAGCCGCTTTCACTAGAGCGCAAGTAAAAAATAGGAATGAATAGAGACAGCACTGCATAGCTCACTCCTGCCACCATAGCGCTCATCCCCGTATGAATCGTATAGGCCCCTAGAGGAATTAATATAAAAAATATACTCATATACATCGTGCGTTGCACTACATCTTGTATGGTTGACATATAATTTCCTTTCTACAACAAAATTATCTCTCCCTATAGTATAACAAACATCGGCCATCTTATAAATACATATACTGTTTCAATTTTACAAACAAAAAAGCACCCTTACGGATGCTAATTATGATATACTAATTATAAGAACTCGATGTGAGTTAGGTTCATCACCGAAAGGTGGTGATACTATGTGTGACTTTGATTTAATTCAATTAATCATTGCTTTTCTTACCTTAGTAGTTGCCGTATTACAGTTACTAAAATAATTAGTAGTTAGTAATATAACGACCCTAGCGCTGCACACGTTAGGGTCATCATATTTTGCTTGATTCTAAGATGAACCTAACGCCGAACACACGTCGGGTTCTTCTTGTTGTTACAACTATAGTATACCACATTTTAGGCTCTCGTCAAAGACGAGAGCCTTTATAAATGTGTTATGCTACAACTGCTTCTACTTCGATGCAGTCATCGTTTGTTGTTTTTGGTTTTTCCAATAATGGAGTCATGCTATACATACCCACGCCTAGTGTGAACAAGTTGTGAATCCATGCAGTGGAGCTAGGAGGCATTATGCCTAAGACGCCCAATCCTACAAGGCCACCATTCACACCTACGATGGAATTATAGTTAATTTTAATACGATCCATTAATTTCATGGAAATACGACGTAAGTCAACGATGGCAGTTAAGTTATCGCTAGACACTGTAACATTGGCGATTTTTTGTGCAATTGGTGCACCTTCATTCATACCAATACCTACATGTGCTTCAGACAATGCCAAGGAGTCGTTAATGCCGTCCCCTACCATCATCACTGTATAGCCTTCTTCTTTCGCTTTACGAACATAATCAGCTTTGTCAGTTGGCATTACTTCTGCATGCACTTCGTCAATACCAATTTCCGCTGCTACGCGTTCTGCATTTTTACGGCTATCGCCAGTCATCATAACAATTTTCTTCACGCCTAATTCATGAAGTTCACGGATCACATCTTTTGCTTCTTCACGCACTGGGTCTTTAATGCAGATAACTGCGGACAATACGTTAGAAATCGCTAGATATAGATAGGAACAACCTTCTGGAAGGCTTTCAAATTTAGCTTCTTCTCCAGCTGGAATCGTTGTTTTTTCATCTTCAAAAATGAAGTGATGGCTACCGATACGCACTTTGCGATTACCCACTTTGGAGGCAATACCATGTGCCACAACGTATTCTACTTTGGAGTGCATTTCTTTATGTGGTAAATGATGATCTTCTGCTGCTGTTACTACTGCTTTCGCCATGGAATGAGGGAAATGCTCTTCCAAGCAAGCTGCTAATGTCAACATGTCATCTGCACCATTACCATTGAAAGGAATGATTTCTTGGAATACAGGTTCTGCTTTTGTTAAAGTACCTGTTTTATCGAAGACAATCATATCTGCTTCTGCAATGCGTTCCAAGAATTTACCACCTTTTACAGTGATACCACGGTTGGATGCTTCTTGCATAGCGGATAATACTGCCAATGGAATGGACAATTTCAAGGCACAGGAGAAGTCTACCATAACGAAAGATAAGGCTTTCATCAAGTTGCGAGTTAAGGCAAAGGTTGCGAAAGCACCTAAGAAACTCACTGGTACTAATTTATCTGCCATGCGATATGCTTTTTGTTCCATACCGGATTTCATTTGTTCAGATTCTTCGATCAAGTTTACGATTTGCTCGAAACGAGTGTGTTTGCATGTAGTCCGTACTTCAAAGGAACATTGACCTTCTTCTACAACAGTACCTGCATACACAGATGTACCTGTATCACGACGAACCGGTTCAGGTTCCCCAGTCATGGAGCTTTCATTCACAAGAACAACGCCATCCACAACTTGACCGTCCAATGGCACTACTTCACCTTGACGAACCACTACGATATCGCCAACTTGTACGTCACCAATTGGTTTGCTTACTTCTACGCCGTCTGCTAGAACCCAAACTTTGTCTACGTTCAAGGACATGCTTTCCGCAAGGTTAAGTACGGATTTACGTAATGTCCACTCTTCCAAGATTTCGCCGATGCCTAATAAGTACATCACAGCGCCCGCTGTAGAGTAATCTTTTTGCAATAATGCGGCACCGATAGCTACGCCATCCAACACTTCTACGGTCAATTTGCGTTGCCACAATGTTTTGATGGCTGTACCGATGAACTTGATACCGTCGAACCAGGACCATGCTGCTGCAACAGGTGCTGGTAAAACGATTTTTTTACCGATATACAACAATGTTTTATCGATCATTTCTTCTTTGTAACGCTTGTTAACAAGGCGAGGTGAAAGTTCATGCAATGCTGGAGCATTGGCTAAATCCAAATCTTGTAATCCGAATAAAGCAGTTTTCACCGCACTTTCATCACCATTATGTTTGATGATGATGTCCCCAGAACGGGTATAGAAGTTCGCTTTGTTAATGGCTTCACAGGCCATCAATGTATCTTCGATATATTGAGCCTGTGCGTCATTAAACTTACGTCCCTCAATGCGTACATGAAGACGACGGGACAAGCGTTGCAACATTTTAAATTGCATCATGGATTATTTTCCTTCTGTTAACACTTCTTCGTCGCGAGTATCGTTGATTTCTTGTGCTTCAGCTAAGATGCTGTCTGTGGAAGCTTGTAATTTTTCAGTTGTTTTTAAGATGCTGCCTTTTGCACGAAGACCAGCTGCTACTACATTAGCATATACTTTGCGAGCATCTTTAGAAGTTAATACTTTCAAACCTACTGTGCCTAAAGCTAAACCAGCTGCAAATACATTAGCATCTCTTAAAGTTTCTTTTTTTACGTTGAACATTGTTAGTTCCTTTCTGTGAACTTTGTCACATTAATACATGATAATATAATAAAATTAAAAATTGTAAAGATAAGAGGACCCCGTGTTATCGGAGTCCCTCTTACCAAACTTATGGTATAGAATTAGTTACTTTTCTACCTGTTCTTCGTGACCGCCACCGCAACCACAACCGCCACAACCAGCTCCAGAGTCTTTAGAGCCACCACAGCCGCATCCGCCGCCGTCATGTGTTGCGCTTTTATATACTCGGTATGCAACATAGAGAACAGCTAGTAAACCAATTGCGTATACAATAACACTATCCATAGTATACACCATCTCTTTCTCATTTTCAAGTACTTTTTGAAAATTATTTTGTGAATACAACAAACCGCATAATATCAATGAATTTTTGAAATAAAACTTTTCTCAATCTCAATTATATTGTTTGTTTACTATCAATATTGATTAGCCCAAACCTAAAGCACGTCCAAGATGAACTGCAATGTACGCACCCACCCAAGCTAGGATACTAGTGTAAGCAAATACGGCACCGAACCATTTCCAGGAGTCAGTTTCACGTTTTAATACAGCCATAGTCGCCAAGCATGGTAAGTATAACAAGGCAAATACCATCAAAGCTAAACCGATGGCTGGGTTGAAGTCTGGATCATTAGCCAAGAATTCTTCTAAGGATGTGGAGTCATCTTCACTTGCTTCGATCGCGTAAATAGTACCTAATGTACTTACCATTACTTCTTTCGCTGCTACTGCGGCTATTACGGCAATGTTTATACGCCAGTTAAATCCAAGTGGTTCCATTATAGGTTGAATAAAACGTCCTAATTCAGCTGCATAGGATTGTTCAATTTTTTCTTTACCTTGTTGAAGATCTAATGCTTTGACTTCATCTTCTTCTGCTTTATGGTTTACATATAAAGTCCAAGCTACTGGATATAATTCGTCAGCTTTTAACGCTTCAAAGTATGCAGGTTCTTCCTCTTCAGCTGGCGGATCACCTTTATGCTCTTCATCTAAGGCAAGCATTTGATCATAAATAGCAGTGACTTTATCTTTATCTTCGTCATTTGCTAATTGTGCTTCATCAAGAATTGTAGCAGCTGTTTGCTCATGCATAGCTGTTACTTCTGCTTTCGCTGCATCATAGTCTTGAGAGTATTCTACATCTTGTGGGAAGGATGTTAAGAACCAAATCAAGATGGATGATGCCAAGATGAATGTACCTGCTTTTTTAAGGTACATCACGGAACGTTCCCACATATGAATGCCTACGGAACGAAGTGTTGGCATATGGTATGGAGGCATTTCCATTACGAATGGTTCTGCTTCACCTTTAAATACATACGTACGAAGTACTTTTGCAGTTACAACGGCTACGACGATACCCAATGTATAGATACCTAACAAGATCGTTGGTGCATCTTCTGGTGGGAAGAATGCTGATGCTAATAATGTATATACTGGCAAACGAGCACTACAACTCATAAATGGAGATACTAAGATCGTAATCATACGGTCTCTTGGGTTGTCAAGGATACGAGCACCCATGATGGATGGTACGTTACAACCAAAGCCCAATAACATAGGGATGAAAGATTTACCATGTAAACCTACACCACGCATCACACGGTCGATAACAAATGCCGCACGAGCCATGTAACCAGTATCTTCTAAGAAGGAAATAGATACGAATAATAGAACGATATGTGGGATAAAGCTAATAACAGCCCCTACACCACCGATGATACCGTCATTCAATAAAGATTTTAACAATCCATCTTCTAAATTAGCCCCGATGAAATCTGTTAATAATTTGAATGCGTCTTCCAACCATCCTTTAGGATATTCTGCTATGTTGATAACTAAGTAGAACATAACCCACATGATGCATAAGAAGATAGGAATCCCTAACCAACGATTCGTTAAGATTTTATCGATGTTGTCGGATTTGGTATCTTTATGCTCAGGTACTACTTCTAGTACGCCGTTGAATACGTCTACTGCAAAACGGTGACGGTATTCTTGGAACACGATATCCATGTCTACAGATTTATTCAATTCTGTACGCAATGCTTCTGCTTTGCTCAACACGGCACCAGATTTGTCTAATTCTTGTACTTTTTCTAAGATATCTGTATCTTGTTCTAATAACTTGATAGCTACCCAGCGATGTGGATAACGACCAGTGTCAAGTTTCGCTACTTCTGCTTCTAATTCTGCGATAGCTGGCTCTAATACTTCGCCATAGTTAACGCGAACATTAGGGATTTTGCGTTCTTTAGATACTTTCACGATGCCACGTAGCGCACCTTCTGTACCTTTATTAACACGGCCGATAGTTTCTACTACTGTGGAACCTGTTAATTCTTCTAATTTTTTATTATTGAACTTTAAACCCATTTCTTTTGCCACGTCTACCATGTTCAAAACAAGTAGCAATGGTTGTTCTAGTTCAATTAATTGTGCTGTTAAGTACAGGTTACGTTCTAGATTGGACGCATCCACTACATTGGCAATCAATTCTGGATCTTCATTGATGATAACGTTACGTGCTGCCAATTCATCAAGAGAACGTGCTGTTAAGGAGTATGTACCTGGTAAGTCGATGATTTCAATGTCATGACCATCAATTTTCGTTTCCCCAACTTTTTTCTCTACTGTAACACCTGCGTAGTTACCTACGTGTTGACGGGATCCCGTCATATTGTTAAAAATACTTGTTTTACCACAGTTAGGGTTACCCGCTAAAGCAACCTGAATCTTGGTATGTGTGTTGTCTGCCATCTTAGCAATTCTCCTTATTAGACTTCAATATCAATCATTTGTGCTTCACTTACGCGTAGTGATAATTCGAAGTTTTTCACTTTGATTTCCACTGGGTCTGCTAATGGCGCATACTTCATAACACGCACTGCTGTGCCTGGTACAACACCCATGTCCACCAAACGATGCTTGATGTTGCCAGCTCCATTGACTGCTACAACAGTACCAACTTCACCTGGTTTCATCTCGGATAGCTTCTTAACCATAGTACACCTCCTACATATAAAACATAACAACCAAACCTATCATATATAGTTATATGAGTAATATTTACATTATAGCACATTATTGAAAATAATCAATAAGGAATCTCATTTTATTTTTAGCTTTTCGTAAAATTATAAATCTATTTTTATCAAGTGCCACACTAAATGAATACATTGTTCTATAGGTATATACTCTGCATGCCTTTTTATCATTATCAATTTCGTTATGCAAATAATAATGATATATAAACTATATGTTTCTCATTATCTATTCTCTAAACCTTATATTTTATAGCGTATTCTGTGGCTTACTTCTCTTGACTTGTCTCCATTTATTTATAACTAGACCATCTATTTCCTATTGTTCCTTTCCTATGTGAAAGAACTTTCACAGACCCACCTATATAGAAATATGATATAATGGTACTATTAAGTCATTTAGAAACGGAGATATATTATGAAATCATTTCAATCCTTAGGCATCGTGCCGGAACTCATACAAGCATTACAAAAGGTGGGCGTAAAAGAACCGACCCCCATCCAAGAAAAGTCGATTCCTCTCATCTTTAAAGGCCAAGATGTCATCGCCAAAGCCCAAACAGGGACAGGCAAAACCTTGGCTTTCTTGTTGCCATTATTGCAACGCATCCACGTAGATGTACAACAGGAGCAAGCGCTCATCATCGCCCCTACTCGTGAGCTTATCCAGCAAATTGCAGAGGAAGCTCGTCACTTGGGTGCAATCTTGGGAGTAGACGTATTACCTCTCATTGGAGGTAGAACGATAGAAGGGCAATTGCAAAAACTAGGACGCCGTCCTCATGTCATCATTGGTACACCTGGTCGTTTGCTGGATCACGTCAACCGTGGTACGTTACACTTGAACTCCATCCGCCGTGTTGTGTTGGACGAAGCGGACCAAATGCTTCACATGGGGTTCTTGCCAGACATTGAAAAGCTCATCAGTGGCACTGATGGCAAACGTCAATTGTTGATGTTCTCTGCTACGATACCTGATAAAATCCGCAACTTAGCAAAAGCCTATATGCAAAAACCGACGTCCGTCACTGTCCAAGGGGAAAATATTACCCTCGATACGATTGAACAAAAAGTATACATGATGGAAGAGCAAGACAAAGTAAACCGTCTTGTGGCGATGCTGGAGGCAGACAATCCATATCTAGCTATCGTATTCTGTAACACCAAAGAGGGAGCCATTAAACTCTCCTACGATTTAGCTCGCAAAGGTGTAGAGCTTGGTGAAATTCATGGAGATATGACACAGGGCCGTCGTACGCAAGTCTTGAAAGAATTTGCTAAAGGCAATCCCCCTATTTTAGTAGCTACCGACATTGCCGCTCGTGGTATCGATATTGAAGGTGTTAGCCACGTATACAACTTTGATGTACCGCACGACATGGATTATTACATCCATCGCATCGGCCGTACTGGTCGTGCTGGCTCCACTGGTATTGCCGTAACCTTTGCTACGCCAGCTGAAGAAATTTGGGTACGCCGCATCGAACGATCCATCCAAGCTACTTTGACAAAATACACCAAGGATGGACAGGTGAAAACAAAAGGTTCTGGCTTAGCGCCTAAGAAGGAAACTGCTAGCAAGAAACCTAAAATTAAAAGTACCTACCAAGCGACGAAAGCAAAAGCTCACAAAGCTCGTGGTCATAAAGGGGCCAACACACGGGTACGCCGTACAAAATCTAGTGGCTCTAGCAATCGTGGTCGAGGTAAACGATAAGTTTCTAGTACCGGCAGACGGTTCTTCTAAGAGAGGTGTCCGTTGCTTAACAGTATATTACAAAAAAGGCTATAACCAAACAGCCCCAATACAAGGGACGGTAACAAAATAGCCCACATATAAAATAGAGGAAAGTTGAACCAAAAGCATCAACTTTCCTCTATTTTTTATATTCTACTCAGCAAAAAGGCGTCCCTTATATTGATATACCCACTATGCCGAATACATGTAGTTACTTCCGATTCGCATAGATAGCTGGTTTTCCCGCTACATCGGCACAACTTGTGCGGCAAGCTTGACCTTCGCTACATTTCCAAACTGGTTCAGGTTGTGACTCATACTGTATTAGGTAGCCCCGTTTACATCGTGGACACGTATATTCCTTATGTGTATCATCCAATACTTTTCCATCCGACAATGGTATGGGAGGCATTATCTCTTCCCTAGGTCCTTGTGGCATCGACACTTTAGTCATTGATGACATGTTTGCCTTGGTAACTCTTGGTTCCCTAGCTCCTGATACATCTTCCTTTGGTGATAATACATTTTCCGTGTATTTGCATGTAGGGAACCCAGAACATCCATAAAACTCCCCAAACTTTCCTTTCCGTAGGAGCAACTCCCCTATTTTACACTTTGGACAAGATCGTCCTGTTTGTTGCGCTATGGAAGAGGTCCGGTTCGGTCCCGTTCTTTTGCCACCTGTCAACGACTTAGGCATAGCTGTCTTAGCTGTATTTCCTACCCGTCGTTTTACTTCCTCAATCAGTTGTACAACGAATTTTGTTTGGTCTTCTAAAAACACATCAATCCGTTCAATTCCTTCGCTCATTTTTGCTAAGCGCTCTTCCCACTGTGCCGTCGCATCAGGGTACAGCAAGGAATCTGGCAATGCATCTACCAAGGTATAGGCAGACTCTGTAGGAATTAAAATTTTCTTTTTTCCTTCTTCTTTAAGGAAAGGGTTCTTTTTATTATGGATTAAATCTTCAATAATCGTAGCCCGTGTCGCCTCTGTGCCGATACCGGATACATCTTTTAATTGTTTTTTTAACTCTTCATCTTTTACATATTTGTGAATTTCCTTCATTGCCTGCACCAAGGTTGCTGAAGTAAAGCGGCTTGGTGGCTTTGTTTTCCGTTGGTCCACCTTGCTATCCTTCGCTGTTACAGCATCCCCTTTACGTACAGGGGGCAATGACTTTTCTTCATCCTCTTGATTTTCTTCTGATTCTTCCGTGGATTTTACCTTTTTATATAATGCTTTCCATCCCAAATCTATAACGACACGTCCCGTTGTGGTAAACAGTTCCTCTTGGTGCGTCACTTCGATACGAGTATGCTCATATACATGCTCTTGGTAAAATTGTGCTATATAGGCTTGCGCAATGAGGAAATAAATATTTTGCTCCCCTTTGGATAAGGTATGCAGTGGGCAACGTACAGTGGTCGGAATAATGGCATGATGGGCCGTAACCTTACTATCATTCCAGGCACGGCTTTTAATAGCAGGATTACTATCCTTTGCCCATGCAGCTAATTCCTTATGTCCCATGTTGACCAAATTTGACAGGATTGCTTTTCCATCTGAAAGTTGGTTCACTGGCAAATATTCACAGTCTGAACGGGGATAGGATGTATATTTCTTCTCATATAGTTTCTGTGCGATGTCCAATACTTCCTGTGGCGTATAGTTATATAGCTTACCCGCCACAATTTGTAGTGATGATAAGGAAAAAGGCAACCGTTGTCCTTCCTTTTTCTTTTTCTTTTCCACTAAAGAAACTGTACCTTCTGGGGATTGCATCAAACGGTCACGCAAGTCATTAAGAATAGTCTGATCCAGCATATGCCCATCAGGGTCCAATCCTTGCTGCGTATCTTTCGGTTTCCAAGTGGCCCAAAAATCTCCCTTTTCATGACCATATTGTACTTGCAACACGTAATATTCTACAGGCACAAAGTTTTGTAGCTCACGTTCTCTCCGTACCACCAGTGCCAAAGTTGGTGTTTTCACACGACCAATCGGAAAGGTCACTTTGTTTCCTAAATGCTGTTGCTCTAACGTATAGGCCCGAGATAAATTCATCCCCATCAACCAATCCGCACGGGATCGCGCTAAGGCAGAATCTTTTAAAGGTTGATATTTCTTATTATCCTGCATATGCTCTAAAGCGTAACGCATAGATTTTTCATCTAACGCATTCAGTAGAATACGCTCTACTGGCTTAGTGTTACCCAAATAATCGAGCATTTCGTCTATCAACAATTGCCCTTCTCTATCTGGGTCACCTGCATTCACAATGGTCGTTGCTTTTTTGATTAAATCACTAATAACCTTAAACTGCTTAGCACTCGATGATTTAATTTTTAATTTCCAAGAGGTGGGCAAAATTGGCAAGGATTCAAATCTCCAAAATTTATATTTCTCATCATACTCACCTGGCTCTACTTGTTCTAGCATATGACCAAAGGCCCAAGTAATCACATCATCACCTTGTACGATATACCCATCATGTCGCTTAGCATTCTGTGAATTGGGCAACACTTGGCTTAACTCTCGCCCTACGCTAGGCTTTTCCGCAATAAATAAACGCATATGCTCCCTTTTCCTATCCATTACTGTTTACTACTCATGTATTACATTATTCTATAATAAATCTTCTCTACATTAACTTTCATTATACTACGAATGAGCTAAATAATTAAACAGACCTCCATTTCTTAACTTCCATTTAGAAAAATTTACTCCCCCATTACTCAGATCATATAATACTGATAATGTAGGAGCTCTCATTTTAAACCACAATACTTTCTAACCTCATACTTCTCTCGCTATCTTTCATACTCCTTTAAAACTTCCTATCAGTGCTACTTTTGCACAGAATTTTACAAACCTATGACTTATCTTATTCATAACCATATCCGCCGTTTTTCAACTTTCAGTATCATATCCTATACAGGGAGGGTTCAAATAGTATATAATTTTAAAGATATGAAAGTATATAACATACACATGTATTTATAGAGGTGAATTATGACATTTTTAGAAGAAGTAACTCGGCGCCGTACGTTCGCCATCATTTCTCACCCAGATGCGGGTAAAACAACATTGACGGAAAAGCTTTTGCTATACGGTGGTGCTATCCACTTGGCAGGGTCTGTTAAATCTAGAAAAACACAAAAATATGCCGTATCTGACTGGATGGAAATTGAAAAGCAACGTGGTATCTCTGTGACGAGTTCTGTATTGCAATTCGATTACGATGGTCATCGTGTGAACATCCTAGATACGCCTGGTCACCAAGACTTCTCTGAAGATACCTACCGCACCTTAATGGCAGCAGATAGCGCTGTCATGTTGATCGACGTAGCAAAAGGTGTGGAAGCGCAGACGAAAAAACTATTCGCCGTTTGTAAAGAACGTGGCATTCCTATTTTTACCTTCGTCAACAAGATTGACCATTTCGGACGCAATCCATTTGACTTGATGGAAGAAATTGAAAACTCTCTTGGCATTCGTGCGGTTCCTATGAACTGGCCTGTGGGCATCAACGGCGAGTATCAAGGGGTATATGACCGGGAAACGAATACTGTAGAATTATTTGAAAAAGACGAATCCCATGGTCAAAAAAAGCTAGCTTCCACCAAAGGCGATGTGCACGACCCAGCATTCCGTGAGCTATTAGGAGAAGAGGTGCATCAATCCTTAATCGATGACATTGAACTTCTCGACGTGGCTGGTGATGCTTTTGATTTAGACAAAGTAAAAGCTGGTGAATTAACACCTATGTTCTTCGGTTCTGCGATGACAAACTTTGGGGTTAAACCATTCCTTGAAAAATTCTTGGAGTTAGCTCCTATGCCAGCCCCACGTGTAGCCCGTGAGGAAACGGTAGAACCTACGTCTGAAGATTTCTCTGCCTTCGTTTTTAAGATCCAAGCCAACATGAATCCGAACCATCATGACCGCATTGTATTCATGCGCATTTGTTCTGGTAAGTTTGAAAAAGGCATGAATATACTTCACCAACAATCTGGTAAAACCTTACGCTTATCTCAACCACAGCAATTCTTAGCCACAGAGCGCACTATCATTGATGAAGCCTATCCAGGGGACATCATTGGTGTCTTCGATGCAGGTACTATGGGTGTAGGTGATAGCTTATGTGCATCCAATCACAAAGTGACATTCAGTGACTTCCCTGTGTTCCCTCCAGAATTTTTTGCTCGTGTGACACCAAAAGATTCTATGAAACGGAAACAATTCCTAAAAGGTATGACTCAATTAGCGCAAGAAGGGGCTGTACAAATCTTTGAACCGCTCTACTCTATGGATTCTTTCGTGGTAGGTGCTGTAGGTATGCTTCAATTTGAAGTATTACAATATCGCTTGAAACACGAATACGGCGTTGATCTTGTGAACAACTCCTTACCATATGGCGTAGCCCGTTGGATCGATGGTGAAGTAGATGTAAACAGCTTAAAAGGTATGGACAATGCCATGATCGTAAAAGATAATCGTGGTCGTCTTGTCGTTCTAATCTCCAATGAATGGCAAATGGGTTGGGTTGTAGAGCGTAATCCAGATGTTACCTTCTTACATACCCCTAAAATAGAAGCATAAGTACGAATACAACTAAAATCGTATTCCTATCGATGTGGTTGTTCTTATTGGTTCACCACATGTATAGTAAACATAAAAACCGCCTAGGCGATACTATCTTGTATCATCTAGGCGGTTTTAATTTGATCCATATATGTGTTATATATTATGTATTCTTCCTAGTTGTATGTCATTTCAGTATCTGGAAATATTCCTAAAACAACGGTTCCAAATCTGCTAATCCTTTTAAATTCCATTCTAACAATTTATCATGAATACGCCACATAAAAGCATTTTCCCATGGATAATGAAGGCGAACCCAAAAGTTTTGAAATGGTGTGTCATTGAAGAATACAGCTTGTCGTGGCAAATTAAATAGATTCTGTCCTGACTCTACATTCCCTGCTTGTACTGTAAAAGCCATACGATACCCACTTTCTTCTGCTATCCTATCTATATCTTTATTGGAAAACCCACCTGGATACGCAATGTAACGAACAGGATGCTTCATACGATCTTCTAACACCGCTTTTGAGCCAATCAATTCATCACGTGCTTGGTCTAGGGACATACTTCGCAAGTCTTTATGATTCACCGTATGGCTTTGGATATCGATTCCATTAGCTTGCATTTCTTTCAACTGTTCTACATTGACAAAGCGACTTTCACCAAATGCACTAGTAATCATAAACAAGGTAGCTTTCATATTGTATTCTTTTAAAATAGGGAATGCGTACTTATAGTTATCAATATAGCCATCATCAAATGTAATGAGAACTGGTTTATCAGGTAATTCCGTTCCCTTTGTCATGTAATCATATAACTCATCCATAGTAATTGTATGATATCCCTCATCATGGAGATATTGCATTTGTTTCTTAAACTCTTCTGGGGGAACCACCAAAGAATGACGTATACCTGTATCGATTCGATGATAATTTAAAACTGGTACACCTACAGCTTTGTAATCCCAAGATCGCTGATACTGTATTCCTAAATATATACCGATGACCACAATTAGCCCTAGTATACCTAAAATAATTCGTTTCACATTAACCTCACGTGTCAGTAACTTTACTTAATACATAAAAATTAAAATAGCGATGTAAATCTATCCTTATTATAGTACCACACTTCGCTAAACTTATCAGTTATTTTTCATAAGTTTGACATATAGTAATAGAATTATTCATCATATTTCCTTTTATTATTATACTTTTTTTGCATTAATTTTATGATTTTTTTTCATTATAATATTGGTATGTATACATCATGCATTATTATCTATATGCCACTATCTACTTATTTCTCTACATTCTATAGAATTTATACTGTCATTGTTTACAATTAATCTATTTTCTATTGTATTTACTATCTATGAAAAGAGCGCATACAAAGCACTATAGTGCCAAAAATCACTATGACGAACACCCCTATTTCATGCTATGATAAAGACATAAGTTTTATCTAATGTGCTTCTTATTCCAAAGGGGGTTGTACTATGAAAGGTCTTATCGACTTGAGTCTAGTCAATGGAATCTGGACATTAAAACTGTCCATGATTCAAACGGTGGCATTAGCTATTGTCACATTGTATTTAGGGGAATTTATCAAAAAACATTCTCCATTTTTACAGCGTGTGAGCATGCCTGCACCAGCCGTAGGTGGTTTACCATTTGCATTCTTATGTGCATTCTTATCTTATTATAAAATTGTAAACATTACCTTCGATGGTGCTTTGCAATCATTCTTAATGTTGGCTTTCTTTACCACTATCGGTCTTATGGCAAGTCTAAACGTACTTAAAAAAGGTGGCGTCGCTATTATCTTCTTCTGGATTGTGTGTACTATCTGGATTGTCTTCCAAAATGGCGCTGGCATCTTAATTGCGAAAGCAATGGGTATTGAGCCAATCTTTGGTATTATGGCTGGTTCCGTTTCTATGATGGGCGGTCTTGGTACAGCAGGTGCCTTCGGTCCTCACTTTGAAGAATTAACAGGTATCCCTGGTGTGGCTTCCGCTGCTATAGCAGCCGCTACCTTCGGTATGGTAGCTGGCACATTATTAGGTGCTCCTGTAGGTGACCGCATCATCAAAATGCACAATGTCCCTACTCCAGTGGATCATCCTGAGTTATTAGAAGCTGACGGTATTGATATTAATGAATCCGATAGTGAAAGTAAATTATTCGACTTACATTCCTTGATGCATGTCATTGCTTTCGTAGGTATTTCTCTTGGTCTCGGTACACTTGTGAGTGCCCTTCTATCTTCCGTATTTGGTCCATTACCAGCTTACATCGGGGCAATGATCGTCGGTGCATGTATCCGAAATTATGCTGACTTCACTGGTCATATTACAATCAACAGTGCTGCACTAGATGCTGTTTCTAATGTTTCCTTAAGTATCTTCGTTACAATGGCCATCAATAGCTTGAAATTAGCACAATTAGTAGATTTAGCATTACCATTAATGGCAATCCTAGCTGCACAAATGGTGTTGATTACTATCTTCGCATACTTAATCTACTGGTTGTTCAAACGCAACTACGATTCCGTTATGTTAGGTGCTGGTGCTATTGGTTTCGGTCTAGGTGCTACACCAAATGCTTTAGTAAACATGTTGTCCTTGGCTTCTAAATACGGCCCATCTCCAAAAGCATGGTTAGTCGTATCCTTAGTAGGTGCCTTCCTCATCGACTTTACTAACGCATTCTTAATCACATTTATGGCAAAATTAATCTAATGATTGCTCAAAAGACAGTCTTTGCTTGCAAGGACTGTCTTTTTAATTTATACATTTTTATCATACTTTCTATCTTTTTTATGAAATAGCACTATGATATAATAATTTTAGTTATTATATTCTAATATGTGGAGGGACATAGTATGAGTAACTTTTATAATGAAGCTAGACAATTTGCAGAACAATTTATCGATCCAATTGCTAGAGAGATTGATGAACAAGAGCGCTTCCCTGAGGAAGTATTTAAAGAATTAGGAAAAGCTGGATATTTCAAATTGATGATTCCTACAGAGTTAGGTGGCTTAGGAAAAACAATGAAAGAACATGCAGAAGCATGCCGTGCTTTTGCTAAATCTAGCGCCACTGTCGCATTATGCTATATGATGCATAATGTAGCTTTGAACTGTATCCTTTCCTATGCAGATGATGCACTAAAATCTAGAATTTGCAAGGATATTGTCGAAAATGAAAAATTTATGGCTCTAGCTTACAGTGAATTGGGTACGGGCACTCATTTCTATATTTCTGATGTAAAAACAGCTTTCAAAGATACATCTGTTGTATTTAATGGTCTAAAAAGCATGGTTACCTCTGCGGAATATGCTTCTTATTACTTAGTCCTCACTCCTTCTGACGTAGAAGGTGGCATTGATAACTGGGTATTCCCATTGGGTACTCCTGGCTTAGATTTCAAACCGTCCACATGGCATGGCCTTGGCATGCGTGGCAACGTATCTTGCCAAATGGAAATCAATGATGTGGAATTAGATAAAGGCTTACGTATTGGTACTGCTGGTTCTGGCGTAGACCAAGTATTCACGATCGTTGCAACGTACTTCATCACTGGTCTTGCGGCTGTGTACACTGGTTTATGTGAAGCTATTTTAGCAGAAGCCATTGACCATACTACAAACAGAAAATACCCTGATGGTAAATCCCTCAGCGAAATTGAAACTGTGCAAATTCACTTAGCAAAAATTTATAGTCAAACTAACTCTGCAATCCTTAGCACCAACGAAGCAGTTCGCAGCTTCTTAGCTAATGATGCCGACATGTTAGCTAAAATACTATCCGCTCGTATTGTTGCCAGTGAAACAGCTATTGAATTAGCTCGTTTAGGCATGCGTGTAGGTGGTGGTAAAGCCTATAACCGTGCAGGTAATATGGAACGTTATTTACGTGACTCCTTTGCTAGTCATATCATGGCTCCTAGTGTAGACGTTTTAACAGTATGGTTAGGCAAAGCTATTACAGGACAACAACTACCATAAAAAACAATACACATAACAAGTAAAAGGGGAAGCTACCATGTCCCCTTTTTACTTAATTCACTAGTATTATTGACAATGAGGTATACACCTATGAACAAATTAAGAATTGGCGCTGTTATCTATAATCCAAAAGTAACTGTTATCTGGGGCATTATTGCGAAGTTTTTTGAAGATGAACAATTCCCTATCGAACCTGTGTATTACAAAGATTACAAAGCACAAGTAGATGGTTTATTAGCTGGCGAAATTGATGTGGCTTGGAACTCTCCATTAGCTTGGTTAGATACACATATTCGTACAAAAGGAACGGCTTTAGATGGTTCTATGCGTGATACTGACCAAAATCGTTGCTCTTATTTAGTAGTAAAAAACAATAGTGGCATTACTACTCTTGCTGACTTAAAAGGCAAAACCATTGGCTTTGGCGCTATCGACTCTCCACAAGCTCGTTTAATTCCAATTAACCATTTACATACTCATGGATTAGAGTTTGGTACCGATTATGTAGAAAAGCGCTTTGATATCGGTGTAGGTCTTCATGGTGACCATGTAGGTGGTGAGTTAGATTCAGCTATGGCTCTAAAACATGGCGAAGTAGATGCTACTTGGATGTTAGATTTAAACTACAACACTTGGATTGGTGATGGCACACTAGATGAAAGCCAAGTGACAATCCTATCTAAAACTGACCATTTCGATCATTGTATTTTCTCTGGTCATCCAAATCTTGAAAAAGATAGATTTGAAAAGTTCATCGAAGTACTTCACAAAATGGATTATAACAACCCAGATCATAAAGAAATGATGGATATGGAAGGTCTTAAAAAATGGGTATATGGCCGTACTACTGGCTTTAAACAAATTGGAGAGGCGAACGAATATTTACACTTCTTTAATGACTTTCACGGAGAATAATATGGATACTTCCTCCTTTATGATCTCACTGCTAGGTAGCATGCCTAGAAGCAAAGAACTGCTAGGTGCTAAACGAAAGTTACTAAAAGGAACGATTGATGCATCCACCTATGAAGAGTTACTGGATGCGGAAACAAAATATATTGTGGAACTTCAAGAAAAAAATGATATAGATATCATTACCAACGGAGAACTGCGTCGTGATAATTACGTGTCCTTTATCGCAGAACGTTTACAAGGAGTTACCATGATGAGCATGGCAGATATGTTGGATTACATCGAAGATAAACAAGGTTTCGAACAGATTTTAGAGATTTTAGATGTACCTGCTATCAGTATTAAGAATGCCATTTGCACTGGAAAAGTTACCTATCACAAACCACTAGTCGCTGACGAAATGGTCGCCTTAAAAGAGATGACGAATCGAAAAGTAAAAGCCACTTTACCGGGCCCTTACTTAATGACCCGTTCTATGTGGTTACCCGCCTTATCTAGCAAGTTTTATACTTCCAAAGAAGAACTAGGAAAAGATATTATCCAGGTATTACAACAAGAAATTGATGCCTTAAGTGCTATCGGTGTAGATATCGTACAATTTGATGAGCCTGCATTAACAGAAGTTGTGTTTTCTGAAGGAAAAACTAGATCTTTCATGTGTGCTGCTCTGTCAGAGAAAAAAGATCCTACGGAAGAATTAGCCTTTGCTACACAACTCTTAGAGGCTGTCGTTTCCTACGCTAAGAAAAAAGGTATCTTAGTATCACTTCACGTCTGTCGTGGTAATTGGAGCCGTAATGAAAGTATTTTATTAAAAGGTCCTTACACACCTTTGGTGCCGCTCTTTGAAACGGTATTACCTCATATTTTAACATTAGAATTTTCCACGCCTAGAGCAGGAGAAATTTCTTCCTTACTGAGCAGTACTAAACTACGAGAGCACTGTATCCTAGGTCTAGGTGTCATGAATCCTAGAACGGACGAAGTTGAATCCCTAGAGAGCATTGTAAATCGCGTGAAAGAAGTCCTTCAGTTCTTGCCCAAGGACCGTGTATGGATCAATCCAGATTGTGGATTTGCTACCTTTGCCAATCGTCCAGTTAACAGTCTAGATATCATCGACAAAAAACTAGCTCGTCTCAAAGAAGCCAAAGATCTATTGAGGGCCAATTATGAATGATATCTATGAGTCCACTCATTACGACTTATCCTTACGTGGTGTATTAATGGATGATACTTTCAAAGTATACACAGCGAATAATGCCATACAAGTGACTAGTGATGTTAACTTTGATATCCAAGGTGATGCTAAGAGTAGCCTTAACTATTTTGCCTCATCTATTATGGGTGGCATTGCCCACACGATCATCAACGAAGGAAAACGCTCTCATCTTGACATAGAAGAATTAGAAGGTAAAATACACCTTACGTTAGCCGAGCCCTTAACCATATTAGGTGTAAAAGGGTATGAGGAAGCCCCTTCTATTACCGCATGTCATATCACGTATTATGTATATGCAGACACCGATGATGATACACTCATTTCTGTTTGTCATAACGCTCTACAAAGAAGTTATATCTATCAGACCCTACAACGTGCTATGGAGCTAACCATACAGTTTACGCCTTTAGTATAATCTAGTACACAAAAAGGACTATACCCATCTATTGGGTATAGTCCTTTTTATTGTTTATTTATAAAGTTTTGAAGTCAGTTGCATGCGCAAAATAGGAACTCTATTTCCTCATCAATTAGAGACAAATATGTCCTTGCTTATCCAACCTTTACATATATTATCCTTCTTGATCTAGCTCATACCAAGCGTTACCGATACGAGCAAATTCATCTAAGGTAAATGTCTCTCCACGACGTGATCCATCAATATTAGCTTTTGCCAAAATGGCTTCGATAGCTTCTTTGCTCAGTCCAGTGGTCTTCATTGTGTTGCTGAACGTCTTACGCCGTTGTGCAAAACCTGCTTTCACAGCACGGAAGAAATACGCTTCACTATGGACTTTCACAGGTGGTTCACTGCGCAATGGACAACAAATCACCGCACTAGTCACCTCAGGCGCCGGTAAAAACGCCTTAGGTGGCACATCCATGACAATATATGGGTCTGTATAATATTGCACCGCCACCGATAAAGCGCCATACATTTTTGTACCTGGCTTAGCAATCATACGCTCTGCCACTTCTTTTTGCACCATTAATACTAATCGTTCAATAGGTAATTTAGATTCCAGCAAAGACATAATAATTGGTGTCGTAATATAGTATGGTAAGTTCGCTACTACCTTGAACGGTTTATGGTCCATTAATTCTGGGATATTGACTTTTAATACGTCCCCATGAATGATGCGCACATTATCGTATGCCTCTAGGGTCGTGTCTAAGACCTCTAACAAACGTCTATCTAGCTCTACAGAAGTAACATTAGCCCCACTTTGTGCCAAACCTTGCGTTAAGGTACCAATCCCAGGACCTACCTCTAACACTACATCGCCTACTTCTAATTCCGCAGCCTGCACAATCTTATCCACCACAGTGCGCTTAATCAAAAAATTTTGCCCTAATTTTTTACTCATTTGAATGCCAAAACGTTTACATATATAATGTACAACCTCTGGACTTGCAATGACTGATTCTATCATGTATTCTCCTACTGTATTTCTTCTTCTGAAAGTGCCGCAAAAAATGCTTCACGGCTGATACCGTAATGATTTAATCGATACAAAAACTGCTTCCCATTCCCATAGCCTATACCCAGCTTAGCACCAATACGAGCCCTCATAGCAGCACTGCTAGATCCTCCACTCAAATCATGTTGTACTAAATCTTGCATCGTAAACAACTCTGAAGATTCCATAGATTCTATGTGAAGCACTTCTAAGGCCTTACGGATGGATTCAGGACTTGCCTGCTCAATCCCAATATCATCATTGGCATAGGCTTCTTCACGTGGTACAAAGGCATGCTGAGCCAAAGGGAATCGCTTCGTCAAAAAACGTCGAATCCGTTCACCTGCATAATCTGGATCCGTCAGAATAATAATCCCCCTCTTTTCATAGGCATCCTTAATCCGACTGAGCACAGGCTTACGCAAATTAAACCCTTCCGTAGCAATACACTCCACCTCTAAGGCTTGTTGTACCCGTTGAATATCTGATTTTCCCTCAACCACCAAGACTTGTTTTAACATAAGCTCCTCCACAATATAATATTCTATTATTATACCATACATCGAAACCTATGGCATGCTCTAACAAATCATACTGCACCTAACAACAAACCACACATAGCCCAAAATTGCCAAATAACGCTGCTCCGAGACGAACACAATTAGACATAGTAGTCTATGGCGTTCACTTTTAAAGTCTAAACATGCAGAAGAGCACGGCATGTTCCTGAACAAACATTACGTAGTGCCGTTTGTGAAGGAATGTGCCGTGCTCTTCTATCAATATAAAGTTAAAAACAAAACGCCATAGATACATAGACTAAGAAGAAAGGATATACACATCTACTGTGCGTCGTCCAAATTGCATAGCAGATCCATAGTCTTCTAACACTACATCAATACGATTCCCAATAATGTCTCCACCTGTATCGGCAGCAATGGCCTCACCATATCCAGGTATATATACTCGTGTTCCTAAGGGAATCACATTAGGATCTACAGCTACTACTCCATGACGAGCACGAATACCTGTGGCAGTAATACCATCTCCACCACCATCTGTTGGCAAGTATGCTGTAGCCTCCATTGTAATGACTTCTCTCACACGATCATAAGAACGTGAGACTTCTACTTCTCGAGTACCAACTTGAACCACTTTTGGTTGCATTGGAGTAATCGTTTTACGTTGTAATTCTTTTGTGTCTATCACATCGCCTTGCTTATAGTGAATTTCTTCTTCCACTTCATCAAGTCCTACTGTACCTTCTTGTAAAACTTTTTCTTCACCTTTTGGTAAAGTATCTACTCGTTCATATTGTACCACTACTGGCACTTCTACTGTTCGTGTTTCTATCTTCGTAGTTTGGAATCCATGATTCCACATAAAGCCTGAGACTGTAACAAAGACTACTAGTAACAGTGTGAGCATAAGCACTGCTTTTTGCTTTTTCTGTATTAATTGATTTGTCATCTATTACCTCCATGGTTGGCATTCTACCATAGATGGATAGATAAAGTCAAACATACGCTCCAAAAACTCCTATTAAAGCCATTTTTTAGTATATTATTTATTTAAAAATGAATTCTCTCTTCATTTTTAGTCCACTGTATAAAGACATTTCATTTTGATTAATTCAGCTATTAATTATACTCAAATATTCTCATTTTGATAATTACTGAATTATCTATAGTTTTAACATATAATAGACTCTTAACTGACACCCATCAGAAAGTATGTGTATAACTATATCCATAAGCATCATATAGCATACAATCTATGATTAGGTTGTATATATTGTATTTTTAAAATAGCCCTGTTCTATTGATAATGCAAAATTGATATGATACGCATTTTAGTAATACCCCATTCCTAAAAATCATAATTTGTCCATAGTACATTTAAAAAAATTAGCCATAAATTTCACGAATCGTGTTATTTACAGCTAATTTCATCAATTATATCTTATTTTACTGCTATCATGGACTATTTATTCACTACATTTTCACGCATATAGACATCCTTTGAGTACCTTTCATAATCTTTTAAAACATGGTATATACTTATATCTAATATGCTGCAAAGTATTTCCAGTCCTATGCCTTTACTTAGCATGATCAGTACTGTCAAATTCTAAAATTGGCTCCCACACGCCTAATGCGGCTATACCTTCTGTTGTCTCCATATCCTTAGGATTCAGAAATGAAAGTTGGGCACATACCTTATCTTCTTTAGCAATGACCTTACGATAAGAACCATCAGCTCGCATGACATGGGCTTTTTGATTATCCGCTAAGTAAACTTCTAAAATGTGTTGTAATTCTTTCTGTAAAGCCATATCTTCTACAGGAACCATTAATTCCACTCGATCATTTAAATTCCGTGGCATCCAATCAGCACTAGAAATATAATAGGGACTCTCGCTATGATTCTTAAAATATAAAATACGATGATGTTCTAAGAATCGCCCCACAATGGATCGCACAGTAATATTGTCACTAACCCCCTCAATCCCCGGTCTAAGGGTACATATACCACGAACGATGAGATCAATCTTGACCCCCTTACAAGAAGCTTCGTATAACTTAGCAATGATTTCTTTATCTAGTAAAGAGTTCATCTTTGCAATGATATGCCCGCCCTTACCTTGTTCTACGGCACGTATTTCTCCCTCAATCAAATCCATTAAAGACGATCGCAAAGTCAATGGAGCTACAATAAGATGCTGCCACTGCTGTGATTCTGCATATCCAGAGATGGTATTAAAGAATAGGGAACTATCATCTGCATAGGACTCACGACAGGTCAATAAGCCACAGTCTGTATAATATTTAGCAGTCTTCCCATTATAATTGCCTGTAGCAAAATGCATATATCGGCGTAGTACATCGCCTTCTTTACGGACCACCATAGTAATTTTGGAATGCGTCTTAAGCCCTCTTAAGCCATAAATAACATGACAGCCAGCTTTTTCTAAACGCCGTGCCATAATAATATTATTTTCTTCATCAAAGCGAGCTTTAACTTCCATCAACACGGTAACTTGTTTGCCTAGTTCTGCTGCTTTCACCAACGCGGCTACGATAGGAGAATCCCCACTGACGCGATACAAGGTTTGCTTGATAGCCAGTACATCAGGGTCTACAGCTGCTCTAGCTATAAATTCTTCTACCACGGAAAAAGAATCAAATGGATGGTGCAAGAGTCTATCTTTTTCGCGGATATAATCAAATATAGCTGAAGTACCTTGCTCCGTTACGCAAGGAAGTTCTCGTCTTGTAAAAGCAGGATATCGCAAATGGTCGTAGCCAGGTAAATTGCAAAACTCTCCAAAAGAGGCTACGTCCAAGATTCCTTCTGCTATATAAACAGCTTCTTTTTTTGCCTGCAATCCTTGTAAGACAAATTCCAATAACTGTGGATCGTAATGTTCACATACTTCCACACGTACCACTTCCCCACGGCGACGACGGCGAAGAGATTTTTCAATCTCCCGCAGTAAATCCGTTGCTTCTTCTTCGATGTCTAAATCCGCATCACGTGTCACACGGAAGGTGGTAAAGGAATCGATATGATGACCCACAAAGAAATCTTCACAATAATAATTGATGACATCCTCTAACATAACGAAGTGACGATGCACAGTATTCGGTACTTCAATAATTCGATTCAATACAGAGGGAATCGGCAAGATAGCCATCTTCTCTTGGCCTTTATCATGAATAGGGTGAATCTTTACCACTGAGTTTATTGTTTTATTCACCAAGAATGGAAATGGATGGCTCGCATCCACAGCTAGTGGCGTAACGACTGGAAAAATATGAGTGCGAAAATATTGGTATAACCAACGTAATTCACTTTCTTTTAGGTCTTTTACTTTGACAAAGTGTAGACCTTCTTTTTGTAGGCGTTTCAAAATATCATGGAAATAGGTATATTGTAAAGATACTAATTTTTTCGTAGCCTCACTGATGGCTTTTAATTGTGCTTTGGCATCCATATGGGCGGCATCGTATTTAATAATATTACTCTGCTCTTGATGACGCAGTCCAGATACGCGAATCATAAAAAATTCATCTAAGTTAGAACTGCCAATGGTCAAAAATCGTAATTTTTCCATGAGTGGATTACTTCTGTCGATAGATTCTTGCAAGACTCGTTGGTTGAACTTCAGCCAAGACAATTCACGATTAAAATAATACTTTGGATTATCAAAGTCTTTCATAGTATCACTCCTAACGAACTTTCCAATGTATCACTAATTCACGTTTAAATTCTTTCTTACACTGCTTTTTTAATTTTTCGATAGCCATCTCCATCATAGGAATATGGCTTAATTCTTTCACCTTAACATACATATCTATTTGTTTATCCGTAATATAGGTTTGAAAGGAACGTATGGTACGTTCATGACTTTCTTCAAAAGCCTCTGCTAAGGCTAAGGGAAAGGACAATTTCTGTATCATCTCCCGATCCCCTTCTTTTAGTAGTGAGAGATACGGAGACTGCTTAATAAATTTGCTATTTGCTCCATGGGAATAGGATGCAATAAACGCACTAAGTAATTGTTCTCGGTGAGATAATCCATAGAGGTTGCTATTAATAATCATATACGCACTATGTCGTGCATGGCTATAATAGTTAATTTGTTTTCCTAAATCATGGAGCAAAGAAGCTACTTTCAAGATTAATTTTAAGCGCTCTCCTTCTGGCAGTAGTTCTTTCCATTGTTTATAAATCTGTTTTGCTAGTTTCGCAATATATAAAGAATGGTCCACATCGTGAGGTGTGAAAGAGCGCAGTACATTCAAAGTAGAGTGGGTCACAATATCATCTACAATGCCATTTTTTTGAAGACATGGTAGCCCATACTTCTCTTCTGAATAGTTAGCTCCATAATACTGAAAGAATAGCCCTTCCCGCAAGCCACAACCGCTGACAATCATGGACGATGCCCTTGTATACTCCATCAATTCCATAATAATGGCCATACCTGCTACGATGATATCGGCCCGTTCCGCAGATAACCCAGAAATCTTTTTCCGTTCCTCCCACGGTGTTTCTTTCACCCGATGAAACAAAGCCTCCATACCCGCTTTTTTTACCTTGTAATTGTGCAGTTTAGGGATGGGATAATTTTTCTCCCGTTGGTCCATTTTGGCAATATTTCGGGCTGTCCCTCCAATTCCAATAAGAGGTAATTTGGCATGTTTCAACCAACTTTCACGATGCAATACCTCTTGGATATAACGCACCATAGCTTCGTATTCGGCACTTGTAAACTCATGACCCGATTTAAATTGTCCTGTCATCACAAGAGCCCCCATAGGAAGGCTAACAGATTTTTTTAATTGTCGATTTTCAATTAAGCTAATTTCTATACTAGCTCCACCAAGGTCAAATACAATAAAATCATCTAATCCTATGGTATTGACAACACCTAAAAATCCTAAATATGCCTCTTCCTCTCCACTAATGGCACGTAAAGGAATCCCTGTTTCTGCATATACACGACGAATAAAGCTATTACCATTTGTGGCCAATCGCACAGCCGCTGTAGCAATACCTTGAATCTCTGTAACTCCCATAGCCTTTGCCATATGCAACAAGGCTTTCAATGTTTTAATGGCCCGTTCCATAGCAGGTTTTGTCAACATTTGATGAGTCCACATACCCTCACTGAGGCGAATGGACTCCTTCTGTTGATATACCAAGCGATAACTGCCTGAATCTGTAATTTCTGAAATGACAAACCGTACTGAGTTTGATCCTAAATCTATTAATGCTACTCGTTTCATAGGTCTCCTATGTACACAGAAAGGCACTTTCCGTATATGCTACTGTGAAAGTGCCTTTCTCATTCTATATTACTCAATACCAAAACAACGCTTACCATTCTCTAAGGCAATAGCAGCTAGTTCTTCTACATCCATACCACGCAATTGTGCAATTTCTTGAGCCACAAATTGTGTTTTACATGGATCATTGCGACGCCCTCTAAATGGAGGTGGCGTCAAATAGGGGGAATCTGTTTCGATGAGCAAACGGTCCAATGGAATGTGCTTCGCTACTTCTTTTAGATTCGTAGATTTAGGGAATACTACAGGTCCTGCAAAGGAAATATAATAGCCCATTTTAATAAATTCTTTTGCCATTTCTAAACTGGTTGAAAAACAATGGAAGACCCCATAATTACCTTTTCCATGTTCTACTAGCATATCTCGAATAGCCCCGTGCGCATCACGATCATGGATAATAATCGGTAAATCCACTTCTCTAGCAATGGCTAATTGGCGTTTGAAAGACTCTGCTTGCACATCTCTATCAGAAAAATCATAGTAATAGTCTAAACCGATTTCGCCAATGGCTTTTACTTTAGGATGGGACGCCATTTGTTTAAACCATGCATAGTCTTCTTCTGTGGCATCTTTAGATTCATGTGGATGCACACCTACCGCTGCATAGACACGGTCATACTGTTCAGCCAAAGCAATGGCAGACTCTGCTGTTTGACGATCCACAGCAGGGCACATAATATACTCTACGCCTTGGTCAAAACAGTCTTGAATCATCTGTTCCCGATCATTATCAAATCGTTCATCATTGATATGCGCATGTGTATCAAACAATCGCATTATCTCACCACACTTCCTGGAGTTAAGGATTCAATATTGGTTACTTCTAATTGATCCTCTTCATTAGAAGCGGATAAAATCATACCTTCTGACATATGGCCCATGATTTTTTTCGGCGCTAAGTTTGCCAAATAAATCACTTTTTTGCCAATTAAGTCTTCTGGTTTGTAGAATTGAGAGATACCACTCACTACCGTGCGTGTTTCAATACCTAAATCTAAGGTAAACAACAACAGTTTTTTAGATTTTTTTACAGCTTCGCAAGTCAATACTTTCGCTACCCGTAAATCTAGTTTTGCAAAATCATCGTATTCGATGGCCTCTTTAATCGGTGGAATATTGCTAGTATCTACCACTTCCTCAGTGGATTCTTCTGCAGCTTCTGGCGCCACTTCTACCATTTCAGGAATTTCAAAACGTGGGTAGATTGGATCTCCTTTTACTACTTTTGTACCAGTCGGAAGAGCCCCAAATGTGCGTACATCATCTAGCATAGCTTGTGCAAACCCTTGTAAACCAAGTTGTTCCCAAATTTTAGGAGCCCCTGTTGGAATCACTGGATCCACTAAGACAGCGATAATACGCAAGGATTCTGCCAAATGATACATGACAGCTTCTAAGCGTTCTGCATCGCCTTCGTTAGCCCCTTTTGCGAGTACCCAAGGCATCGTTTCATCAATGTATTTATTCGTACGACCAATGAAAGCCCACACAGCTTTAAAGGCTTTGTTGTACTGCATATCTTCCATCAATTGTTCGTAGTCTTTTACTGTTTGCTCAGCTAAAGCAATTAAATCCTTGTCAACATCTTCTGTTGGCGCATGTTTTGTAATAATACCACCATGATATTTTTCAATCATCGCTACGGTACGATTCAACAAGTTACCAAGGTCATTGGACAAGTCTGCATTGATTTTCGTAATAAAGTTAGGCAAGCTAAAATTACCGTCATTGCCCAAATGCACTTCATTCACCAAGAAATAGCGCAACGCATCAGAACCGTAAGTATCAATCAATGGAATTGGGTCGATCACATTGCCTAAGGATTTACTCATTTTTGTACCATCTACTACAAGCCAGCCATGACCATATACTTTTTTCGGCAATGGCAAGCCAAGACTCATGAGCATAATCGGCCAAATGATCGTATGGAAACGAACGATTTCTTTCCCTACTAGGTGCAAGTCTGCAGGCCAGTACGTTTCAAATAAATCACTGTTTTCATCCAATGGGTTTAAAGCAGAAATATAGTTAATCAACGCATCAAACCATACGTACATAACATGTTTTTCATCAAATGGTACTGGAATGCCCCAGTTAAAGCTAGTACGAGATACTGCCAAATCTTCTAGGCCTTGTTTCACGAATTGAATCATCTCATTACGACGAGATTCTGGTTGAATAAAATCAGGATTCTCTTCTATAAATTTGAACCATTGATCAGCGTATTTATTCATGCGGAAGAAATAACTCTCTTCTTGTACTACTTCTAATGGACGACCGCAATCAGGACATGTTTTTTCTGGACCTAATTTAGATTCTGGCCAGAATGTTTCGCATGGTACGCAGTATAAACCTTCGTATGAAGATTTGTAAATATCTCCATTATCGAATGCTTTTTGGAATAAATGTTGGCAATATTTGATATGTCTTTCATCTGTAGTTCTAATAAAATCATCATGAGAAATATTCAATTTTTCCCACAAATGTTTAAATCCATCAACGATTTGCGTTGTATATTCTAAAGAAGTAATCCCCATAGATTCCGCCATACGTTGGATCTTTTGGCCATGTTCATCAGAGCCTGTTAAGAAACGCACATCATAGCCAGCTCTGCGTTTGAAACGAGCAATTGTATCAGCAATGGACGTACAGTATGTATGCCCAATATGTAATTTCGCACTTGGATAATAAATTGGTGTCGTAATATAATATGGCTTCTTAGTCATCTGTTCTCTCCTTACTATACCATTCAATTTCATTATATATATCGCGCCGTGAAAGGCCACGCTCTTTTGCAATTTGACGGGCTGCCTCTTTTTTTGGCACCCCTTCTTCGATTAAGGCTAAGGCTGCCTCTAGTGGTGAAAGCACTACTTCCTCCACCTTCGTTTCATCTGTCACAGTCTCCTTGCCACCCACCAAGAGGACAAATTCCCCTTTTTCTACGATTTGACCGAAATCATTTCGTAACGCTAGCAAGGTAGTTCGTGTAAAAGTTTCAAACTTTTTCGTCAGTTCACGACCTACTGTGATAGGGCGATTCCCCAGCCCTTCATATAAGTTTTGGATAGTTTCTTCTATACGATGGGGAGCTTCATAGAAAATCAGCGTTCCTTCATAGGTAGCAATCCGTGATAACACCTCTTTTACATTCTGCTTTCGTTTCGGCAGAAAACCTATGAAGTGAAATTCCTTTGTGTTTTGCCCTGATGCGATAAGCGCCGTTAGACCTGCATTCGCACCTGGTAAAGGAACAATGGGTATTCCCACCTCGATAGCCTCTTTCACCAAATCTTCACCGGGATCAGAAATGGCAGGCATCCCCGCATCACTCACAAGCCCTACTGATTGACCTTCTAATAGGCGTCCAATCAGTTCTATACCTTTGTCCACCTTATTATGCTCGTGATAGGATATCATAGGCTTTACAATATTAAAATGTTGTAATAATACCCCTGTATGACGCGTATCTTCCGCTGCTATCACATCTACTTCTTGTAATGTACGCACAGCCCGATAGGTCATATCTTCTAAGTTCCCAATGGGTGTGGGAATTAAAAATAATGTCCCTTTATGACTACTCATAATATGCTTGTACCTCATCTGAATAGGAACCATCCACTACGTAAATATATAAAGGTGGTTCAACTACCATACCTAGTTTTCCACCATATTTTAATTCTAATAATACTAACTTGCTCACTTTATCTTGGTTACCATGAACAAAGCGCATTCGTTTTACCCTAAATTGAGTCTGTTCTATAGCACTCAGTAAGGATTCTAACCGTGGGGTTGTATAAATCATCCACAGTGTGCCACCAAATTTTAAATACCGTTGAGCTTGTACCAATCTATCTTTCATAGAGTGTTGTTGTTCATGTAAGGCTAATGCTATACTTTCTTCTTGTGATAGAAGTCCACTATTCGATTCAAAATAGGGCGGATTCATGTAGATACCATCAAACTGACCATAATACGGTTTGCCATCATCGGTCATGTAATCTAGGTCCACCATAGATACAGCATCTGCAATATCATTATGAATAACACTTTTCTGAGCTAACTCAATCACACAGGAATTACAATCTACCCCCACTACATGACGAGCTCCACGATGGTACAATACATGGGGAATCACTCCTGTGCCTGTACCTAATTCTAAATAGTTCTTATTGGGTTTTGCCTCTCCAAAATGAGCGAGTAAAATAGCATCAATAGAAAACTTAAACTCTTTTTCGTCTTGAAACAACTGAAACCCACTTAGTAATAATTCTGTGATTGTAATATTACTCTTCATCCGGCAATGCCACTTCCGACCAATGTAAGTCGATAGTTCGTCCCGCTTCTAATTGTACTTTTACTGTCTTTTTCATAGTATTGATTTTTAAAACTTTTCCTAACCCTTCATCGGTGACTACTTCTTTACCGATACCAGGTGGCTCTGCTACAGGAGCTGGTTGTTTTACTTTTTGCGAATACAAGTCTCCTCCTTTTAGGTAGGAGTCATTTTCATAGTTCAAACAACACATCAAGCGACCACAAATGCCAGAAATTTTTGTTGGATTTAAGCTCAAATTTTGATCTTTCGCCATACGAATAGATACAGACGCAAAATCGCCTAAGAAGTTAGCACAGCATAATGGACGTCCACAAGCACCAATTCCATTTAATACTTTTGCTTCATCGCGCACACCAACCTGTCGCAATTCAATGCGCGTACGGAATACATTAGCCAAATCTTTTACTAATTCTCGGAAGTCAATTCGACCTTCTGCAGTAAAGAAAAATACAATTTTATTCATATCAAATGTGTATTCCACATTGATTAATTTCATAGGCAATCCACGATAAGCGATTTTTTCTAGTCCAATCTCAAAAGCTTTTTCTTCTCGCTCTCTATTTTTCTCTACTTGTTTAAAATCTTTTGGCGTGGCTTTACGTGTCACTTCTTTCAGCGGTTGCACCACGCTATCTTTCGATACTTTTCGTGGTCCAATTACGACTTCCCCAAATTCCAAACCACGAGAGGTTTCTACTATGACCCCATCTCCTGTCGTAAGGGTTACAAACCCTGGACTAAAGTAGTAGATTTTGCCAGCTTTTTTAAAGCGTACTCCTACTATAGTAACCACTATATATCCTCCTTCACAGCCTCCCTTAAGGCTAATATAACTCCATCTATAACAAGGCCTAAGCGCACATTAAGGCGCAACGCCTGTTCTGCTTCTAATGTAATGGGCACAATTCGTTGCAAAGATTTTGATGACCATCGTGGTAAAATCATTTGCATACGGAATCTATACTCACTTAGTATTATCTTTTCACTCTCTGTACCATATCGCAAGGCTAGCATATCTCTTGCTAACACACGTAACCAGCTCAATATATCGAGTACTACTTCTTTTGAAAGTCCCTCAAAGGATAGAGCTAAGGTAGTAAAGAAATGACTTCTTTCTACTACGCATTCTAGTACTTCCATAGCCTTTTCTAAACTTTCAATACCACCAGCCTGCGCCCACTGACGAGCTAATGTTGGATTTCCACGAGCACTTCGCACAGCACGTCGAATATCTCCTGTATACCCTTCTTTAGTTAGGGCTTGTACCAATTCTTCTTCTGGCACTGGTTGCATACCGATAAGCATACATCGTGACACGATGGTGGGTAGTACATTGTCGATATTGGTAGTGACAATGATAAAATACATATTCCGTGGTGGTTCTTCAATCGTTTTTAGCATCGCATTCGCTAAGACAGTATTGGCTGTCTGAAAACCTTCTACGATAACCACCCGCGGTGTATCACTAGATACATTGATATACTTCTCTAATAAGGTATACCATTGTTCCACACTGAGCTGTGTTTTCATAGGGCGAATCCAAAAGGCTTGACCTTGATCAATATAGATTGGCAATCCTTTATCTTTGACTGCGCTCTCACTTTCACCAGACTCAATGCGTTGTTGCTCTATAGTGGATAAAAAAGTTCGTCCTTCATCAGGAGAAAAAATCTGACGTCCCACTAATAGGGACCCAATGGCGATGGCCATGGATGTCGATTCTAAACCTGCTTCTCCGTAGAGCAGTAAGCTATGGGGCAAAGCAGAATCTCGGATTAATGTACTAATTTGTTCTTTCACTTGATGTTGACCAAGTACAGTTTCAAAAAATGACATACATCCTCCTTTACCTCATAAGACTACGCTTTATTATAGCATGTTATGGCAATAAATACACGAATAAAAGAAGAAACACCCCATGGTTTCGGCAAAATATTTGCACTCCATGTGGTGTTTCTATCATATCCTTTTTTGAACATGTATCATACCATAACAGACTATCCATGATACTATAGGCACATTCCATTAGCTAGGGACTAGCCTTTACATATATATTGTTTTGCAATACCATACACTTCCTCATGAATGTCATCAATAGTGCGCAACTGATTGCTTTCATTCTCGCAGTGCACACGGTGCCAATCATAGGCATTCACCAACATATCATAAGCATCATGAACCGCCGTCAAATGAGAGGCGTCCTGTTCATGTATATCACCCGTATTGCCACCGGTTTTGCCTGTGCGTTCTGCTAACAACGCTTTGGACAACGATAGTGGCATATCTAATAGAATCACTGCATCAGGTCTTGGTAACCCATATAAATCGTACTCTAATTGATCAAGCCATTGTAAAAACGTATTTCGTTCTTTTTTATCAGTGTACTTTATCATTTGATGCACCATATTCGATGTAGTATACCGATCGGCAATAATGATGCCACCTTCTTCGTAAAAGCGTTGCCAATCTTGGCGATACGATGCAAATCGGTCTATGGCATAGAGCGTACTAGCCACATAGGCATTCACTGAGTTCGCCTCTTTTCCAAAGTCTCCTCGCAAGTACATTTTAATTGGTTCTGCTGCTGGACTATCGTAATTAGGAAAACTTACAGACCGTACTGGGTATCCTTCTGCTTTTAGTCGTTCCAATAATTTTGCTGTCTGCGTGGCCTTACCACTGCCGTCGCCGCCTTCAATAATAATTAATTGTCCCATATAAATCTCCTTATGACATCACAATTCTTCTCGTATACTCTGTCAATCCCGTACCTCTATCTCTCTATCTTTACACACGAGGATTGTCTGCAACTGGCGATCCCTAGCACCATTCGGTACATACCCATCACATTGTTTCTGTTTCATATATGCCAATACTTCTTCCGTTATAGTCTCACCTACACCTAGACAAGGAATTCCCGGTGGATAATAGGTAATCGTTTCCCCACTAATTCGCCCTAGGGCTTGTGGTAAAGGGATTTCTTCCATCTCTGTATAAAATGCTTGCCGTGGTGAAAGTGCCACGATTGGTGTGGGTAATGTTTCTACTGTACTTGCATAAAAATCAATAGAGTTAGTAATACTTTCAATCCTGTGTCTATATAGATCCGAAATATCCTGCACTGCATCTATGACCTGTTGTATAGATGTATCCGTATCACCTATGGTAATCAATAACAAGACATGGTAGGCTTTCATGAGTTCCACTTCAATATGACGGGCTCGCAACTCTCGTTCTAACTCTTGTGCAGTCAGTCCAAGGTTCTTTGCATCAATAATAATCTTAGTCTCATCCAAACTGAAAGCACCTTCTATGTCCTCAACACTAGGGCAAGCAATGCCAGGAATCTCATTCAGAGCCCTTCGCAAAGTACGAGCTAAGTTCAATGTATCTTTCATGAGAGATTGTCCCTCTGTAACCCATTGATGGCGTGCCATATCCAAAGATGCTAAGAAAATATAATTCGGACTAGTGCTCATCAAGATTTGTTGTAATCGTTGAATACGGTCTACATCAATACGAGACCCCTGTCCATGGAGCATCGAGGTCTGTGTTAAAGACCCTAATAACTTATGTGTACTTTGAGCGACTAAGTCTGCTCCACTCGCTAAAGCTGGCTCTGGCATTCCTAAAGATGATACAAGATGTGGTCCATGAGCCTCATCCACTAACACTAGCATATGTCTTTCATGAGCTACCTCTGCAATTCGTTTTGCATCTATGCCCACGCCATAATAATTAGGATGTACTAGCAATATAGCCTTTGCCTCTGGGTGTGCATCCATCGTAGCGATGGCCTCCTCCGCTGTAACCCCTACTGGTATGCCCCAGCGCGGATGAAAGCGCCCTTTCATATAGATAGGTTTAGCTCCACTCAATACTAAGCTATTATGAACAGAACAGTGAGCCTCTCTAGGAATGATGATGGATTCTCCTTCTTTCACTGCACTCATAATCATCATTTGAATCGCACCAGATGTTCCATTAATAGAAAACCATGTATGATCGGCTCCAAAGGCCTGTGCTGCCAGTTGTTGTGCTTCCAGCAATTCACGCTCTGGCTCATGATAATCATCGATAGCATACATTAAGCCTAAATCATAGGGTAAGGCCTTTCCCATCCACTCTGTGAGTAATGCAGGAGCTCCCTTACCAATCTTGTGACCAGGAGTATGAAAAGGCACCATATGTTGTTTTTTATATTGTTCTAAAGACTCCACAAAAGGAAGTCGATTTTGATTTAACCTTTGTTTCATATATTTACTGTTGATTCTTTTACAATATTATTAAATTTATAGATCTACATACTCTATTTAGTATTCTACCTTACTCTGTACATCGATTCAAGGTATTCTATCACCATCTAATTGTAGATTTCCACCATATTACATAAGGATATTATACACTGCATGATTATAAAGTTTATATGTAATATACTATCTTCTAGCTTTTTAAGAAACAAAAAACTGTTACAATTTGTAATTTCTTACAAACTGTAACAGTTTTTGATTATTTACTATATTCCGCAACGTATTGGGAACCTGCTTGCACATAGTGTTCCATTGTATTTGCCACTTGGTGTAAATCTTGACTAGTCAAAGCATTGATGTCTTGACCGCCCGTTGCACTATTGATAATTTGTGAAATTTCGTAACCACTATATCCTAGCACAGACAAGCGGTTGGATAAACTTTTAATTAAGCTCATTGCTAACCTCCATTTGTGTAGTAATTATTTGAATTCATTTCCAAAATTGGATCCTTCCGTGGTCGGGTTTAACCACCATAGCTAATAGTCCGTCATAAGAATGTTTACAATAAGCATCCATTTGTATACATATCTTAACTAGCATCAGACTATATTGCTATGTTAATTAATATTATAACGATTTTTTTCGATATTGTCAAGCTTATTCTATAGAATAAAATATATTAAAAAAATCGACCCCAAAAAGGGGCCGATTTTCCATACTAACTTGTAATCAAAAGCGTTTACGCTAATTAAAACCGATAGTATTGAACATACAATTATTTTCTACTTTTAGATGCTAATGTAGCCAACATTGCTTCTTCAGTACGACGTCGTACTGCGTCCACTAATGGTTTAACTTCTAAAAATTCAGCATCAGTCAAACGAAATGTACGTCCTTTACGTTCAAATAAGGATTTTTTGCGACCTGCACCAGCCCGCTTGCCGCCCCAATTATTACCTTTCATGATAATGCCTCCCTCACAATAAGTAAAAATAAAGACGATTCACATTAAATACTAATTATACTGCTCTAGATTTAGTATATACTTTTATTTTCATAATTTCAAGATGAAAACACATATATAGTGAATTTATTTGATTGAATTCCTTCATCAATTCAAAAGTCATGCAAGGATTAATCAAAATCACTTTCATATACACGATATATGCAAAAGAAAAGCCAAAATAGAGCAAATGCTCTATTTTGGTTGTTTCTGATTTTTTTAACGAGGCCGTCCTTTTTTAGGATTATATAGATTCATTCCTTTATCGATACCTACTTCTACACAACCAAGAACAGCTTTCATCATAGCGTTAACGCCCTTCTTTACTGTATCCTGTTGTTCTTCTGGAAATCGTGATAATACATGATCTACAACGGTCCACTCCGGCAAAGGTCGACCAATGCCAAAACGAAAATGTGGAAAACCGTCCGTTCCTAAATGACTAATCATAGACTTGATCCCATTGTGTCCACCTGCACTTCCATTTGGTCGAATTCTAATCTTCCCAACTGGTAAGTCCATATCATCATATATAACATAAACATCCTCAGGTGTAAGCTTATAATATCGCATTAAAGGACCTACAGACTCACCACTAAGGTTCATAAATGTTTGCGGTTTTACCAACAATACTTTTTCGCCCGCTATCGTGCATGAACAGAGTTCCGCTTTATAATCTTCTCTCCATGGTGTATGACTCACTCCATCAGCAATAGCATCCACTACCATGAATCCGATATTATGACGAGTTCCCTCATAGTCCCTACCTGGATTTCCAAGTCCAACTATTAACTTCATCTTATTTATCAAACAAAGAGCTTACAGACTCTTCTCGGAAAATACGTAAAATCGCATCTCCCAATAAAGGAGCTACGGACAGTACTGTAATATTAGGTAATCGACGTTCTTCTGGAATATCAATTGTATTTGTTACAATTAACTCTTTAATGTTGGAGTTAGCAATACGTTCGCAAGCTGGATCTGTTAATACTGCATGTGTCACACAAGCGGTTACAGATTTAGCGCCAAATTCTTGTAATGCTTTCGCCCCTTCTACAAGCGATCCTGCTGTATCTACAATATCGTCAATAATGATACAGTTTTTACCTTGTACATCACCAATTAAGTTCATTACTTTCGCAACACCTGGTTGTGGACGTTTTTTCTCGATAATTGCAATTGGTGCACCAATACGGTCCGCTAAATCGCGGGCACGCGTTACACCACCAAGGTCTGGAGATACAACGATGACATCTTCCATTTTCTTTTCATTAATATAGTTTGCAATAATGGAAGCCCCCATTAAATGGTCTACTGGCACATCAAAGAACCCTTGAATTTGACCTGCATGAAGATCTACAGTTACAAGGCGAGTCACACCAGCAGTTTGTAATAAGTCTGCCATTAATTTTGCTGTAATTGGTTCTCTACCACGAGTTTTTCTATCTTGGCGAGCATATCCATAATATGGTACAACGGCTGTGATATGACGAGCTGATGCACGTTTCAAAGCATCTGCCATGATGAACAACTCAACTACATTATCATTCACTGGATAGCTAGTTGGTTGTACGATAAATACGTCTTTACCACGTACACTTTCATCAATCATGACTTGTACTTCACCATTATTGAAGCGACCTACAAAGGCTTCTCCTATTGGAAGGTCCAAATAATCACAAATTTCTTTGGCTAATGCTGGATTTGCATTACCTGTAAAAATTTTGAGTCGTTTACCATCTTCTAATGTCATGTCATTACTCCTCTAAAACAATTGACTTACAATTTGATGCACAAAGGCTCTATGTATATTGTACTTCATTTTCTCAATTTTGTGTAAACTATTTTATCATTTTTTTTACACATTGTTATTTCTTGAAAGTATCATCTGTTACCCAGTTCTCTTTGACCACTTGGCGAGCCCGTCCGAATGCTAATCCACGGTTTGGCACATTCTTCGTTATAGTGGAACCTGCAGCCACATAACTTTCACTACCAATCGTTACAGGCGCTACTAAATTAGAGTTACAACCCACAAATACGCCATCCTCAATGATAGTTCGATGTTTCTTTTTACCATCGTAGTTCACCGTGATAGTTCCGCAACCAATATTCACCTTCGATCCTACATCACTATCACCGATGTAAGATAAGTGAGGAAGTTTGGTACCTACCCCTACCACGCTATTTTTAACTTCTACAAAGTTACCAATTTTCACTTTGTCAGACAACACTGTATCTGGACGCAAATGAACAAATGGACCAATCACCGTATCGTTCTTGATTTCGCAATCATGTGCATAGGAATCATGGATATGGTTATTATCTCCTACTGTTACGTTGGACAAGCGTGTATTTGGCCCCAATATATTATTCGTTCCTACCACCGTATTGCCTTCTAGCGTTGTATTCGGATAAATAATGGTATCTGGTCCAACCACCACTTCTGGAGCAATATATGTACTATGAGGGTCCACTAGAGTCACGCCAGCTTCCATGAGCGCTAAGTTGGTGCGATTGCGCAAAATTAACTCTGCTTGTGCCAACTGCAAACGGCTGTTTACCCCTAAGGACTCATCACTATCCATAGTCATATATGCACTTACCGTTTTGCCAGCTCGTACAAGGATGCTCACCACGTCTGTAATGTATAGCTCACCTTGTGCATTGTCATCTGAAAGTTGCTCTAAACAAGGCCATAATTCTTTAGAGTCAAAAATGTACATGCCTGTGTTTACTTCGTGCACTTTTAATTCATCTAGTTTGCCATCTTTTTCTTCTACGATGCGTTCTACAGACTTAGCATCATTACGAATGATACGGCCATACCCATATGGGTTGTCCATGTAGGCTGTTAATACTGTGGCTGCCGCCCCTGTTTCTTTGTGGTGCGCCAACAATTGTTCCAATGTTTCTTGCGTTACCAATGGTGTATCACCGCACAACAACAAGATGAGACCATCATGGTTGCCCAATACAGATTCTGCTTGTTGTACCGCATGACCTGTGCCTTTTTGCTCTAATTGTGTGACGTATTCCGCACGGTCACCTAAATAGGCTTTCACATCATCGCCACCGAAACCAACGATGACCACATTACGCTGTGCCCCCACAGATTGAGCCGCTTCTAAGACACGTTCCACCATAGCTTTACCAGCTACTTTGTGCAATACTTTCGGAAGTTTAGATTTCATGCGCGTCCCTTTACCGGCCGCTAAAATCAAACCAACTAATTCACTCATATGCATCCACCTTTATTGTTGACATAGTAATAATCATATATAAATTAGCATACCATATTGCGGGAGATTTTTCGACACTAAATATAACTTTATTTTCAGTACACTCCATAAGTTCCTGTCATAGTTTTATGGATTCTATACCAAATTTTCTTCAATTTTGTTTATTTTATGTCATGAAGTACATATTTTTCATAACAATAATAGTTTTATGTCATGGACTCCAAATTCTTAATCAAAATAATGATTTTATGTCATGGGATGCAAACTTTTACTACCGTTTCTACCACAGCATGTTTTTTTATTCTCCTATCATCGATGATATAAATCTGTATACTTTCATACTGTGCACACTCAAATTTCAATACAACTACCATACATGCAATAAAGGAAAGCCTACTTTTAGGCTTTCCTTCGTAACTTTCACTAGCATATTCTACTAATGTCTATTCTTTTATTAGCATTGAAATATCTGTTTATGCTTTATCAGCAGCCGCATAGATTTTTTGTACTCCTCTATTAGATAAGTAGCAAGAGAACATACAAAGGACTACGCCCACTAGCAATGTGTAGAAACCCATGTCCCAGCCCCAATGGTCTACAACGAAACCAAAGAGTGTTGTTCCTAAGGAACTACCCACAAGGTAACTCATAAAACCACGCAAGCCCACGGCAGATCCTAAGGCAAAGGTTGGAATGACTTCCATTGCCTGTACTGGAATCATAGATTGTGGAATGTAAATCAAGCAGCCTGTAATACAAGCAAATACAGTGGCCCACAAAATACTATCAGAGTTCATATACCCAATCACACAAGCAAAGATTACCACTAAGCAATAGATTGGTAATTGCATAATGCGACCTTTGAAGTATTTGTCTACTAAGTAGCCTGCCAAGATAGTAGATGGAATAGCAGCCCATTCAAATAACATGTACGCTACACTCATCTCTGTTTTCGTAAAACCTTTTACTTTCAGTAAGTATAAAGGAATCCAGGTAATCATGCCAAAGCGTACCATGTATACGAATACGTCGATTAATACCAAATACCAAGAGTTTGGATTTTTAAATACAAAGTTGTAAAACACCTGAAATGCATTCATATTCTCTGGTTTGTCCGCTGCCATTTTAGCAGATTTTTGTCCTGCCGCTTCCTCTTGGAATACTTCCTCTACAGTTGGTAATCCTTCTTCGGTTGGGCGCTTACGAACAAAATACAAGACTAATAAGACACAAATAGCGGCCAAGATAGCTGGTACTGCAAATGTACCGATTCGCCAATGCTCTGTTCCTAAATAGCCAATCGCTACACCCACGATAGGTGCTACAATGCCGCCGCCTAAATTGTGAGACATATTCCAAATCGTACTAGCACGACCCCGCTGAGATCTAGGGAACCAATAGCCTACCGTAATAATTGACGGTCCTACACCCATCCCTTGGAATAAACCTAATAAAATAACGAGTCCGATAAATAAGGAATAATGTGTGGTGAATCCCATCAATACATTTAAGATGACGCATAAAGTCAAACCGATAGCCATAAAATACTTCGGATTTGCTTTATCTGCCAACACAGACATGAATCCTTTGCTAAGTCCGTATGTAATCAATAAGCAGCTTGATAATAAGCCTAATTGCGTTTTACTTAAATCTAGCTCACCAGATAAATACGGCAACGCTAAATTAAAATTACTACGCACTAAGTAATAGGCTGCATATCCAATCCATACACCAATCAAAGAATTCATTTGCAAGCGTAAAAAACGACTTTTTACCTCTTGACTAACAACTTCCATACTAACGCCTCCTTTACATTGTATATCATGGCATAGTATATACCTTTTTCAATTGATAGGCTAGTAGTTTATTTCTAAAAGAGCCTCACCTTTTCTTACGAAAACCTATATACCTTTCTGTTAGGAACACAAAACGCCATACAATTCTAACTACACGTAGTCAGAAGCATATGGCGCTATGTACCGCATCTATGCCAATGCATGAATGCATCTATTTAATTTTATAATGCAAAGCGATAGGTTCTCGTTGCATAGGCTCGAACTGGTCGTCCGTTTCTAGTGGCTGGTACGAAAGTCCACTGATATGCTACTTGCATAACGGCTCTTTCAAATTCAGGTTGTCCGCTGCCGCCGATAATATCTACGGAGCTAACCGATCCATCTTTTTCTACCACTAATTGAACAACTACAGTGCCTGTTTTACCTTGGCGGAGCATTTTAGGAGGGTACGGTGCTTCTACATCACTGACTAGAGATAAACTACCAGCATCGACAATCACTCCATCATCGTTGCCGCCTCCCCCGTTACCATCTCCAGCGCCTTGGCCGTCGCCATCTCCGTTACTATCACCATTTCCATTGCTAGGTCCCGTACCTTCTCCACCGCCTCCAGGATTTTCTGGAAGTGCTGATGGCGGTGCTACAATCGCTACATTTTTAGGGGCTTCCACTTTCACTTGTTCTAAAATTGCTTCTGCGTCAGCTAGATTCGTAATCGGTGGTGGAATTTCACGTTTTTCAGTATGGGGTGCTGTAATCGCTGGTCCTGCACTCGGTTGCCCTGCACTACCTTTGTCCTCATGAACCAACTGCACCTCTACAATTTCATCCGATTCTGGTATCGGTGTTTGGATATGACCCAATACGCCTAGAAGTACTACAAGACCTATATTTGTCAGTCCGGATATCACTGCGGGTATACGCCATCGTCTATCCATAGTACCTCCTTATTTACTATCTGTCGCAATGGATACTTTAACAATACCCATTTGTTTCAATGTGTCTAAGACAGTAACAAATGCGCCATATTCAGCTTTCGCATCACCACGCAAGATAACGACCATGTCATCGCCCTTCGCTTTTTCAGCTTGCAAGTAACGAATCATTTGGTCAAGCGTCACCGGTTGCGCTTCCACATAGATTTGTCCGTTACTTGTTACAGTAATTGGAATTTTACGTTGCAAGTCCACTTTCGATGCCACCGCTTGTGGTAATTGAATTGGCACAGATTTTTGTACGACCATTGTCAACATACTCATCATGAAAAATACCAATAAAAAGAAGATGATATCAATCATTGGAATAATCATGAGTTTCGGTTTAGACGTAGTCCGTAAGGATCTAAGCCGCATGGTTGTCACCTGCCAATTCCGCCATATACATAGCACTTGCATCTTCAATTTGGCTAATCAAAATATCTTGTTGTTGCACTAAGTATGTATGTAAAATTAAAGCAATAATTGCCACGATCAAGCCTGTGGCTGTAGCAATCAAGGCTTCCCCTACGCCGCCAGTGATGGCAAATGGTTGTCCTTCAGAAATGGATAATACACTGAAAGACCCAATCATACCTGTTACTGTACCCAACAAACCCAACAAAGGAGCCATGGTAACGATAGATTCAATGTAGTTCAAATATTGGCGTAATTTTGCAGATTCACTAATCGTTGCTGCTTCCAATAATTTTTCTTGTTGCTCTTTGTTGTTGCCACCACGAGCTGCTTCTGCAATGACATGCGTAGCCATACCTTTGCTTGTTTCTTTTAAAGCTTGTAAGCCTTTCCAGTTGCTTTGTTGTACTAGTGGGATAATCTTTTCACGCAATGCATTTACATCATCTAACATAGAGCGATAAAAGCGCAAGCGCTCAACGAAAACAATCACAGCAATGAAAGAACAAAGTAACAATGGATACATAACATACCCACCCTTAATAAATAATTCAAATAATTCCATGTGATATCTCCTTATAGATAAATACTTATTTCACTGTTTCCGTAAAAATAATATGAATAGAATCTTCTGTCGGACCTTCTACGATGCGACTATGTACACCATATAGGTTTTGAATAAACTCTGGTGTCAGCAACTCTTTTGGCGTCCCTGTGCCAACCACTCGTCCTTTTTCTAGGGCAACTAGACGATGACAGAATTGGGATGCCAAGTTTAAATCATGAACAGCCATCAATACAGTTACACCCGCATCACGAACGATTTCCAACATTTCCAATTGGTACTTGATATCCAAATGATTCGTTGGTTCATCCAAAATCAGACATGGGCTTTCTTGTGTTAAAGCTCTGTCCAAAATCACACGTTGTTGCTCGCCCCCTGAAAGGCTCAAGAAATTCCGTATTTCCATATGGTCCATCCCCACCTGGGTTAAGGCTCGTCTAGCTATAGTATAGTCTTCTGGATATACCTCCAAAAATTTCGTACACCCATACGAATTGATATATATGTATTGCTTTCAATACATAAAAACATACTGATTGTAATTATACTTCATCGCCTCTTCATTTTACAATATTTTTTTCAAATATAACTATATTTCATATTTAAGTCATTCTATATTATCTAAATTTATTATTTTTATGCTACCTTTAGTTTTTCATTATACATATTATTTTCCTATAGAATATGTATGCAATCTATGGTACTATGATAATTGAATACACTAAAGGAGGTATCTATGCAACAAACTAATAAAAAAGGCCTCATCACCGCTTTAGGTTGCTACCTTATTTGGGGGCTTTTACCCATTTATTGGGGACTCCTTCATCATATATCAGCCTATAGCGTATTAGCGCACCGTATCATATGGTCTGCTTTTTTCATGTCTTTTGTTGCTACCCTTTTCAACTTTCAACAATTTAAAAAGGATTGCATTCATTTAAAAACCAATGTATCTCAACTTTTGTTATTATTCACGGCATCCCTTTTGGTATCTAGTAATTGGGGCTTATACATTTGGGCCATATCTAACAATCGTGTGATGGATACTAGTTTCGGCTATTATATTAATCCACTGCTCAACGTTGTGTTAGGAGTCTTTATTTTCAAAGAAAAGCTAACGTTTGCCCAGTGGTTTAGTGTGGGCTTAGCCACTATAGGTATCATCTTTATTTCTTTACAAATGGGGAGTACGCCTGACTTGGCACTAGCCATTGCCTTAACATTTGGCCTCTATGGACTGGTAAAGAAAAAATTGCTGATCCATCCATTTACAAGTATCGCCTTTGAAGCTTGGCTCGTAGTACCATTAGCTATACTCTACACCACCTACATCGATACAAGTTCTTGGACGGCTTTTCAAAATGATTCATTCACAGCCGCTTTATTTGTAGGGTCTGGTCTCACAACATCAGTCCCCCTCGTTCTTTTCAGTTATGGCGCTCGCCTATTACCATTAAACTTATTAGGGTTCCTGCAATACATTTCTCCTACCATTGGTTTAATACTGGCCATCTTCTATTTTGGTGAACCTTTTGATATGAACAAACTAATTACCTTTTCTTTCATTTGGGTAGCCCTTGGAATCTATACAGCCTCCAATTACACTAAATAAATATAAAACAGCCTGTGCATCCGATGCGCAGGCTGTTTTCATAGCATGACCTCCGTATTGTAAGAAATATAAATACTCATCAATATCCTCATAGGGAAATGCAGATAACCCTATTGCTACTGTTTCCAATGTATTATCTAGCACTAATATTTTTAACGTATTTTTATGATACCCTAAACCTAAAACATCTTACAAAATCATTTTCTTTCTTGCAAAACTTTTATAATTCTGTATCCCTAGCAACTGAAAATTATTTTTATTTACTGTATACTAAACACATAAAAGGAATTGACTCCCCTGAGAGTACGCTCCCTATACTTTATTACGCTAGACCTATGGTATCTATATTTGTAGCAATGTCTGTATTCTTTCAGCAACTTTCAGTCAAAAAGTATCTGCAAATGATGATACCATAACAATGATTATACTAATAGTAAACACAGAAAGGACTCGCACATGGACACAATGAAACAAGCTCTTGGGCTTACAGGCAATGACAGAATGGAAGTTATGATCGATATTAAAGACCGCTTTCTCGGTGGCACCTTAGATTTAGAAACAGCTCGTACGTTATTGAAAGAAAAAATCGGCACGTGCACCCCTGATGAATTTGCCTATGGTGAACAACAATTAAAAGGTTCTTATACTGACGAAGAAATCACCCATCGTATGGATGACTTATTAGAATTATTTGATGGTATTTTAATTCGTGCGAACAATGAATATCCTGAACATCATCCATTAACAGTGTATCTAAATGAAATCAACGCCATGGAACAACAGTTAACAGAAATGGAAGCTCTGTTACAAGCACCTCACTTCATTCTCAACCCTTGGCTTGGTGTATATGATGCCCTCACTACTTGGCGCATCCATTTGGCTCGCAAACAAAATCAATTATATCCAGTCCTAGAGCGTTACGGTTTCGATCGTCCTACAAAAATCATGTGGACCTTCGACGATGCTGTTCGTGATGCTATCTCTGAAAGTAAACAACTACTAGAATCTGGACAAGAGTCTGAATTTTTAGCAAAACAAGCAGACGTCATCGATATTATCCGTGACCTCAATAACAAAGAAAAAGAAGTACTAATCCCAACAGCATGGAAGTTATTACAAGACAGTGACTTCATTACTATGAGCCAAGGTGATCATGAAATTGGGTTTGCTTTCATCGCCCCTCCTCCATTTTATAAAGGCCGTCCTGATGCGGAACCTAAGAACCTTGGAGAGGCATCTGCAAATGTGGGCCATATAACACCACAACATAATCATGCTGATGTAGAAAATCATGAAAACACCCAATTAGGTGGTACTGGTAACCCTACCGCTCTTTTACAAGAGTTAGCACAATTAGTGGGCAAGTATGGCATTAACGGAAGCCCTGAACAAATGCATGACCTAGCTGTGGGCTCCTTGACAATTGAACAAATTAAATTAATCTTCAAATTCTTACCTGTAGATATTACTTTTGTAGACGAAAATGACTTAGTTCGTTTCTATAATGATACAAAGCACCGCATCTTCCCTCGCAGCTCTAATATCATCGGTCGCATCGTACAAAATTGCCATCCAAAGAAAAGTCTACCTTTAGTACAAGAAATTATCGATTCTTTCAAAGCTGGTAGACAAGATTACGCTGAAATGTGGATTAACAAGCCGGACCTATTCATTCATATCGAATACATCGCCGTGCGCAATGAAGAAGGTCAATTTAAAGGTATTTTAGAAATGGTTCAAGATTGCACGCATATTCGTAGCTTAAGCGGTTCTCGGAAAGAACTTATTTGGGAAGGTTCTAATTCTGCGTACCATGCCGTAGACCACATCGATTACAAACATGTACGCCAAGAGGATAGTACAACTAACTCAACTGAACAAGGTACGGTGCCAGAAAGCACACCACAATCTACGGTCTATGAAAATGATCTAGTTTTAACAGGAGATACCAAACTATTCCCTCTATTTGATATAATCCCAGGTCTGAAAGATCATATGATTCATATTCACCCTAACTATAAAATGCTAAATTCTCCATTAGCTAAATTGATGAAACACAAAGCTACCTTGTCCATGGTAGCAGAACGTGGCGAAATGTCTTTAGATGCCTTAATCCAAGCAATCTTAGCTTTCAAACATAAGAATCAATAAGATATTGGGAACTGTAACAAAATATACATTTTTACATGTTGCTACAGCCCCACTTATTAAAAATATCAAAGTAGAGGAAAGTTGATGCTGTTTGTTCAACTTTCCTCTATTTTATTGCTAGGCTATTTTGTTACAGCCCATTGTATTCTTACACCTATTCTTTTCAAATACTACTAAACAGTTCGCTGAAGGACCTATGTATTGTATAAACGTTAAAAAGACAGACACAGTTTTACTGCAAAACTATGTCTGTCTTTTTGATTACTCAATCTCTTTATTTTTAATTTTTTCCAAGAATATTTCGATCCGTTTTACCGCTTCTTTGATATTCTGCAAGGAATTAGAATAGGCTACACGAACAAATCCTTCACCACAGTCACCAAAGGCATTACCTGGTACAATAGCGATGCGTTGATCATAGAGTAGTTTTTCACAAAACTCTTCCGATGTCATGCCTGTGCTCTTAATGGACGGGAATACATAGAATGCCCCTTCTGGCTCGAATGTATGAAGTCCCATACGATTAAAAGCGCTCACCAACAAGCGACGACGCATATCGTATTCTTCACGCATGTATTGGATATCTTTATCCCCATTTTTTAACGCTTCGATAGCTGCGTATTGGGACATAGACGGAGCACTCATAATACCATATTGATGCATCTTCGTCATTTGTGCAATAATCGGTGCTGGACCTGTGGCAAATCCAAGGCGCCAACCAGTCATCGCATAGGCTTTGGAAAATCCATTAATTAAGATTGTCCGCTCTTGCATACCTGGTATAGATGCAATAGATACATGTGGTTCATCACCATAGGTAAGTTCACTGTATAACTCATCGGACAAAATAAATAAGTCATGCTTGATAACCACTTCTGCAATAGCTTCCAAGTGCTCACGGCGTAATACCGCCCCTGTTGGATTATTAGGGAATGGTAATACTAACAGCTTTGTCTTCTCTGTTACAGCCGCTTCAATCGCCTCTGGAGTCAGGCGGAACTCATCTTCTTCTTTCGTGATAATCTGTACTGGTTTGGCACTACACAATTCAGCTAATGGCGTATAGCACACAAAGCTTGGCACGGGAATCAACACTTCATCCCCTGGGTTTAATAAGGTACGACAAGTTAAGTCAATGGCCTCTGAGCCACCTACCGTTACAATCACTTCTGTTGCTGGGTCATAGGACACGTGATATTTCCGTTCTAACCATTTAGCAATTTCTTCCCGTAGTTCCATAAAACCACGGTTAGGAGAATACCAAGTTTTTCCCTTTTCTAATGTATTAATACCTTCTTCACGAATATGGTAGGGCGTAGCGAAATCTGGTTCACCAATACTAAGGGAAATGACATTATCTAATTCATTAGCAATTTCAAAAAACCGTCGAATCCCCGATGGTTTAACTGCTTTAATTTCAGCATTTAAATAGTTGTCATAATTAATCATCGAATACATTTCTCCGATCTTCACGAACTCCACCCGTGTGGAACACAATATTATTATCTTTATAACGTGTTAAGATAAAGTTTGTCGTGGTGGAAAGCACTGAATCTAATGTAGATAGACGGCGAGATACAAACAAAGCAATATCACGCATGCTAGCCCCTTCTACGATAACCGTTAAATCATAGCTACCAGACATAAGGTATACACCTTGTACTTCTGGAAATTCCATAATTCGTTCTGCCACTTTATCAAAACCTTGATCTGGAGCAGGAGTCACGCCTAATTGGATAAGAGCAGTAGATTTGTTTTGGTCTACTTGTTCCCAATCAATGACTGCTTGGTACCGTTTAATAATACCAGACTCCTCAAAGGCTTGAATACGACTTGCCACATGTTCCTCTTCACTGTTAAGCATAATGGCAAGGTCGGCGGCCGACATAGAGGCGTCCTCATCTAATAAACGTAATAAACGATGATCCAATGTGTCTAATTGTACTGTCATAAGGGAGACTCCTTTCTTATGATTCACATCTATATCTTGTAAACTATAGCATTGTTATATAATTCTCAATGCTTATCTTTTTATTATAGTCAGTTTCTCTGAAAGTAGCAATACATTATATTACACCTACACAATTTAATCGCAAGATAGTCTGCTCGAAGCAAGTCTATACTGATGATCGGACTAGAGATACAACGCATCCCCTCATGTTAGTATTTCTCTCATACCAGTTTCTAACTTCGTGGATAGTCACACTCTAAAAAAATTTTATATCTGCGCTTCCCCTTCCCAATCGCCGGGAACACACTAAATTGATTTATATAATACGCTCACATCACTATTCTTACCTACTCTTTTCTCCTATGTATCCACCCATATATTGTTAACTTAGTTAAGTTCTATAGAAAATATTTATATAACCTTTACAAGATTCGAAATTAGGTATATTCTATAGAACGTATTACAAAAGGAGGAGTTATCCATGAATGCCCAATCGATACAAAATCAAGAAGAAACACTATTTAATTCTGGATTCATCAGTATTACTATCATTAATTTTATTGTCTTTTTAGTGTACTACTGCTTTGTAGTCATTACCGCTAGTTATGCTACCAAGGAACTGCACTCTACTGTCGCTGAAGCAGGATTTGCTACTGGTATTTATATTATTGGCACCTTATTCGCTCGCCTTATTATGGGACAACGCTTAGAACTTATCGGCCGTAAAGAGGTACTTCGGTATGGAGCTATTTTTTATTTCCTCACTACCCTTGCGTATCTCATTGCCAAAGATATTCTAATCTTGGATGCAGTCCGTTTCCTAAACGGTTTTGCTTACGGTACTGTATCCACCGCAGCCAATGCTGTAGTTACTGCTTACATTCCGAAATCGAAAGATGGAGAAGGCATCAATTATTATGGTCTTAGCACTAGTTTAGCAGCGGCTATTGGCCCTTTCATTGGCATGATTTTATTACCTGCCGTTGGTTTTACTTGGATTATTTATTTAGCCGTCCTATTATCCATCGGTGTTGCCATCGCTTGTTTACGATTCCCTGTACAAAATTTAGTACTATCCTCTACGGAAGCAGCCTCCATGACATCTTGGTCTATGAAGAATTTCATTGAACCACGTGTATCCTTCATCGCCTTTCTTGGATTCCTAATGGGCTTAGCCTATTCTAGCGTACTCGGTTTCCTTTCTATCTTTACCCATGAAATCGGTCTCATTACAGCAGGAGCCTTCTTCTTTGTGGTTTATGCCCTTGTGATTACCGTGACCCGTCCTATTGCAGGTCGTATCTTCGATGAACGTGGCGAAAATGCTGTCATGTATCCTAGCTATATATGTTTAACAATTGGTCTTTTACTCATCGCTTATAGCTCCAATGCAGCATTACTACTTATCTCCGGAGCCTTTGTAGGCTTAGGTTATGGTACCTTTATGTCTAACGGACAAGCTATTTGCTTGAAAGCTGTAGAACCTGCCAAAATTGGGGTAGCTCTTTCCACCTATTTTATCGGATTAGATCTCGGATTAGGCGTCGGACCTTATACATTAGGAATCTTACATGGCTTACTATCCTACAGCGGAATCTATATGGTATCTGCCATCATTCCAATTATCGTATTGATACTTTATGCCATCTACTATAAACCTGTAAAAGAAGAAGCGATTTACGAAGAGGAGATTCCTCAACATCAATAAACCTATAGATAAAAAAAGTGTCCTATACCTTATGCTATGACATACATATGCATATCGGTATAGGGCACTTTTATATTATCCTTTTGTTACAAATATACGAATTTTATTCGTTCTATCAATTAAATTAGTATCATTAAACCAAAATTTAAGAGTATCATAGCCAATATATCTTTTTATGAAAACCGTTTTCTCATTACTATAGATTATAGTTCCTAACTCATCATAACAGTTTACAATAAAATCTAAATTACAATTAAATTTACCATCCATAATTTCAAGAAGAATATAAAACGATTGTGTACTCCCTTTATCAACTTCTTGTATTCCATAGGACTGTACATTAATTTGAAAAAACTGAAATGTTTTTTCATTGATTTCAATAGCATTATATAATCGTTCTTCATCAGTAACTGTATTCATAGTCCCTCCCTAAGCACACTCATTGTATGATACTTACATTATAGTCCATTTAGACATAAAAAAATAGACCAACCGAAGTTGGTCTAAATGGTGCCGAGGACCGGAATCGAACCGGTACGGTTATCTCTAACCGACGGATTTTAAGTCCGTTGCGTCTGCCTGTTCCGCCACCCCGGCATGGGTGGAATTTGTGGAGGCGGCACCCAGAATCGAACTGGGGAATAAAGGTTTTGCAGACCTCTGCCTTACCGCTTGGCTATGCCGCCAAAAAAGTGGAGCGGAAAACGAGATTCGAACTCGCGACCCCCGCCTTGGCAAGGCGGTGCTCTACCGCTGAGCTATTTCCGCAAATGGTGCCTCAGGGCAGAATCGAACTGCCGACACACGGATTTTCAGTCCGTTGCTCTACCGACTGAGCTACCGAGGCAAGTAGTGGCGACCCCGATCGGATTTGAACCGACGATCTTCGCCGTGACAGGGCGACATGTTAACCGCTACACCACGGGGCCATTTGACTACTTTGTTAGTATACCCTATTTCATATTTCTCGTCAATACTTTTTTATATTTTTTTATAAACATTTTTTATTTCTCTGAAATCAGCTGTACAAGCCATTTCATGCATTATGGGAGTACCTACAGATATGGATTAGTCCCTAATTCATATCTCAATGTAGTACTCGAACCATGTCCAGGATATATCACATAAGATGGGTCTAAAGTCATAATTTTTTGCAATGTCTTTTCCATAGCCTTTGAATCACCATTATAAGTATTCACTTTTCCTATAGTCCCCTTAAATAAGGTATCTCCTGTAAATAAAATATGCTTATACCCAATACATACACTACCCGCACTATGCCCTGGCACCTCCCATACATGCAAAGAAAAAGGTTCTATCTGTAAAGGCCCCTCTTCTAACGCAACATATGGAGAAGTAAATCGTTCTTTATATCCCGATGGCATACGCCGTTTGACTAATAATAGTTCCTCATCTTTAGCATGCATATACACAGGGATATGGTAGGATTCTACCAACGTATCTACGGCACAAATATGATCTGCATGACCATGGGTCAGCACAATACCTACGGGTGTCACATCCTGTAATTCTTTCATGATACGCTGTCCATGAAAGCCTGGGTCAATAATAAGAGCGTATCCATTTTCTTTCAGAATATAACAATTTGTTTTATACAAGCCTTGAGGCGTTCTTACGATGTCCATCGAATCGTCCATACCCTTTCCCTGTTTTTGCAAAATATCCTCGCCAAAAACCTGGATGCAGTAATACAAGCAATGTAAACAGTTCTAACCGCCCTAACAGCATATTGATGATACAAACAACTTTAGCCAATGGAGACAGAATGGTTAATGTTTCCGTAGGTCCTAAGCTACCAAATGCAAGACCTACATTTCCTAAGGTGCCAGTCACAAGCCCTAATACATCTCCAATCGGTAGCCCTGTAGTAGATATCAACACAGAGGAAATACCAAAGATTAAGAGATAGAAAAAGAAAAACTGTTGCGTCATATGTAACCACTTAGTAGGTAGTACATGTCCATTTAATCGCACCATTTGTACCATATCTGGATGAATGGCTTTGCGCAAATGTAGGATACTACTTTTTGCTAAGATAATAATTCGAATAATCTTTATACCACCTGTGGTGGATCCACTACACCCCCCAAAGAATGTCCCCATGAATAGTACCATCTGTGCTAAGCTAGGCCATTGATTATAATCCACAATGGCAAACCCCGTACCTGTTTGCATAGATACTAATGTAAATAAGGAATTTTGAATATGAGATATATCCAAGCCCCCCGCTTCCCAGCTGAGCGCTACCAATACTAATACTGATCCAATACAGAGGGTCATCAAATACATACGATATTCAAAATCCCGCCAAATTTCTTGTATCCCCTTTTGCCAAACAGATTGATACACCGCAAAGTTTCCTCCTGCTAGCACCATAAATACCAATAATATGATACATACAATAGGTGCATCTGCATAAGCAAAGGTCCCTCCCGTCATAGGGGCCAATCCCCCAGTGGCAACGGTAGCAAATGTTAGGTTAATCGCTTTAAAATAATCTACCCCTGCCAACCACAGCAATGATGAACAAACTATAGTAAATACCATATAGGTGCGCAACAAATTTCCCGCAATAGAACGAATTCTAGGTAATACAATGCCAGGTCTTGGTACAGAGGCTTCCGCCTCAAAAAAATGAGCTGCATCAGCCCCCAAATTACGAAGAAACGCTAAGACTAAGACAATCATTCCCATGCCACCAATCCAATTCGTAAGGCCACGCCATAAAATAAAAGTTCTCGGCAATGAACTGACATCATCAATCATAGTTGCTCCCGTTGTCGTAATCCCTGATACAGCTTCAAAAAGTGCATCTACAAAGCTTGTAAAGACACCACTAAAGTAAAAGGGCAAGGCTGAAAATATAGCTGCAAATAACCAGCTTGAACTGACCACCAAGAAACCATCTCGCAAGCTATAGGAGTCTGTATCTGTTCCATAATAATACAATACGCCCCCTAATACACCAGACAGCGCGCTTGCTACAAGGAATGAATAGTATCCTATACCTTCATCTAAGATACCAAAGAAAAAAGGAACTAATATGAAGAGGGCTAGTGTAATCAATACTTGCCCCACTACTCGCATAATATTTTGAATGCGCATGAAATCCTCCTTTCTTTCATCATACTTCCTTATCCGCCTACATAGGTAAGGAGTTTATTAACATATTCTGGCAATGTAAAAATAACAATATGATCGCCTTCTAATAATTGGGTATCTCCTTTTGGCACAATTGTACGATTATCTCGCACCACAGCACCCACTAAAGATTTGCCAGGGAATTTTAAATCTTTTAAGTATTGATTCATTAAATTTGAACGATTGGTAATGCTAATCTCGATAGCTTCTGCTTTGGAACCTTCAAAGGTGGAAATATTAATTAAATTTTCTCCTTCTCGGATGAGTCTCAAAATTTGACCTGATGTTAATAACCGTGGGGAGAATACCACATCGATACCTACTTGTTCCATTAAAGTAATATATTCTAAGCGACCGACACGGACAAATGTTTTAGGAACCCCTAAATGTTTCGCTAACAGTGCTACCAATAGATTCAGCTTGTCATCATCTGTTAAGCAAATGATCACATCGTTGTCACTAATCTCTTCTGCCTGTAATAAGTCAACATCTGTACCATCTCCATGAATCACAATGGATCGACTCACTAGGGCAGCTAGTTGTTCACAACGATCTAAATCCTTTTCAATAACCTTCACATCATATCCATCAGCTTCTAATAGTAAGGTAAGATTCCGCCCTATAAGACCTGCACCAATGATGACCACCCGTTGAGTAGGACGACTTACTTCATTCAACCATACTTCCACCTTATCGATGCTTTCCTTCGCCCCTAGAAAGAATACATTATCTAGGTACTCCAAGGTACTTTTACCATGAGGAATAATCATATCGCTACCACGCATAATCCCAACTATAAGCACATTAGGGGGTAATTCCAATTTTCGCAAGGGTATTCCCGTCACATGTAAATTGTTGCGAATCTTAAACTCCACTAACCGTACAGCACCACTAGCAAAGTCTTCTACATCTAAAGCGGCTGGTGTTTTTAAAACTTTGTAAATTTCTTGAGCTGTTACCATTTCAGGATTGATAAAGAGATCAATGCCCAAACGGTCACGAATCACTGCATTGGTACCATTTTCATACTCTGTATCACGAACTCGTGCAATCGTCTTAGGAATCCCTGCCGCCTTGCCTAGCATACAAGCCAGCATATTGACTTCATCGGAGTCCGTTACAGCGATAAGCATCCCCATATCTTCAATGCCAATTTCCTGTAATAGGGAAATGCTGCTGCCATTACCTTGAACCAAGTTCACATCTAAATTATTTTCTAAATTTTTAATGCGATCTCCATTTTTTTCAATGACATACACATCATGTTGGTCTTGTGCCAATCGCTGAGCCAAGGAGTACCCTACTTTACCAGCACCTACTACCACAATTTTCATGACCTATCCCCCTATTTGATTTCCTCTATAGTAGCCGATTGTTCATCCGCCTCTAATAAAGTGGCTTGCCCTTTCTCTGTTAGCAGAGTCCACCCATCTTCTTGCACAATGAGCTCTGCTTTCATCAGATGCCCTAAGGCACGTTTAAAAGCAGCCTTACTGATGTTAAATTTATCTTTAATGATAGGTGCTGATGTACCATCACCATAAGGCATACGCCCATGTCGGTTGCCTAAATAGGTCATAATTTTTGCTCCATCTGAAGCGAGTGCCTCTTCTTTGACAGGACGCATAGAAATATTGATCCGTCCATCATCACGTTTAAAGGTAATACGGCCTTCAATGAGTTCCCCTACTTTTAAAGATCGTGTCATTTCACTGCGATGCATGAACGCAATCCATCGTTCAGGAGTAATTAAGAATGCCCCTTCGCTGGTCATGTTATAAATGGCACCTTTCACCATGCCCCCTATTTTAGCATCTGTAGCAGGTTTTGAAGCACGCCGCATCGCATCATCCACATCCATGGATACAGCTAAACGACCTGACTTATCACTATAGAGCCGAACCCAAACTTTTTCACCATTTTGCGGGCGTCCACGCATTTCTGCATGAGGCATAAAAATCCCCCGTTCTGTTCCTACTTCTACAAAACAGCCAAAGTTTGTTGTATTGATGACCTCAACATAACCAATTTGACCTTCCTTCATAGCTGGTAAACGCATACTTGCTGTCAAGCGGCCTTTGGGATCTTTGTATAGAAATACTGTCACTTCATCGCCAATCGCAACAGAACTAGTTTGTTGGTCTTTATGCAACAAAATATCGTCATTCGTATTGCCTGTTTGACCATCTAAAAAAGACCCTTGATCACTTTGACGCAATACCTTTAGCGTAGCAATAGTATTTTCTGATAAAGTACTAGCCATATTAGACTCCTTCAAAGGATTCTCTCGGTGCATCCTTCCACAATTCTTCTAAGCCATAGAAATGGCGGTATTCACCTGTAAATACGTGGGCAATGACATCACCAAAATCAAGTAAAATCCAATCTCCTTCACGATATCCTTCGCGATGTAATACGGTCATACCTTGTTCTGCACCGGCATCTTCAATGGCATCAGCTACACTTTGTGCATGTTTCACATTGTTTGCTGTAACCACTAAGAAATAATCTCCTAACATGGTAAGACCTTCCATATCCATAATGGAAATGTCTTCTCCCTTTTTATCATATCCAGCTTGCGCTAAGATTTTTACTGTTCCTAAAATATCTTGTTTCTGTTTCATTCTAACTCCTTATCTTGTTGTGGGACTCCCTGGTTCTGATTTTTCTGTATCCATAGACTTATCTTCTTTCGTAGATTTAGTCTGTTTTTCAGCATCTTTTAAAGAATCATCAGCACTATCTTTTCCAATACCTTTTGGAGTATCTCCAATCACTGGAATCACTTCAGCATCACTTGGAATATCTCCCACAGTAATTCCTACCAATTGTTGTAATTCTATAGGCTCTACATTCCAATAGTCTACATGATCAATTGTTTCTGGTGACCCTGGTAAAATATACCACCGCACTTTATCTTTAGGAAAGTCAATCACTTTTGTGATAAACCGAACACCATCCCATGTACTAATATTAGTACTAATATGACTCCATTGTCGCCACACTCGAAAAGCGGTTCCCAAGCTAACGTGATTTCGTTCTCTCTCCCACATAGTCTTTAATAATCGTTCTTGATGCATAGTCCTTGCTAATGTATCACCTTCTTGATTGACGTATCTCATATATCCAAAGGCGGTATCATTAGTCATATCTTGGTACCCTTGATGAATGTTGATATCCACTTCACCAGAAGCTGCATCTCGATGTACCATAGATTGCTCCACATATAGGCTTGGAGTTCCAAAAATGTTCATCATAGACTGGAAACTCTCTTGATCTACCACTGCATAATAGGGGATAACTATATGAAACATATCTTCCACTACGGCTTTCGTTAATTCTATTCCACCTTGTGCATACATATCATTAATTCGTTGTGGTGTATCACTGTGACGGTTAATTATTTTACTATTACTTGGTATACCAATAATCTGTAAAGTTTTTGCATCCATATTGAAAGCTATCACATATAAAGCATCTGCTTGCTGTGGTTGACTTTTATCAACGCCAACAACCAACATATAGGATGTTTTAATGGAGCTCATATCCATAGGTGTTGTATTAGTCACAACCGGCAATGGATGCGACTCTTGACTAGTAGTACTCGATTGAGATACAGCGCTCACTGCACTACCTATTCCCCATACTAGAAGGCCTACAAAAACTACTAGTAAAATTAGGGCCCCTATAATGCGTCCCCATCGCAGTCCATGTCGGCGCGGCTTTCGTCGTATATTTCGCTCCATTTATGTATCCGACCTTTCTAACAATACACTATTTCTACCTCGAATCGTATCTACATGTATACTTAACCCTTGATCAAGCAAATGACGTATCGTTCCATCATAGGCGCGAATCACAGCAGCGTTCAAATCTTTAAATGCTAACGCACGTAGTTCTTCCACACCAGGAAAATCACGATTTGGTTCAATATAATCAGCTAAAAAAATAATCTTATCTAATAAGCTCATATGGGTACTCCCTAATGTATGAACTCGAATAGCCTCGCAAATCGATTCATCTTGAATCTGCAACTCTAACTTAGCATAGGCTGCTGCCGCAGGTCCATGTAGTAATGCCCCGTTGTTAAGCATTTCTGAATCCACCGCTATCTGTGCATCCATCACCATTGTTTGCATTTCTTGTAAAGGTCTTTCTTTCATAGCATCATGCAATACAGCTGCCACTTCTGCTTTCTCTATAGAAACACCATAATGATTGGCTAATCGTCTTGCCATATCTAGCACACCTAATGTATGAGCAAATCGTTTTGGTGAAAGCCGGACTTTCACAACATTTTGTAAATCTTCTATTGTTGTTATATCTTTCACAAGCCTATACCTTTCTAGGGTTATCTATAAAAACCAGCATCAACCTAACAACAAATACCCTTATGTATTATATATTTTATGTTCCTTAATGTATTGATACACCAATTTAGGTAACATGTATCGTGTAGATAATCCATACCGCAGTCGGCGACGCAATTCCGTAGCAGATAACTTCATTTCTGGCACCTCTAATATGTGAATACGACCGCCTCGTTGAGCAAGCCATTCGATACTTTCACCAATATCAGCAGTGGCACCAGGGCGGATAGCCCCAATAAACTCACACATATCTAAGAGCTGTTCAATATATTTCCAGGTTGGTAAATTCTGAATCGTATCCGTGCCGGCAATAAAGAAAAATTCCGTATCTGATCCATACAAATCATGAAAATATCGTAATGTATCAATGGTATAAGATTTCCCATCCCGCAGCATCTCTACATCAGAAACTACAAAATTAGGATTATCCAATACTGCTACACGTACCATTTCTAATCGATATTTCGCCTCAATCACATCCGATTCCTTATGAGGAGGTTCCTTAGCAGGCACAAAAATTACCCGATTCAAATCAAATGCTTCTGATGCCATTTCTGCAATCATAAGATGGCCCAAATGAATCGGATTAAAAGTGCCACCCAAAACACCAACTCTCTTTTTCTTATCTACCATGTAACCACGCCCCTATACACACTAGAGATACAATACCTAGTATGACTATTACGATTCCGTAGGACTTCCATTCATAAGCTCCTTTGGGAGACTTCATATAATGAAAGTAAGCTTTTACATCTGCTAATTTCATCGCACCTGTCCATGGCCAAAGACAAAATATTTATAGCTTGTCAACGCATCTAGTCCCATAGGTCCTCGAGCATGGAGTTTTTGTGTACTAATGCCAATCTCAGCCCCTAAGCCAAATTCAAAACCATCTGTAAATCGTGTAGATGCATTCACATAAACTGTGGAAGCATCCACTAAGTTCATAAATCGCTCTGCCTCGGTTGGGTCTTCTGTAATAATCATTTCAGAATGTTTTGTACCAAATGTATTAATATGGGTAATAGCGTCATCAATGGAAGATACCACTTTGAAATTCACAATATAGTCATTATATTCTGTAGCCCAATTATCCTCTGTACCAGGTTTCACCTGAGAAGATAAGCTTTGAATTTGTGTATCCCCATAGATGGCAACACCTTTTTCTTCTAACATAGATACAATCTTAGGTCCTAAGTCTTGCAGTCTTTCTTCATGTAACAAAATTGTTTCCATTGCATTACATACAGATGGTCGTGATAATTTTGCATTTTCCAATACCTGTAATGCCATCGTTTCATCAGCAGATACATCCACATAGCCATGAACAACACCACTCCCTGTTTCTATAACAGGAATTTTACTGTTATTCACGACAAATTGAATCAATCCTGCTCCACCACGTGGAATCATCACATCAATCCATTTGCGTTGTGCTAACAAATCACCTACAGCTTCTCTCTCAAGAATAGACACTAATTGAACTAGCTCTTTCGGAGCTCCACACCGCTCTAAAGAACCTTGCATAATCTGTACCATAGCATCACTCGTATGGTATGCTTCTTTTCCTCCGCGAAGAATAATCGCATTGCCTGTCTTAATGGCTAAAGCAGCTGCATCCACTGTCACATTAGGGCGAGCTTCATAAATCATGCCAATAACGCCGATAGGGATTTGCCGTTTTTCAATACGCAAGCCATTGTCTAAGGTTCTACTTTCTAAGACAGTACCAATGGGGTCATGCAAATGAGCCACTTGGCGAACACCCTCACAAATACCTTCGATGCGCTCCTTCGTCAAACGAAGGCGATCCATCATCACAGATGGAACTCCATTCTCTTTAGCTTGGGAACAATCGATAGTATTCGCTTCTAAAATCATTGGTATAGCATTTTCCAAATCATAAGCAATCTGTTCCAAAATACGATTCTTATCTTCTGTGCTTAGCACTTGTCCTGCCACAGAAGCTGACCGTGCTGCTCTGCCTAAATTTTCAAAATATGCAGTATATGGATTCATAATTTACTCCTGTCGTAAGACAACCAAGTTATCTCGATGCACCACTACATGATAGGTATCACGAACGCCTAATATACTAGGGATATCCTGTGATTTATGGCCTTTAATCTTTAACAAATCGGATAGATTAAAGTTCACAATACCGCGGGCAATTTCTTCTCCATCGTGAACAATAGATATGGTATCCCCTTCTTCAAATTGCCCTTCACCAGATAGAATACCTACTGGTAAAACACTAGATCCATTGGTGAGTAATGCATCACGGCATCCTTTATCTACATGAATGGTCCCTTGTAAACGTGTGCCAAATGCCATCCAGCGCTTTTTAATTTGCGGTACATCTCGATGAGGCCAAAAATGCGTGCCTCGTTCTTCTCCATTCATAATAGCTTTAATACTATCTGGATGGTCACCAGAGGCGATAATCATATGAACTCCAGAGTTCGTTGCAATATGAGCAGCTTGAATCTTCGTATACATACCACCAGTGCCCAAAGAAGACCCTGCACCACCAGAAATTTCATAAATGTACGGAGTAAGAGCCTCTACTTCATGGATTAATGTAGCATTTTTGTCTGTAGACGGATTCGCTGTATATAGGCCTTCAATATCCGATAAAATAATCAATGCATCTGCATCAATAATGCTAGCAATATTAGCAGATAATGTATCATTATCACCAATTTTAAACTCATCGATAGCCACTACATCATTTTCATTGATAATAGGAATAACTCCTAATCCAATGAGGGCCGTCAATGTATTCCGTAAATTAAGATAATGACTACGTTTAACCGTATCTTCACGGGTTACAAGAATTTGTCCTACCGTATGTCCATATTCAGCGAATAGTTTTTCATACATATGTAACAAGATACCTTGTCCCACAGAAGCTGCGGCTTGTTTTAAAGCAATGTCATCGGGTCTTGATGTAAATCCCAATGAGGGAAGACCAGCAGCAGTAGCCCCAGAAGAAACTAAAATCATTTCTTTTCCTGCATTAGCTAAATTGCAAATTTGTCGGACCAACACTTCTATTTTATCAATGTTGATGCGTCCATTTGCATGGGTTAGTGAACTTGTACCTACTTTAACAATTACCCGTTTCGCCTGTCGTAACTCTTCTCTCATCGCTTCACCTCATGTGGATTGATTATCTTGGCAACTCAATTTTTGGATCTTTTGCTTTTTTATACAACACACCGTTATGTCCGATGATTTGTACTAACTCTGCTCCTAACATATCCGCTAAGTGAGGCAAAATTTCTTTTGGATCTTCCAAGCAGTTATTTAGAACTTTTACTTTAATTAATTCACGTTTTGTAATGGCAGCTCGTGCACTGTCGATAACAGGATTTTCCAATCCTCCTTTACCAATCATAACAACCGCTGGCATAGTACTTGCTAAGGCACGTAAATATCGCTTTTGTTTACCTGTCATTCTATCTCCTAATCATGGAATGTAAATCGTTGATCACCGATGACTACTTCATCGCCATCTTGGATACCACGTTTTTTCAATTCCGCATCTAAATCCATGTAACGCCAAATCTTTTGGAATCTTCGCAATGCTTGTTCATCATCAAGATTTGTCATAGCCACCAATTTCTCAATACGAGAACCACTGATAATATAGGATGCATCATCGCCGCGAGTAATGACGAAGTCAGTATCAGGTTTTGCTTCATAGTATACAGTGTCATCCACCACTTCTGGCTCTGGCACGTAATTTTCCACATAATACCATGCACGTTCTACTAATGATGGCAACCCTTCTCCAGTCAATGCATTCACCGCAAATACTTCATAGTCTTGATCAGCAAAGTATTTTGTCACTCTTGGCAATGTTTCTTCATCTTGTAACAAGTCTGTTTTATTCAATACGATTAATTGTTTTTTCTTGCTCAATTTTTCGCTATATTTAGCTAACTCTTCATTGATTTTATGAAAGTCTTCAATAGGGTCACGACCTTCTAATCCAGATACATCCAATACATGGAGCAAAATATTACTACGTTCTACGTGACGCAAGAAGGAATGTCCTAAGCCAATGCCTTCACTAGCCCCTTCAATCAAACCTGGAATATCTGCCATAACGAAACTTTTACCTGGTGCTACAGAGACTACCCCTAATACTGGAGTTAATGTAGTAAAATGGTACGCAGCTACTTCTGGTTTTGCAGAAGATACTTTGCGGATGATAGAGGATTTACCCACGCTTGGATATCCTAGTAATCCCACGTCAGCCAACACTTTAAGCTCTAAATTTAACCAACGCTCTTCCCCAGGCTCTCCTTTTTCAGCAAAGGTTGGTACACGGTTAGCACTATTTTGAAAGCGTGCATTACCACGACCACCGCGACCACCTTTGGCCACCATGTAAGTTTGTCCATCTTCGACTAAATCAGCCATTAATTTACCAGACTCTTCATCTGTTACCGTTGTTCCTAATGGAACAGAAACAATTAAATTTTCAGCGCCACGACCATGCTTGTTAGCACTTTGTCCAGCACCACCGGTATCGCCTTTGAATTGACGTTTATATCTAAAATCAACAAGTGTATTGATATTTCTATCAGCTTTTAAAATGATGTCGGCACCTTTACCGCCATCGCCACCATTCGGTCCCCCTTGTGGCACATATTTTTCTCGACGGAAACTACTCATACCGTTACCGCCATCTCCCGCTTTTACTAATATACGGGCACGATCTATAAACATATTTTTTCCTCTAGCCCTATAGATAGAGCGGCCGAAGCCGCTATATCATAGAGTTTTTACAATTTCAATAGCCCGTTCCAACTGTACATCCTCTTCAGGATTTGCTTTGGACGGCTCCACAATTTCATCTGGTATAATACCAATACCATCGATGACCCTATCATTAGGTGTATGATAGCGAGCAATAGTAATTTTTAAGCCTTCTTCATCAAGACCTTGTACTACACTTTGCACAGTACCTTTACCATAGCTTTTTGTACCCACAATAATGCCAGATTTCGTATCTTGCACCGCACCAGCAATAATTTCTGAAGCACTTGCGGAGTTACCATTAATCAACACAACTAATGGGATTAGACTATGGTCACCTCTAGACATATAGACGCTACTTCGGCCTTTTCTAGTTTGTACCGTTACAATCGGCCCTTTAGGTATCAAATATTGCCCTATACCCTGAGCCGTAGTGATTAAACCACCTGGATTATCACGCAAGTCTAATACTAAGCGTTTCATCCCCTTAGCTTGAAGATCCTCATAGATTTTCGTAAACTCATCTACTGTTTTTTCAGCAAACTGCGTTAACCGAATATAACCGACACTATCGTCTAGCATCTTACCTCTTACAGTAGGCATGACAATAGTTTTTCGTTCAATGGAAATCTCTTGCTCTTCTCCGCTACGAAGGATGCGAAGCACAACAAATGTACCTGCTTCACCACGAATATGATTAGCTACTTCTTCTTTTTCTATATCAGATATAGGTGTCCCATCAATCGCAAGAATTTGGTCTCCTTTTTGAAGTCCTGCTGCTTCTGCTGGTTGCCCTTCCATAGTAGCACCTACTTTGAGAACTTTACCATCGGAAAAATCCAATAATAAACCAATACCGCTATAGGTAGAAGATGTATGCATCTCAAGTTCTTTCATATCTTCTTTATCCAAATAAACAGTATGTTTATCATGGGTACCTTTAGCTAACCCCTTTAACATATTCACAAAAAGTTCTTCTTTAGATGGTGAGTCCATCGCCCATTGTGTAGTGATGTAATAAGTGTAACCAAATTTAGCAAGGCCTAAGGGAGATCCAGAAATATACCAAAAGAAACCAGTAAGCATAATAAGGAATACAATTAATAACTTTATCAGCTTACCCATCAACTTATAGATTCTATCTTTAAAACTTAGCTGCTCTATGTTAGGATCAACCTCTTTTGACGTCTCCATAGTAGTATTAGCTTCATCGTGTTTTTCAGAGATAAACAAATACTCTTTTATGCGTATCCAATTAGATTTTTTTTTGTTATCTTCCATAGTCTCCTCTATAAGTATCCCATTGGATCTGTTGGTTCCCCATTAATACGCACCTCAAAATGAAGGTGTGGACCTGTAGAACCACCTGTGTTACCTGAGTAGGAAACTACTTGACCTTTTGATACTGTTTGACCAGGGCTTACCGCTACATCACTATTATGAGCATATAAAGTAGACATACCGTTACCATGATCAATAATAACTGTGTATCCATAGCCACTAATCCAGCCAGCTTCCACAACAACGCCACCATCTGCTGCATGTACTGGGGTTCCTTCATCAACACCAAAGTCAGTACCTGCATGGAGACGACTTGTACCATAAATTGGATGGATACGCCACCCAAAATCAGATGTAATCGGTGCATTAACAGGGGCGGCTAACTGTCCAGTTCCCTGTACCCATGTAGTAGTAGCACCACCACCGCCACCACCTTGGCTAGCTGCTGCGGCTGCTGCCGCACGTTCTGCTGCTCGTTGTTGTAACATAGCTGTAATGCTTGCAGATGATGCCATTAACTCATTATAGGCCCGGTCTGCTGTATCACGGTCATTCATCGCTCGTTCTAATACTGCTTGACGTTCTGCTTTTTTCTGATTAATAATCGTTTGTTTTTCCTGTGCTACCTTTTCAAGTTCTAATACTTTAGCCCGGTCTGCTTCCAACTTAGCTTTTTTACTAGCAATCTCTTCACGCTCAGTTTTTATGGTATTAATCAATTCCATATCGGCTTGAAGAATCCGTTTCAACATTTCCATACGATTTGCAAAATCACTAAAGTCTTTAGAACCAACCACTACATCTAAGTAACTTAAACGTCCGTTAATATAAATATCTCGTACCCGTTTGTAGAATACTTTTTCTCGTGATTGTAAACGTTCCTGTGCTGCTTTTAATTCTTCCTCTGTTTTCGTAATATCCTGATCTAAACGAATACGATCTGCTTGCACTTGTTTTAACTCTGCAGTGGCTGTATCTAATTCAATCTGTATAGCATGTAACTGTTCATATACGGTACCAATCGTTTTTTCTGCTTCCGACTTTTTATTGGCCTCATTTGTCAATTGTTGTTGAATATTTGACAACTGATTCGTTAAGTCTTCATCTTGTGCTTGATACCAGTACGGTGTAGCCATCATGATAGAACCGCATAGTAAACTAGTTACTAGTGTTACTGTTTTTTTCTTCATCATTCCTACACTTTCATATATTGTTTTAACGAAATGGTACTACCAATAGCACCTACAATCACACCTATCCCAACTAATCCTGCAGATAGTTGATAGATAAACGGCATCATTGGTACCAATGGCATAAACGCAAAGTTTGCAATCACTTCCACTGTGATATAGCGATAGAATTGCCAAGTAGCAATGCCTGCAATCGCACCACCAATAGCGCCTAAAAACATACCTTCTAATACAAAAGGCCAGCGGATAAACCAGTTTGTGGCACCTACATATTTCATAATTCCAATTTCTTTACGACGGGCAAATACCGTCAAACGAATCGTATTGGAAATGATAAATAAGGTCGCCCCTGCTAGGAAACCGATGAGCACAATACCGCCGATACGAATAATTTTTGTGACTTCAAAAATTTGTTCAATCACGTCTTGTCCATAGTGGGCACTTTCTACTTCTGGATATTTAGAGACAATTTCCGCTGTAGATTTCACTTGGTCTGGTGTATTGAATGTTAACACATAAGACGTTGGCAATGGATTATGTCCATCTAGGGAATCGACTAATTGCTGTTGCTCCCCTAAGCGTTCTTTAAAGCGTTTCATAGCTTCATCTTTTGTGACAAACTCAATGTCCTTTAGCTCTGGCAAGGCTTTTAACTTTTTACCTAATTCCATCACTTGTGGTGTTGTTAAGTTATCCTTCAAGTAGATACTAATTTGTACTTGGCTCTCTAAATGGGATGCCAAATTGTTAAGGTTTACCACTCCACAAGCAAATACACCCAAGATAAACAAGGATAATGTGACAGTGGAAATAGATGCCAAGGACATCAATCCATTACGGCGCATGGATTGAACGGCTTCTTTTATATAATACTTAAACGTTCTAATTTTCATGGAATGCGGCCCCTCTCATTTGATCACTTACTACACGACCACCTTCTAAGGCGATCACTCGTTTGTTTAGATAAGACACCATATCCATATCATGTGTTACCATCACTACGGTTGTACCAGAGTTATTGATGGCTTTAAAAAGATCAGAAATATCGCGGCTTGTTTGAGGGTCCAAGTTACCTGTTGGTTCATCTGCAATCAGCACCAATGGTTTATTTACAATGGCTCTAGCGATAGCTACCCTTTGTTGCTCCCCACCACTAAGATCTTGTGGCAAATCATTAGCTTTATCGCTGAGTCCGACCAACTCTAATACATTTAAAACTTTCTCTTTAATTACTTTCGGTTTTTCCTCGATAACTTCTAGTGCGAACGCAATATTTTCAAACACTGTTTTTGATGGTAATAATCGGAAATCTTGGAATACAATACCTAACTTTCTACGCAAGTACGGTACTTTACTAGATTTGATACGTGTTACATCAACATCATTCACAATAACCGTTCCAGAATCTGGTGTGACTTCATGTGAAAGTAACTTAATAAATGTTGATTTACCTGCTCCAGAATGCCCACAGACTAATACGAATTCTCCTTTTTCAATATGAATCGATACATCCTCTAAAGCAATAGAACCATTGTCGTATACTTTATGGACATTTCTAAATTCTATCATTCTATCATTCCCTTCCTATTTTCGTGCTATACCTCGTTTGGTAGCTGCTACAATATCAGCTGCTGTTAATCCATATTTTGCCATCAATTCTTTTGGTGTACCAGATTCACCAAAGGTATCTTTCACGCCGACAAATTCCATTGGCACTGGGTACTCTTTTACCACTACTTCTGCTACCGCACTACCTAAACCACCAATCACATTATGTTCTTCAGCAGTAATCAATACTCCCGTTTCTTTTGCGGCCTTCACAATTGCTTCTCCATCAATTGGTTTAATAGATGCCATGTTGATAACACGTACAAAAATGCCTTCTGCTTCTAATGTAGCTGCTGCTTCTACTGCTGGTCCTACTAAGGCACCACAGGCAATAATCGTAGCATCCTTACCGTCACGTAATTGTTGAGATTTACCCGGTATAAATGTGTATCCTTCTGATGTCACATCTTCTACACCAGCACGTCCTAAACGTACATACACAGGGCCATGATACTCTGCTGCCCAAGCAATCACAGCTTCTGTTTCTGCTGCATCTGCTGGTACCACAACTGTCATATTAGGTAATGTACGCATACAAGAAATATCTTCCAAACTTTGGTGTGTCGCACCGTCTTCACCGACAGTAATCCCTGCATGAGTAGCACATATTTTTACATTTAATTTTGGATAGCATACGGCGTTCCGCACTTGTTCAAAGGCACGACCGGTAGCAAACATAGCAAAGGAAGATACAAATGGCACTTTTCCTGCTGCTGCTAAGCCAGCACCTACAGAAATTAAGTTTTGCTCTGCAATCCCTACATTAAAGAATCGTTCAGGATATACTTTTTTAAATTCATCAGTTTTTGTAGATTTTGATAAATCTGCATCTAATACAACAACATCTTTATGAGTAGCCCCCACTTTTACTAAGGCTGTACCATATGCTTCACGAGTCGCTTTTCCCATGATTACACCTCCAACAATTCCGCTACAAATTTGTCACATTCCTCTTGTGATGGCGCTTTACCATGCCAGCCTGCTTGGCCTTCCATAGCTTGTACACCTTTCCCTTTAACAGTATTCATAATCACCATAGTCGGTTTATCTGTAGTTGCTTTTGCTTCTGTAACTGCTTCATGTAAAGCATCTAAATCATGACCATCCACCACGATCACATGCCAACCGAAAGCTTTGAACTTTTCATCAATTGGTAATGGACTCATAACTTTTGTGATATCACCGTCGATTTGTAATCCATTAAAATCTACAAAAGCTGTTAAGTTAGACAATTTATAATGTGCTGCAAACATCGCTGCTTCCCATACTTGCCCTTCTTCTAGTTCGCCATCACCTAGTACGGAGTACACACGGTAGGAGGCTCCATCAATCTTACCTGCCAATGCCATACCACATGCTGCAGAAATACCTTGTCCCAAGGAACCAGTAGACATATCTACACCTGGAATGTATTTCATATCTGGATGACCTTGCAAGATATGGTCGATTTTACGCAAGTTTAGTAATTCTTCTGTTGGAAAAAACCCTTTTTCTGCTAATGTAGCATACAGAGCTGGTGCAGCATGTCCTTTGGATAAGACAAAACGATCGCGGTTTGGATCTTTTGGCTCATTTGGATTTACATTCATTTCTTGAAAGTACAACAAGCTCATCACATCAGCAATGGACAAAGATCCTCCTGGATGACCAGATTTTGCTGCTGTCACAGATTTCACGATGTTTACACGAATCGCTTTTGCTTTTTCTTGTATCAATTGTTTTTGTTCAAGTGTTAACATACTATACCCTCCCGTGTTATACACAATTCTAAGGTAAATTATTTATCATGCAGCATGCCGATGGCAATGCGGGCATTCTTTAATGCATTTCTTCGTAGTTCATGGATATTTTCTAGCACGGTATCTGTGAAAGTGCTTCGTTCCAAAGCTTCTACTGCACGTGCCACAATAGGTTCAACTTCTAATGTATGTAAATCACCTACTGGCACTTCCCCAATCATATGAAGAAAGTTTAAAATTTTAGGGTCATAAGAGATCCCTAAACAAGGTGTTTCCATTAACGCACTAAATACTAATGCATGGAGCCGTACACCTATCATGACATCCACACAACTACTCAACGACAGTAGCTCTGTTGTGCTATAGGCATCAGCCAAAACCGTCGATCTAACTGTCATCCGTTTGGCAATGGCTTCTGCCTCCATCGTATCTTCCCTATGTTGCATAGGAATAAACACGATATGAGCCTCTGTTTCTCGATGAATCTGATCTAGAGCCTCTGCCAATGTAGTTTGATACTCTGTACAATCTTTCCAAGCACGTACGGAAACACCCACAATTGGTTGGTCTAGAGGCACCCCATACGATGCCAATATATCACGACCTGCTGTGGCCTCCACTGGGTGCATCCCTAACACAGCATCAGCAGTTACTGTAATTGGTACATGATGAATACCTAGTGAACGTAGTTCCTCTTTTGAGGCATGATCTCGTACAGTAATCATGGATACTTGATTCAAGACACGCCCCACCGTAGTACGAGCCAAGGATTTACGCAAAGGTCCAATGCCTTGGGCATAAATCATCACTCGTTTTCCCAATGTATTCGCTAAAGCTATAATGCTTAAGTAATAATACAAACTACGAGCACTTGTTACGTCTTGCAACAAACTACCACCGCCACTGATGAGCATATCACAAGAATACACAGCTTGGTATATCTTCCAAATATCAAAACGACCAATGGCTTTCACCTTATGAGTGCTCATAGTTTCACTAGGATTTCCAGAAATCACCGTAATCTCGGCCTTCGGTTCTAATTCCAGCAATGCTTGCAAAATAGAACTCAATAGCGCTTCATCTCCGGCATTACCAAATCCATAATAACCGGAAATGAGTATCTTACACATGACTTTCACCTCGTCCTTGGAACCAACGAATGCCATAGCCGATGAAACGTACCGCTATAATCGCTACTAAACCGATGACGATACCTAATAATAATCCATCATAACCACGAGCAATGGACATATACACTGGCGTACGTAAATGACAGAATGTTTCCACCATAGAAGCAATACCTATGACTGCCGCTATGGATAAAGCAAAATGCATGACCATTGGAATACGGCATCCCACAGCATAGGCTGCCAGCATAAACGCTGGATGACCGATTAAAAACTCTTTTTCACGAGGGCGAGCATACATCGTGTTTTCTAAAAACCTACGTAAAGCTAGTTCCCAAGACGGTACTGGTACGCCAGCTGTATGACCACTACGCCCTACAAAGACATAGGCCACTACCGCTAAAGCCCCAGCAATTAATAAACTATAGACTTTAATATCAATTTGAACAAATTCTGTAATAAAAGATTTCACATCACTTACAGAAGATATAGTTCGTCCTTTCCAAATAGGAAAGCGTTGCAAATATGCTATGGCTGTCAATAGTACTGGTGCCACAAAGGTTAATTTTACACCTCGGAATAAAGCAAACTCCATGAAGAACTGCGTACTACCTAACATGGCTGCAATGCTAATTCCTCCAATAGCAGCTATTAGAGCTGCTACGACTAGATATACCACAGATTCTATGGTACTTCTCCAAGGGGATATACCCGTGTGGTTCCGTTTTGACCAACAATCAAAGATCATCGTCATTGCCAACACTGGAGCAGAAATAGCAGCTACTAGTGCCCAAGCCGACATAATTTTTGTCCCTGTGGTCAATATATAAATGCCAATAGAAACGATACTGCCCAGTGCGAATAGACCTAGTAAATATGATTTACGTATATGTACGAACTGACCTAATGTAAGTGTAGCCAAGCTTATGACACCTGTCATCGTTAACAATCGCAACAGGGTATTCGGGAAGTACACTGGATATACAGAGGCTTCTCCAGTAGTAAAACCACGAGCTTGTAGTTTATCTGTCACTTGTTTCGCCACAAACAATGTAGTTTCTAAAGCAGTTTTATTATCTACACCTTGTTCATAAATTGGAAACAAGTTATACCGTATATTTCGTTCAATATCACTAATATAGAACCATTGAATTAACTCAGCTGGGGTTAACTTACGCACTTCTTCCTTAGATACTGTGTACAATCTTCCCACTTTATAATGATTGGCATTGGCCATCTCCAAGAACCCTGCTTGTGGAAAATATTGCAATTGATTCACCGCTTCAATTCCTACTAGCGGAATTTGACGTTTCTCTAATTGCTCCAATGTGCGATCCACATGTAATGGATATCCTAATGCTTCTTTTCCAACGAAAATCATACCTGTTACACCAGATACACCATCAATACGTTGGAATACATGATCTACGTCTTCTACTGTGGCACCTTTATAATTTGTTGGTCGAACAATCACATGAAAGCCAAGTTTAGCTACTTCCTCAGCTTGTAATTTAGAAATACCTAAATTCATATCTTTTAAAGAATCACTTGGTAAAGCTAATCCTAACATAGGGCCTAGATCTGTTTGCAATATATGTACTTTATTTTGACCTAAACGGCGCAATAAATCATCCTGTACTTCTTGAAAGTAAGCTTCTTTACCTGGAATCATTCCGATATAGGTAGTACCTGGTTGCACTCCGTTGATTTGCAATTGTTCTAAATCATTAGAAGTATACATGCGAATATGACCAGCATCGGTTTCTTTTTGTAAGGTTCTATCATAAATAGCTAATGCTGTAATCCCAGACTCCTTGGCAGATGCAATTGCCTCCCCTAGAGACCTTTTTTCATAGGCATTAGCACGAAGTAAACCATCATAATCTATAATATTTTCAATTTGTTCTTGCTGAGCCTCAATGTAATGACGCTCTTTTACTAATAGTAATCCACTTACAATACCAGCAACAAGAAAAGCTAATAAAATCCATGTATAGAAAGATATGTTTTTTAACTTCATAGTTCCTCCTACTGTGTTACTGGATGAACAAATACGTGAATCTCTTCACGCCCCGTTTCTACACGATCCAAATGAACAGGAATTGGGAAGTTTTCAAAATTATAAAGAGGTATCGCTTTCACAGCTCCGCTAGACAAGCGATTCAAACTAGCACCACCAATGGATAACTTTTCAGTAGAAAATTGTAGTGTATTACCTTCAATCTCCAAATGACCTTGTATAGTTACCTTGCCGGATAGAAATCCACCTACATCAATCTGACCACTCATAACAACACCTCGGTCAGATATATCTACTGTTTCAATGGTCAAACCTTTTGTACCTTTTTCAGATAACTGCTGTTCAATATATTGTTTCAAATCATCTTGATGTATGATTCCCTCAATATGACCTTGCCCCAAACTAGTGAAGTGCAATCGTTCCTCTAAAAACAGCTCTACTGGCTCCACTTTAATTTGTCGTAAATCAAAAGCTAGTCGTTGGACTTTCAATTTACCTAGCATAACACCATCCAAATAGCCGCGAAATGAATCAATGTCTCCTAAGGTTAACTTAATTCCTGGCGATGATTCAATGCGCATAGATTGCGCTTCTGGATGTAAAGCCCCTTGCAGTCTAGATTCCACCTGACTACTTACGAAAGATGGTAATACTAAGGAAGAAAGCCCTAGGATAATACCGACTACTACTAAGATAAACACTATTGTTTTTAAAAAGAAATTTCTCACGGTCACTCCATTATATTGATAAATTCGCTTCTTTCTTCAAGAAACCTTCCATAAATTGATCTAGGTTACCATCCATAACCGCCTGTACATTACCAGTTTCCACACTGGTACGATGATCTTTTACCATATTATAAGGATGGAACACATACGAACGAATTTGACTTCCCCATTCAATAGCTTGATACGTGCCGCCTAATTGTTCTTTTAATTCAGCTTGTTTTTCTAACTCTAATTCAAATAATTTAGCTCGCAATAATTTTAAACATTGCTCTCTATTTTGAATTTGTGAGCGTTCACTTTGACACTGTACGACAATCCCTGTCGGAATATGTGTCATACGTACTGCAGAGTCTGTTTTGTTGATGTGCTGTCCACCTGCACCGCTAGCACGGTACGTATCTACCTGTACATCTTTCATATCCAAATTAATTTCTACAGTTTCATCAATTTCCGGCATCACGTCGACAGCACAGAATGATGTGTGGCGACGTGCAGCAGAATCAAAAGGAGAAATACGAACTAAACGATGGACCCCTTTTTCAGATTTCATATACCCAAAAGCATTTTCCCCTTTGATGAGGAATGTGGCACTTTTAATGCCCGCTTCATCTCCTACTTGTTCATCCATAAGAGAAATACTATACCCTTGTTTTTCTGCCCATCGCAAGTACATACGAATCAACATAGAACACCAATCTTGTGCCTCCGTACCACCGGCACCAGCATGGAATGTAAGGATGGCATTGTTCTTATCGTATTCACCACTTAGTAAAAGCAATACTTCACGATGTTCTACTTCATGGGTCAACTGCTCTACCATAGTAGTCAGCTCACCTTCCATAGATACATCTTCTTCATCAATGGCCATTTCTAACATGAGCTTTGCTTCTTCAATGTCTGTAACGAGCTTTTTATATCCCTCTACAGCATCTTTTAATTGCGTAGCTTCTTGGGAAATATCACGAGCCGAATCTGGATCATTCCAAAAATCAGGATCACTCATTTTTATATCTAATGTTAATATGCGTTCTTCTTTTTGAGCGATGTTAAAGTGAATCCCTCATTCCAAAAATACGCTCCTCTAAATTGTCAATAGGACCTTTTAAGTCTTCTAACAATTTATTCACCTCTTTCTTTCATTCTATAAAACAAATGGCCGCACAGGGGATATCTCACCTCGCTGCGTGGCCATGAAAGTCTAATCTACGTTTTGTGGTTCCAACACGTCTTCATGGTGGGTCTTAGCATCAGCTAGATGATCAACCGGTTCTTCTTCTGCTATTGTGTCCACATTAATTTGGATACGGTATAAATACATAATTGTTTCATCCGTAATAGCTTGTTTCATATTTTCGAACATGTCATAAGCCTCAAATTTATATTCTACTAATGGATTTTTTTGTCCATAAGCGCGTAGGCCAATCCCTTCTTTTAACATATCCATAGCATCCAAATGTTCCATCCATTTGCTATCCACAACTTTTAGCATGATTGCTTTCTCAAGCTCACGCATATTTGCTTCTCCAAATAAGGATTCACGTTTTTCATATTCTTTGTGGGCAATGTCAATTAAGTGGTCCTGTAATTCTGCACGACCATACTCTTCCATTTGTTCCACTGTCAACATACCTGGTTCCAAGAAATAGATCTCTAAATGCTTTAATAAACCTTCATAGTTCCATTCTTCTGGATATAATTTTTCATCTGCATATTGATTCATAGAGTTAATAATTAAGTTATCTACCATATGTAAAATCGTTTCACGCAAGGATTGGTTATTTAAGATCAAACGACGTTGTCCGTATAATACTTCCCGTTGTTGATTCATAACATCATCATATTCCAAGATATACTTACGAATATTAAAGTTATGATTTTCTACTTTTTTCTGTGCTCGTTCGATGGATTTAGTAATCAAAGAATGCTCAATTGGCTCATCTTCTTCCATACCTAATTTATCCATCATACCAGCAATATTATCTGCGCCAAAAATACGCATTAAATCATCTTCCAAAGATAAGAAGAATTGAGAGGAACCATTGTCCCCTTGACGACCAGAACGACCGCGCAACTGATTGTCGATACGACGACTTTCATGTCGCTCAGTGCCCAAAATATGTAAGCCACCTAGTTCAGCTACTCCTTCTCCTAAGGAAATATCGGTACCACGACCCGCCATATTGGTAGCAATTGTTACCATACCATACTGACCTGCATTAGCAACAATTTCCGCTTCTTTTTCATGATGTTTCGCATTCAATACATTATGTGGTACGCCAGCTTTCGTCAACATATCACTAAGCATTTCAGATTGCGTAATGGAAGTAGTACCCACCAAGATTGGTTGACCTGTTTTATGACGTTCCACTACATCACGAACTACAGCACGATATTTAGCCTCTTTTGTTTTAAAGATTAAATCAGGCATATCAATACGCGCCAACACTTTATTCGGCGGAATTTCGTAAACTTCCAAACCGTAAATGTTATTAAATTCTTGTTCTTCTGTTTTCGCTGTACCAGTCATACCAGACAATTTTTCATACATACGGAAATAGTTCTGGAAAGTAATAGAGGCTAATGTTTGACTTTCACGTTCTACACGTAAGCCTTCTTTTGCCTCAATGGCTTGGTGTAAGCCATCGGAATAGCGACGACCGAACATCAAACGACCAGTAAATTCATCAACAATAACAACCTCGCCATCTTTCACGACATAATCTTTATCTCGCTCCATCATAGCATAGGCACGAAGAGAAGCACTTAACAAATGATTCAATTCTAAGTTAGAGGAATCATATAAGTTTTCGATGTGTAACATTTTTTCAACTTTTGCAATCCCTTCATCTGTAGGGGCAATCGTTTTTTGTTTTTCATCAATAGTGTAATCTTCATCTTTCACCAAGTGTGGCACTATTTTCGCTAATTCATAATAGCGTTCTGTAGAGCGTTCCCCTGGACCAGAAATAATGAGTGGCGTACGAGCTTCATCAATTAAGATAGAGTCCACTTCATCGACAATAGCATAGTTCAATGGGCGTTGTACCATTTGATCTGCATGGATAACCATGTTGTCACGTAAATAGTCAAAACCAAACTCATTGTTTGTACCATACGTGATATCTGCTCCATAGGATTGTTTCCGTTGATCGTAATCTAAACCAGCTACGATTAAGCCAGTAGATAAACCTAGGAAATTATATAAACGTCCCATCCACTCACTGTCACGCTTAGCCAAATAATCATTAACGGTTACTACGTGAACACCTTTACCAGATAGAGCGTTTAAATATACTGGTAAGGTAGCTACCAAAGTTTTACCTTCACCTGTACGCATTTCTGCAATATTACCACGATGTAATACAATACCACCAATCATTTGCACATCGAAGTGACGCATGCCCAATACACGTTTAGATGCTTCACGAACTACAGCAAATGCTTCTGGCAAAATATCATCTAATGTTTCACCTTTAGCCAACCTTTCTTTGAATTCTTCTGTTTTAGCTCGCAAAGAAGTATCGCTTAAGGATAACAAAGACGGTTCCAGTCCATTAATTTCTTCAACAATGGACCGAATCCGTTTAATTTCTTTTGCATTTTTATTGCCCAATAGCTTTTGTATAAAACCTAACAAATATCTCAACTCCTTAAATATGGAAAGTATTTCAATTAAATACTATGTATCTAGATTATTATAGCCTACTAGCACTTAATAGTCAAAAAGAACTGCGCTTTTTAAAACATCTTCATGGAATACTCACAAAACAAATACTAGGAAGTCTCCCGCAACGAAGACTTCCTAGCATTCTATACTTATTATGACTAATGCAGCAAAGTTTTATACGTACTTTGCATCCTTTGTTTCATATTCCAATACCGATAGGATCGTTGTAGCTCCCGTAGTTGTTCTGTCAAGGCTACTCCTTCTAATAAAGAACGAACTAAATCAGCAGACTTCATATATAACTCGTCGATCTTTACAGCCTGCACATAATTAATACTTCCTTCATTGCGAATAATTACATCCACCAAACTGACATACTCTTCTACAATTCCATCATTAAACTTAGCACTCTCCAATTGATTTTGATTGATGGCCATATTCATACAGGTACAAAGCATGCACATATACTCCACCGCACCTGCTAACTTTTTCGGTGTTAAAGCCGTTTGCAGTTGTTCTTTGGCTACTGTCAACGACGTACTAAAAAGGATCTTATAAAAACCTGTTTTGTCTAATGTATAATCGTATTCATTCATAGGTATCCCCCTTACTGGTGTTTCTATTAATTCTATACGTTCTTATAGACCATCTTTCATATTCGCCCGGCCTAGGGCTCCTCCTTTCTCTTACTATTTCATTTCGCAAAAATATGGGCGTTCTTTACAAAGTATAACAAAAGTTGATATTTTGCTATTGATTATCATCCTGATTTGTATTTATAATATATATTTTTTCACTATTCGTCAATTATTTCCCACTATAAAAGTCATATAAAATACTCATAATACTTTATATATCAGCACTTTTAATCATATATAGTAACATTATGTACTGACGCTATATATTTACATTAAAAACTACTGTCCAATATACAGCTAGAAATATCTCCAACTTTCTAGTAATATATATTAAAAATAAAAAAGCAGATACTGTTTACACAGTATCTGCTAATCCTTGGTGCCGGAGGTGGGACTTGAACCCACACGGTGTTACCCGCTTGATTTTGAGTCAAGTGCGTCTGCCATTCCGCCACTCCGGCTCGTCAATGATATTAGTATACACAGGAGCAGAAAAATTGTCAATCTTTTTCTACCCCTCTATTATACTTAAAACGCAAATTATTCTTGCATTTATATTTCTTATAGTATCCCTCAAGATTTACCTTGTCCATAAGTCTCACAAGAATCTACAAAAGCTCTAGCCGCTGCCTCACTACCTGAAAAATTTATATGCAAATAAGAGGCTAAAATATTTTTATAGGAGTATCCCCCTTGATAGGCCTTAGGCTTACGCCCTCCTACTAACTCAAAGGCCCAAGGAAATGGACTTTGTGTAGGTGTCATAGTAGAAAAATGAAACTCATGTCCCTGTAAAGTATCTTTCACAGACCCTAAAATACTTGGCTCCAACATAGTAGCACTTACATAACCTACACGTTGTAAGCTTTGCTGCATTTCACAGGTAGCTGGTACAATCCCCACCATAGGATACGTATTTCCTTCGAAATCAGTCACTGCTTCTGTCATATACATGAGACCGCCGCATTCCGCATAGATTGGCATACCTTTTTCACTGGCCTTACGTATACTATCTTTCATAGATTCATTATTCCCTAATTGAGATAAAAACATCTCTGGAAAACCACCACCAAAAAAGATCCCATCTACATCTGGCAAGGATTCATCTTGTAAAGGACTAAAATAATGCAACTCCGCCCCTTCTGCTTCTAACGCTGCTAGGCTAGCTGGATAGTAGAAGGAGAATGCTTCATCCAAGGCGATGCCAATGCGCGCGCGTTTTTCTATAGCCTCTACTACCTCCTCAGTTTCCACAGACAAGTCCGCCGCACTTTGAGCTAACTCTACTAAGGCTTCTAAATTCACCATGACTTTCACAGCTTCACGAATGGTAGCAATAGCCTCTGTAGGATCAACTTCTGTCACTGGTGTCAATCCTAAATGACGTTCTGGTGATTGCATGCGCTCATCACGACGAATGGCACCTAGTACAGGAACCCCTAATTTCTTCATCGCCGTCCGTATCATATGTTCATGATTATCCGATCCTAATCGGTTTAAGATAACCCCACCAAATTGTACCTCTGGGTCATAATCACGAAAGCCTTTAGCAATGGCTGCCGCACTTTCTCCCATAGCCTTACAATCGATAACTAACACCACCGGAGCTTTTAAATCTTTGGCAACTTGCGCCGTGGAACTAACGCCTTCACGTCCCCCATCATAAAGACCCATTACACCTTCTATAATAGAAATATCAGCAGTCTCCGCTTGCCCCACAAAAAAGGGAATCAACTTATGTGGTGGCACAAGCCAGGTATCTAAATTATAGCATTCTCGTTGACTAGCAATTTTATGAAAGCCCGGATCAATATAATCCGGGCCTACTTTAAATGCCTGTACCGCTTTGCCCTGCTCTGTCAAAGCCGCCAATAGCCCTGCTACAATGGTTGTTTTTCCAACACCAGAGTTGGTGCCTGCTATAACAATTCTTGGTCGTTGTACAGTGTTCATAAAATACCTCTTAGCGATCTTTACGTTTCGCCAAAATTGTAGATAAATAGTTTAATTTTGTATCAGATGGCAAAGCATCTACATTACGATAGACTTCTTCCTCTGGTAATCCAACACGAGAAATCATCACAGCTTCTTCAGCCATATCATGTTTGCGAAGTGTTTCTTGCACTTCAGAGAAGTTTCGATACACTTTCATAATGACTGCATCATCAGCTACGGCAAGTACAGCATCAATTTTTTCTTTTGGTGCTGTAGCTGGAATAATCGCTAATACTTCTTCTTTTTCTACAATTGGGTACCCCAAGTGAGATCCGATTGCACAGAATGCAGTAACACCTGGAATAGTTTCAATATCAAAACCAGCAGATTCTACTAAGCGATATACATACATATATGTACTGTAAAACATTGGATCTCCCAATGTTAAGAATACAACTTTTTTACCTTCTTCGAGTAATCCAGTAATGATTTTACGTGCTTCTTCCCAACCTTTAGATTGTTCATTATCATCCAATACCATTGGGAATACAACAGGTACGATTTCTGTATGTTCTTGAATATATGGTTCTGCAATATGTAAGGCTACAGAGCCATCTTTTTTTTCTGTTTTCGGTGTAATGATGACATCAGCTTCTCCAACAATGCGAGCAGCTTTTACAGTCATCAACTCAGAGTCCCCAGGACCTACACCAATACCATATAATTTACCTTTCATCAGGACACCTCTTTTATATATTAACATTGAACTAGTAAGGATCTCTCATTCCAAACTACTATAACCTTTTTAGTATATCATGACTCGCTATGAATGTACACGACACCACCAAGTATTTCTCTTATTAAGTCGCACAACCACCGACATGCATGATTTATAATTTTATAATCGTCTTTGGTATAAACCTCGCATAGCATCTGCTAAATGTTCTACATAGATGTCTTGAATTTCCGCATATTCACCAAGACCTTTTTCGTATTGTACCACTTCATATCCTGCTTTTGTTAATTCAGAAAGTAAACTATCTTCTTCCTCTCCGAATAAATCATTCAATGCATGGTCACCACAAACTAATAATAGAGGATGTAAATGTACTTTCTTAGGTTCGTGACCTTCTCGTTCCCATCGTTCTAAAATATCTTCAGGTGTTGGGAAATTTTCCAATGTAGCAATGGATGTATTTCGTAAACCGTCATGTTGTAATTTCAATTGTAGCACTGCATAGGATGCATTCCCTACATTAAATCCACCATGACCTACTAAGAGTAAATCTTCTGTTACAGGAACCTGTAAAGCCTTAATAAAGCGATCAATCAAGATTTGGTAATCGTCTGGTACTTCCTCCTCTTGTCCCATGAAATACAAAAGCGGTCTGCCAAATACAATTTCTTGTACAGAGCCTTGTCCTTTGAAAGCCATAATATTTTTACGAAGCTTATCGAACTCTGCACCACCTACTAAATGTGTAGGCTGCACAATGATGCGTTCATAGCCTTCTGCCGCAATCGATTCCATAGCCTCAATTTCATTTTGGAATACAATATTTCTATCTTTCAAACGCTTAATGACAATACGTGATGTAAACGCTAACCGTACTTCATGACTCGGATTCGCTTTGCGAATGGCATCTACGACTGGGAAAATTTGATTTTCTCTTGCGCTGTCTACCGTAGATCCAAAAGATGTAACTAATATAATCTCTTTCATTTCTATACCTCATACTTAAATTAAGAACATACCTATCCTATAGTGTATAAGAAAAACAGAGTTCTGTAAAATAAATATAAGTCATTATAAAAGAGCTATACCCAGTTGCCTTCATAACAACTAAGTATAGCTCGTTTATTATTTTACTTTACAGTAATCGCAATATCATCATTTTCTACTACTACATGAATTGTTTTACCTTCTCCTGCTTTACCTTCTAAGATAGCATCAGAAATTGGATCTTCTACTAACCGTTGGATAGCTCGTTTCAAAGGTCTTGCCCCCATAGCAAAGTCAGTTCCTTCTGCTACGATTTTATTCATAGCTTCATCAGATACTTCTAATTCCATACCTTGTTCATGTAATCGTGTTGTCACAGATTTCAATAAAATACGTACAATACTTTGCAATTGTTCTGTTTCTAGAGCATGGAAGACAATCATTTCATCAATACGATTTAAAAACTCTGGACGGAAATGAGATTTTACAGCTTGGAGTACATCCTTTTTCATAGACTCTTTATCTTTTCCACTTTCTTCTTCTCCTTTAGCCGCTAAGAATCCCATAGCTGCCGTATCTTCTTTGAGATACTTCGCTCCTAAATTACTTGTCATAATAATCACTGTATTTCTAAAATCAACTGTACGACCTTGATTATCTGTCAAACGTCCATCATCCAAGACTTGTAATAAGATATTAAAGAAGTCTGGATGTGCTTTTTCCACTTCATCAAAGAGAACCACACTATATGGGCGACGACGAACAGCCTCAGTTAATTGACCTCCTTCATCATATCCTACATAGCCTGGAGGCGCTCCCACTAAACGGCTCACCGCATGTTTTTCCATATACTCCGACATGTCGATACGAATCATAGCATTTTCATCGCTAAATAAATTGGATGCTAAGGATCTAGCTAATTCTGTTTTACCAACGCCAGTAGGGCCTAAGAATAGGAAGGAACCAATTGGACGTTTTGGATCTTTTAATCCAGCTCTTGCACGGCGTACCGCTTTCGATACAGCTACGACAGCTTCGTCTTGACCGATGACACGTTGATGCAATTCTTCTTCCAAGCGCAATAGGCGTTCCGATTCTTCTTCTGCCACTCGTGATACAGGGATACCACTCCATTCAGAAACAACAGCGGCTATTTCAGACTCTGTCACTACTAGCTTGGATTCGCTATCTTTTTTGCTATCTTCTTGTTTTGATGCAATGTCAGATTCTAATTCTTTTTCTTTATCACGAAGTGTAGCTGCTCGCTCAAAGTCTTGGGCTGTCACAGCTGCCTCTTTTTCTTTTTGTACTTGCACTAACTCATCTTCTAATGCTTTCACATCTGGAGTTGCCGTAAACACAGCCATACGCACTTTCGATGCTGCTTCATCCATGACATCGATTGCTTTATCTGGCAAGAATCGATCTGCAATATAACGACTTGATAAATGTACAGCTGCTGCCAAGGCTTCATCTGTAATTTGTACCTTATGGAATGCTTCGTAGCGATCACGTAAGCCCTTCAAAATAGATAACGCATCTTCTTCACTTGGTTCCCCCACTTGTACTGGTTGGAAACGACGTTCTAAAGCAGCATCTTTTTCAATATGCTTTTTATATTCATCTAATGTAGTAGCTCCAATCACTTGGAAATTGCCACGTGCTAAGGCTGGCTTCAAGATATTCGCTGCATCCATGGCTCCTTCTGTAGCACCTGCTCCAATCAAAGTATGAATTTCGTCAATAAATACAATCATGTCATCATGATCCTGCACTTCATCCATCACTTTTTTCAAACGTTCTTCAAATTCTCCGCGATATTTAGCTCCTGCTAACATGGAACTCAAGCTGACAGAAATAATGCGCTTATCTCGTAATACATCCGGCACATCACCACTGACAATGCGTTGTGCTAACCCCTCTGCAATGGCTGTTTTACCTACCCCAGGTTCTCCGATAAGAACTGGATTATTTTTCGTGCGGCGGCTTAAAATCTGAATCACCCGTTGAATTTCTGTATCACGACCAATGACAGGATCAATTTTGCCTTGTTTTGCACTTTCATTAAGATCTATAGCATAGTCAGAAATTTCGCCTAAATCACTAGCTGTACCTTGTGTTGGATTAGAACTTGGTTCTTCTCCACCTACAATAGCATTTACTTTTTCTACTACATCTTCTGGACGAATTCCTTTTGCTGCCAATAATTGCATGGCTACCCCACCACCATCGTACAATACGCCTAATAAAATATGCTCTGTACCGATGTAGTTATGTCCACGACCATTGGCGGCTTGTTGCGCTAAATCCAATACATGTTTCGTACGCGGTGTCATTTGTAATTGGCCTCCACTATGCGTACCTTTACCAACTGCACGAATCACTTCTTGTTCCAACGCCTTTCCTTCTACTCCTAAGGCTAGCAACGCACGTGCAGACACTGATTTTTCTTCTTCCACAAGGCCTAACAACAAATGCTCTGTTCCTACATAATTATGTTTATATTCAACTGCTTTTTCTTGGGCAATTGCTAACGCACGTTTTGCCCCTTCTGTATATCTTTCTATCATTTTCTTCCTCCTTTTGAACCTCGTAACAAGGTATCTTGTATTACTTGTGCCCTTTGACTATCACGCTCTTGCGAGCCCATCGACTCTTTCCCCACTAATTTGGCCAGAAAATTTGGTCTTGTAATGACTAGCATTTCGTGAAAGTTCATGGTCACATCTATTAATTTCATATCTATGCCTAACTGCACATCACTCAATAAGGCCAAGGCTTCTTCTCCTGAAATACGGCGTGCATGGGTCAAAATTCCATAGGACCTCCACACCTTATCTTCTATGCCTTCTTTATCTGTAGTCCATAATTCAGACCGTGCTTTTTCTTCCTCTTTTACAACACCTTGTACAATCTGTGAAAGTTGGTCAATCGTTGCCTGTTCACTGATTCCCATCGTTTGCTGATTAGAGATTTGATATACATGGCCTAATCCCTCAGATCCTTCACCATAGAGACCTCGTACAGAATAGCCCATGCGGATAATACTACGAATAATACGCTGTAATTTGCCCGTCATTGATAACGCTGGAACATGAACCATCACAGATGCTCTCATCCCCGTTCCTACATTGGTAGGACAGGCAGTTAAGTATCCAAAGTCTTTTGAAAACGCATAATCGTATTTACTTTCTATCACATCATCAATAGCTACCGCTCGTTCATAGGCTTTTTCTAATTGTAATCCTAATTCCATGGACTGAATCCGCAAATGATCTTCTTCATTCACCATAATGGCAATACGAGAATCTTCAGAAATGATGACACTTCTTTCTTGACTCTGGGTCGCCAAATTAGGAGAAATTAAGTGTTTTTCTACTAGCACATCTCGTTCCATAGGGCTTAATGATGCCAAGTTAATTTTTGAAAAGCTTTTACCATAGGATGTTTGTAAAGGGTTAATCATAGACCGCATATACCCATCAACCTTAGTTAAATCATTGAGATCTCCCCGATTTGTAAAGGATACTCCTTTAAAGTTTCTTGCTAGTCGAATGCGACTAGATAAAACAATGCGATGATCTAAGCCGGTTTCTTTCATCCAAGGCGACAACGCCTCATCTAAAATAGTGTGTAACATAGACCCTCCTTAATTTGATTCTTTAGACTGTTCTAACGACTTAATTTCATCACGAATTTGTGCAGCTCTTTCAAATTGCTCTTCCTTTACCGCCTGAATTAGCTCATTTCGTAATTGCTTAATAGTTTGCTCTACTTTCAAATCTGCCGCTCCTCGTTGAGGAATGCGACCTTCATAAGAAATAGATCCTTGAATACGCTTAATTAAGGGAACTAAGTGCGCTCGAAACGCTTCGTAGCATCTATCACAACCTAATCGACCTTGATGATTAAACGCCGATATAGTCATGCCACATTGTGGGCAAGTAATCTGTTTGCTATTCCCCAATGCACTTTGAGGATACATAACATTGGCAAAAAATTGATTATTAAAAAAGCTATCATCAAACATAGAGGAAAACATGGTTCCACCTCCCTGCTCTTTTTGATTCGCACATTGTTGGCAATAATGATGCTCCTCTTTTGCTCCATTCACAATAGATGTCATATGAATGTTTGCATTTTCTTTACCACAAGAATCACATTTCATAGTCTACACCTCCTCATTTATGATGTTCATAATGGCTTGATAAAAACGCTCCGCTGCTTCTTTTCTACGTTCCACTGGTACATCTTGTAAAATTCTAACAAATGCTTCATGCAACATCGCTGCTTCACGTTTTGTAATACGCGCTTCTTTCATATGTTGAAATAATACTTGGTCAATGTGACCAATTGTAATTGCAGGTTCATCTTCATTACGTTGTGGAGATTGTTCTAAAGGAATCAAGACTTGTTTTCTCACCGGTTCCATAACTCTAGTAATTGTGATAGATCCACCTAGTCCACGTCTAGACTGAACAAGGAACCCTCGATCATTAGAAAAACGTGTACTCAACACATAACTAATTTGTGATGGTGCACAATCCAAAGCCTCCGCTAGTTCGTTTCTCCTAAGCGTAATACCTTCCTGCTCCTCTAACAATTTCGTCAATATAAATTGTTCAATTTTATCTGCTAAAATACTCATAGTATATCCTCATTTCTTTAATTCATGATGTACCATCATCACAACTAGACTTTTTTAAAGAATTAAGTTCCTTCTTATGATGAATGAGACAACCACTTTTTTGACTTTTTGTTCTTTTCTATGGTTAAAGTATATCTGACTTTTTGACCTTTGTCAAATGCTTTTTTTGACTTTTTGACTTTTTGTTTAAAAAAATTGTAGGACCCTATTCATATACGAATAACGCCCCACATCGATGGCACAATAAAAATAAGTAGCCCCTCTATTAGAAAGGCTACCTATTGTATATTCTAGCAAACAACATCACTCTTACAAATATCATTATTTTGTTTAGTTATATGTGTTATATGTGTTGTGTGTTAGGTTTTGTATTATGTGTGTTTGTTATGTTTGTGTGTATTTTTTTATGTGTAATAGGTTTGATATGAAGTTCTCACTTCACTGTAAGAGCGAGTGTAGCAATTATTGACGGCTGCCTAATTTGGAGTCCAAGAATAATTGTGCAGAACGGCTATCTTGTGCAAATGTGAATTGATCTACTAGGTCAGTTGCATTCGCTTCTTCTTCTACTTGTTCTTCTACGAACCAGTTCAAGAAAGATACTGTAGCATAATCTTTTTCTTCTAATGCTAATGCATACAAGTTGTGGATTTTGCCAGTAATCATTTGTTCATGAGCTAATACAGCTTTTGCTACTTCTAAAGGATTAGTCAATGTAGATGCTGTGTTTTTTACATCACCTAGTGTTACTTTTTCGTTGTTGCTTTGTAAGTAATCAATGAATTTGAAAGCGTGAGTTACTTCTTCTTGGTATTGTGCACGTAACCATGCGGAGAAACCTTTGAAGTTAGCATCAGCCATAGCTAAGGAAAGAGCTAAATATGTGGATGCTGCGTTAAATTCGAAAATAACTTGTTCGTTAAGAGCTTGTGCTACTTTTTGATTCATATTTTTATACCTCATATACTATTTATAAATTGACAATACACTGATGTGTTCCCACATCGTACTTTCATTATAACAGATAAATCGAAATAAATCAATCTTCTTTTTCTATTTTTTTCGATTTTTTATCATTTATCATGTATTTTGATAATAGTTGTGAGTTACACAGACTGAAATGCTCAATCATTCATGCATAGCTGACTAAAAGAGAGTATACTATTCATGCAAGAACTTTCATTTTATTATATATAGCATTATACACATTGGAGGTGAAATGTATGATGAAGCTAATCAGTCGTGCTTTTACTAGAGCTAAACAAAACTTAAGCTCTCATAAAGTAAAAGTCTATATCGTCTCTGGTTTTTTAGGTGCTGGGAAAACAACCTTTATTCAGCAACTCATACAAGAATTACCAGATCCAACAAGAGTTTTAATCTTAGAAAACGATTTTGGTCAAGTCAATTTAGATGGAGCTATCCTCCGAGAAAAAGGCTATACTGTTCGCGAGCTCACATCTGGATGCATTTGTTGTAGCTTAGCCGGCGATTTTCGTAGAGCTTTAGTAGATATTTTAGACACCCAAGATGTGGATTATATTATTATTGAACCATCAGGAGTCAGTCAACTATCAGATATTCTAGCTATTTGCAAAGATTCATCTATTGCAAAACGCATTGAGCTCACCGGTTGTGTGTCCATTGTGGATGCTATGCGGGCGCCTATGTATTATAAAAACTTTGGTGTCTTCTTTAAAGATCAAATTGCTTACTCTAGTCAAGTCTTTATTAGCCACCAAGAAGATGAAGATTTGCTACAAAACACCTTAGAAATTATTCGTCTCTTAAACCCGGCAGCTCCTATATACATATTGCCTTGGAATGAGATTACCCTTTCAAAATATATTTCAATGTATCCACGAGAACAAGCCGTGTCGGCCTTATCTCCTAACAAGAACATTGAAAACCATAAAGGTCATCATACAGCCCGGAATCACCCTGAGATTCCCCATCATGACCACATTGCTCATCATGCACAAGCCAAAGATGCTTTCTTAACATGTACTGTAGAGTGTACCTTACCTCGTACTATCGATGAATGGCAACACCATTTGAAAGCGCTCATTGAAACGAATACAACTGGCCATATATTACGCTTAAAAGGTTGTATCCCTCTTTCCACAGGTGGACAGGCTTTGGTACAATACAATGGAACTGGTCTAGAGATTACTCCTACTACGTTACATGATTCATATTTAACCATCATTGGTCCATCTTTGAACAATGATGCGTTACAGTCTTTTATTAACGGAACAATATAGAACTTATGCAAACTATTCCCACCTATGTAGTGATGGGCTTTCTCGGTTCAGGAAAGACAAGTGCCATCACAGCTGGTATCGAAAGTCATAAAATTTCAAATGTTCTTCTCTTTCAATTTGAGCAGGGCTTACAAAGTCCTGCTCTTTCCAACGAAAGAGTGCATACTTTCTCCATCGACGATGATCCCAAGAACACTATCTCCGCTTGTCAGCAAGTATTACAAGATCATCAGTATCGTGAACTTTGGATCGAATGGAATGGAATGGGTTCCCTAGAACATTTTGAAACACTTTTTCTCCGCTCTCCCTTAGGAGATATGCTAACTATTAAACATATCTATTATGTAACCCATCCAGAATGGGTGGAGTCACAATTACCGTATTTAGGGGAAATTCCCCTTTCACAAATTCGCTATAGCGATACAGTCATACTGGGCAACACTACGCAAGAAAAGGCTAAAGAGTATACTGATTTAGCTCCTAATAGCACTTGGATTGCCTGCCAAGATGTGAAGCAATGGCCTATCACTAAACCCTTACAAATGTCTAAACCTCAATGGAAACAATATGCGATCATCCCTATCCTATTGGCCTTGGGATATATGTTTTATGCACAGCCTAATTGGGTAACCATGACCACAGCCATCTTATTACAGATGATACCATTCTTGCTCTTAGGGACTGGTATTTCCGTCATCGTAGAACAATATGCCTCTCCCTATCGCATTGAAAAATATTTACATCGGTCTCCTATATTTGCCTATATACTAGCTATTATCATGGCTTGTACTATGCCACTCTGTGATTGCGCGGTAATCCCTATCTTACGCAGTCTAACACGGCAAGGTATGGAACCGAAAGTTAGTCTATTCTTTACGATGATTAGTCCTTTGCTAAATCCCATTGTACTACTCTCCACGTATTATGCGTTCCCAAAAGAACCTATGATACTCTGGGGACGACCTTTACTAGGAATTTTGCTAGCTTTTATTGTAAGCCAATATTGTGGCTCTCGTATCTACGGTCGTACCGATGCATTCCCTCCATGGAAACAATTAACTCTAGTAAAATCACTGTCAAAAGATATAGGATTTTTCGGAAGATTACAAGAAGAAACCTTACGCCTATTGCCCTTTATCATAATTGGGTCTATACTAAGTAGTGGGTTACAATTATTTTTACCTAAACAATGGTTGCAAGATATATCCTTATCTGGCTCCATTTTAGTCATCTTCGGCATGATGGCACTCGCCTTTTGTGTATCCATCTGCTCTACTGCAGATGCCATTATCGCCCGGTCCTTTATGAACGTCATTCCTTTACCAGGAATCTTGGCATTCTTACTGTTTGGACCTCTATTAGACATTAAAAACTACGTCTTATTACGAAATCTGTTCCCTAATTCCTTTGTGAAAGTATATAGTATTTCCATTATTCTGGGAACAACGATTATATGTATACTATTTTCGATCATAGGAGGTTATGCACTATGAAATACATTCCTACAATTAACATCCACGCAGCGGTAGAAATCGTAGCCTCTGCTAGCTGCAGCCTGTCCTTGTTATATTTATTAACAACAGGCTCCATCTATCGTTTAATTGCCCCTAATTCCTATATCATCGCTTTACTATGGGCCTTGACATTATTACTATTATGGAGCACGATTAAAGCGAGTAAAAACATATTCCGTAAATCCTATGGCTCTTCGTATCGAAATGCTATCCTATACGGATTATGTACTTTACTATTAAGTCCATCCATCTTCCATGCCCAAGCCTTTGCATTACCAGCAGAAGAACCGGTAGATCAAGTTATTTCCATTACCAAAGAACCAGTTCCAACGAACGATTATAAAAACATTGGTGATGGTATCGATGATACGCATCGACACATTACATTAACATCTAGAAATTATTACGATACCATTTTAAAAGTATCTAATCACATTGAAAAATATAAAGGATATACAGTATCTGCTACAGGCTATATTTCTTATCATGACAAAGCATTACAAGGTAACGATTTTGTATTAGCTCGTGATCTAATGATTTGTTGTGTAGCAGATATGTCACCATTCGGATTACCTACTGAGTACTCCTCTACTACGCCATTATTAGAGCATACTTGGTATACAATGGAAGGAACTATCGGCACTCGTAACTTCCACGGTGTAGAACAGCCTTACATCGTAAACAGCAAAATTACACAAGCCGATGCTATCGATGGATATATTTTCCCTAACTAAATAATAAAAATTCGCACATCAGAATATTCTGATGTGCGTTATTATTTTATAGATCATAAACTCACAAAAGCCATACTCCTCTGGTTTCCCAGATAAGGTATGGCTTTTACTATGTTCTTATGAAGTTATTGTACTAGGTTACTCACTTTGTCAAAAAGCTGTTCTGCTTCTTTGATACGCTGTTCGCTACCCATGACTACGATATGGTTGTCTTGTAGTACTTTTTCAATGACATCTGCTAATCCACGTAAGTCTTCTACTGTTGTTTCCAAGACTTGTTGACGGAAAGCCGTCATATTTGCTTCATCGGTGTTCCCAAAATATAAGCTCATAGCGCGAGCTCCTTGTAGGAATGGTGTATTAGATACATCCAGTCCACTCATAGTACCAATGATATATTTACGCATTTCTCGTGGAGATAAATCTAATTCACGTAAATACGTCGGCAATCCATCATACACTTGTAATGTATTTTCTAAGTTTGGATCACGGTAGGAACAGAATACCATATTACCATTATTATGGAAGTTAGCAAAGGCTCCATACGCTCCACCTTGTACACGAATCAAGTTCCACAGATAATCGTAGCGTAACATAGTTTCTAGGACGCTCATGGTACCTGTATGTGTACCACCATGATCACGGAAGTTACCACCTTTTGCCACATATTGTACCTTACCAGATGTAGCTAAGCCTTCATTCACATAGGATTGAGTCATCTCTAGCTGTGCTTCCCAACTATCATCACTTAAAACAGCAGTGATATCGTCTAGATGTGCTAAGAAAGTTTCTAGTTCTCCAGTAGTACCTACAAAAGATACTTCCAAGTTATCTTTACGGAATAAACGTTGTTGTACTTTCATCAATTGTTCTGTCACACCAGCTAGTAATGTTTCATTGTCTAAGACTTCGACTAAACGACGGAAATAGCCTAATGTATCTTGGTCTCTAAATTTACCAATTTTCGATACTTTCGCCATAAGCAAGTTAGTAACAATCGTATTACCACGGCGGAATGCTTCTGTATCCCAGATGGCCTTTCCTTCTTTTAATAATTCTACAAGACGTTCTTGACTATCAAACTTTGTGCGTCCTACAATTTCTCCAAGTAGGGATGTTAAATGACCAATGTTAGATGCTAACGCCTTACTACGAACAACCGCTAATGGTACAAATGCATCACGTTCATTATGGATAGAGACTGGCAATACATCCATGGTATAGCCGCCTAAATGTAGATTTATTTCTTTTGCTATCTCTGCATAGGTAAAACGTTCTGTATCTAGTCGGCCTAATACATCTGACAATAGCTCTGCATAGAATAATTCATCTTCTCGCAAGGATTCCATATTGAAATACAAGCTAACATAGTTAATGCCACGAGCTGGTACATCAATGTGATGCACATGAATACCTTTATGGTCAATTTCACGACGTGGTGTTACTTCTACTACAGGAGAAATATCGGACAATTCTAATAAAGGAATTGTTGCCAGTGCTTCTTCAGAATCTATGGCTTGTTGCATTTCTTTTAATTTTGCTGTTTGATCAATAATATGGGCTATTTCTTCTTCACTCATATTTGATTTAATAGCCGCTAGTTTAGCAGTCTCTTCTTGTTCTTTTTTCTCTTGCAAACCTTTTTCTGGATACAGAGAAACTAAGCCTTTATGCGTGTTATCTAAAATATAGGTACGCAATAAGTTTTCATAGAAATCGGTAGATAATCCTTCACGAAGTGCTTTCAATACTGGTTCATATTGTAACAATTCAATAGGATCTTTATCATATAACCAATTATCCATCACTCGTAAGCCGTAAGCAAGACCAATTGGACGCCCTCCAAAATCGGCTTCCCGCAAAATGAACTCAATACGATTTAAGGATGCCTCTAACAATTCCTTATCTAAACCTGCATCTACTAATTGGCGTAATGTTTTTTCCACCACTTCTTGCAACTGTGCTTGTTTTTCTATTTCAGAACCTGTGACACTAATTTCAAACAATGGCTGATGAATCCCATCCATGTAAGCGCCACTTACATCACTACCAATATTTGCTTTCACTAAAGCTTCTTTCAACGGCGCTGAGCCAGATGTAAATAAGGCATGATTCAACACTTCAAAAGCTAAGCTTTGAGTAAATGACATCTCTGGGAATACATAGGTTAAGGAATGAATGGCTTTGCCCTTATCACTTTCATCATTACCAATACCATATGGGAAAGATGCCACCACTGGTTCAGATAAAGGAGCTTGCATGGCAATGCTAGAATCTACGTCAATAGCCTGGAAGTTTGACAAATATTCCCCATCGATAAATGCTAAGGTTTCTTTAATATTCATATCTCCATATAAATAAATATAGCTATTGGACGGATGGTAATAAGAATCGTAGAAGGCTTTAAAGTTTTCATAGGTCAAATCTGTAATATTGTCAGGATATCCACCAGAGTCATGCCCATAGGTAGTATCAGGATATAACAATTTTATCTTGTGATGATCTAATTGAGAGTCAGGTGAGGAATAAACTCCTTTCATCTCGTTATAGACAACGCCTTTATAGGTCAATGGATCTTCTGGAGATTCCAATTCATAATGCCATCCCTCTTGCATAACGATCATCGGATCCTTAGCTACACGAGGATAGAACACGGCATCCAAATAGACATCCATCAAATTATGAAAGTCTGCATCATTCTTACTTGCCACTGGATACACTGTTTTATCAGAGTATGTCATAGCATTTAAGAATGTGTTCAAAGAGCCTTTTACTAGTTCAACAAAGGGCTCTTTTAAAGGAAATTTGCGAGAACCACACAGCACAGAATGTTCCAAAATATGAGCTACCCCTGTGCTATCATGAGGGGGTGTACGGAATGCTACATGAAATACTTTATTTGTATCTTCCGTATCTATGTATAACAAACGAGCACCAGATTGCTCATGCTTAAGCATGTAGGCTGTGCCATTCACCTCTTGAACAGGTTCAATTCGCTCTACACGAAAACCTGCATAGACTGTATCTAACTTCATAATACCTCTTTTCTATCTACTAAACATGCAACGGCCATCCCTAGTAAACTAGTTCTGACCGTTGTTATATATGTGTATAACATTTTGTCATAATGCTAACTAATTATATCATATTCTCACTGAGAATCATAATACAAACAAATGGATAAGACCGGCAAAAATCCAAATGACAGTTCCCCATTTATACGCTTTTCTACCAATCCCAAAAGCAATGCCATGACTCATATTATATCGTGTCACTCCATAAGGAATCAGAATATACAATAACCAAGCAAGAATCATATAGGAAAATTCTAAGCCATACCGTACATGCGCTGCCAACAAACCTACGATAAAAATAGTATCCCAAATCCAACGATCATATACATTCTTAGGTACTTGTTGCCCTTCTAAAATAGGGCGCAAATGAGATACCGAAACAATTTCTAACACTTGTACTAGGGCCATACCTAATGCAATAGCACAAATAGTCTGTACAATGGTGACTCCATCAATTCCTAGCAATGTAATATTCCCAGTCACACCATACACAGCAAGCACCAACATACCTAATAATTGTAAAGCTTTTGTAACTTCTTCTTTTTGCTGTTCCTTCACCGTCGATTGTTCATAAAACATACGTTGAAAGGGTGTAGAAATTCGATTCAATACTAAAGCTACAAAAATTGCCATCATAGAAACCATGTTATACCTCCCCTAAAAATACAGTTAATAATCGATTTAACTCAATTTGGTCATAGGTACCCATCAACTCACGTGCGGAATGCATGGCCAACAGTGATAAACCTACATCCATAGTTCGCATCACTAATTGCGCTGAAGAAATAGAGCCTACTGTAGATCCGCCTGGAATATCCGATCGATTCACATAAATTTGATGCTTAATGCCATGGGTCTCACATAAATCGGTCACAATCGCTTGTGCAACCGCATCTCCCGCATAGGATTGAGAGCTAGCTATTTTTAAAACTACGCCACCATTCAAAGTCGGGTAATTTGTAATATCATTTTTCTCGCCATAATTAGGATGATATCCATGAGCCACATCAGAAGAAATCATGAACCCTTTTGCAATATCCACTTCACAGGCTTCTTCTGAGAATCCTAACGCACGGTACACACGGCGTACTACATTTGGTAATAACAAGGAGGCTCCTCCTTGTTTTGTACGACTTCCCACCTCTTCGTGGTCAAATAGGAATGCCATACGAATCCCTGTAGCCTGTTGTTCTTTGGCACTTACAATTCCTTGTAAGCAAGCATAACAGGATGTAAGATTATCTAATCGTGGTGCACTGATATATTCCGCATCAAAGCCAACGGTTTCCACTGTATCCGTATTATACACGGTCAACTCATAGGATAAAATATCTGCTGGTTCACAGCCAATTTCTTCGGCTAATAAGGCTTTTAATAAAGTTTTGTCGTCTTCGTACTCCGTGCCAAGGCCACGCATTAAAATGAGTGGTAACATCTCTTTTTGCTTGTTAAACACAGCCTTTTCATTAACTTGTCGATTCATATGAATCGCTAAGCTAGGGATAGTAGCCACCGGCTTTGCTATATCTACGTAATGTGTCTCTAGGTCTAACCCTTTTCCTTTTGTCACTACCACACCAGCCAGAGAAAGAGGTCGATCGAACCAAGTATATTGAATTAATCCACCATAACTTTCTACATTCAGCTTACCATACCCTTTGTCCGTAATCATGGCATTAGGCTTCACCCGGAATCCAGGAAAGTCTGTATGAGCAGAGGCAATCCGTAATGTCTCTCTTGGATGTTCTCCAATATGGACTGCCACTAAAGTAGTACCATATACATCAATGACATAATCCCCTGCCACCAAATTCCATTCTTCATCCATCGATAAAGGTGTAAAGCCTTGTTCCTCTAAGCGACGATAAGACTCCTCCACCGTATGATACGGTGAGGTAGAGCTTTCAATATAATCAAAAAAGTCAGCATACATAGTTGTGACTTTATTCTGTTCACACATAGTTCCTCCTATGAAAAATACCATAGGTACAACGTACACTATGGTATTGTCCACGCTTACTCTGGTAAGCCTACTGATTCTAAATTTGTTGTTGTTATGGTTTCAATCTCACCGGCATCACACAACTCTGCTACTTTAGGATCAATTGGTAGTCGGCCTAGTAACAATAAATTGTATTTTTTCAATACTTCATCAATGTGACTTTCACCAAAGATTTTATAATCTTTTCCATTATCTGGGCAATGGAAATAAGCAAAGTTTTCCACTACACCAATAATAGGTACTTGCATCATATCCGCCATTTTTACAGCTTTTTCCACAATCATAGATACTAAATCTTGAGGGGATGTAACCACGATAATACCGTCCAATGGTAAGGATTGGAATACTGTCATGGCTACGTCTCCTGTTCCTGGAGGCATATCCACGAACAAGTAATCTACATCGCCCCATACTGTATCGGAGAAGAATTGTTTTACCACATTACCTACCACAGGACCTCTCCAAAGGACTGGATCCGATTCATCATCTAATAGCAAATTCACAGACATCACTTTCACGCCATTTTTAGACACGATAGGATACATCAATTTACCATCATCGCTACGCACTTTGTCTTTCAAACCAAATACTTTTGGAATGGATGGACCTGTAATATCTCCATCAAGAATCCCTACAGATTTACCTTTACGAGATTGACTCACTGCCATCAAGCTTGTGACCAAAGATTTACCAACACCGCCCTTACCGGATACAATGCCGATGACCTTTTTCACATGACTTCTATCATTTGTTTTTACTGTCAAATCTACTGGTTGTTGCGTACCGCATCCGCTAGAAGATGCGCAACCGCCGCAACCACCGTTATCTCCACATGCCATTATAAACCTTCTTTCTATATGTCTGAAAGTCCTTAGAACTTTCTTTACCAATATAAGTACTGCCATTCACATCTGTGAATGCATGGTATATCCTATATATCTATAGGTATATTCCTATTATATCATAGGATATAAAAATTTTGTAACACTCTCACATAAGATAAGCGCAACATAGTCATAAGTAACAGAAACAGTTACCCTACATATGTTGCGCTCGTAATTCATCTTTATAAAATACATGTGCAGTGGAAATACCTAGTCCCCACAATACTCACGTGTCAATTCTCCAATAATTTGCATGCCTTTGCGGATGTCTTCAAGAGATGGCACAGTATAGCTTAAACGGAAGTGTTGTCCATAGGGAACGCCATCAGCAGCAAAAGCTCCACTTTTCACAATGCCTACTTTTCGCGCAATGGCCTCTTCAAAGAAAGCGTCACAGTCCACATGGTCTGGCAAAGTCATCCATATAAACATTCCTCCCTTAGGTTCTGTTAAATGTACTTTAGAACTACCGTATTGACGAAATGTATCTAACATAACATGGCATTTTTCTTGATACACCTTACATACCTTTTGGATTTGCTCATCATAATCGATATGTTCTAGCAAATGGCTTACTACACGTTGTGTGACTAATGGCATTTGACCATCACAATTATTCTTCATCACTTGGATAGCTTGGATTACTTCGCTTGGACCATACAAAAAACCAACTCGCAATCCTGCAGAAATCGTTTTAGAATAGGACCCTGCATATAGCACACGATTATCCGTATCCATTTCTTTGAAAGTAGGCACTCGCTCACCACTAAAGCGAATTTCTCCATACGGATCATCTTCGTAAATGAACAAATCATAAGCTTTTGCAATTTCATAAATGGCTTTTCTTCGTTCTAAAGGCATAGTAATACCTGTAGGGTTTTGAAAGTTAGGAATCAGATAGATATATTTACCTTTTCCAGATTTTGCCACTTCTTCCAAAGCTTTTGGAATCATACCATCCTCATCGGTAGGAATACCTACCGCTTTGGCTCCCACACTACGCACCGCATTAATAGCACTGGTAAACGTATAGGCATCCATGTACACTTCATCACCAGCATCACATACTGTACGAGGTACTAGCCCTAAATCTTGGCCTGCTCCGATGGACAATAACAACTGTTGGTTTTTGGTAGGCATGTGATGCACATGTACCAAACGATGTAATGTTTGCTCTGCTAACTTTGCATCTCCTTGCATAGGACCATATTGTAAAATCTCTAATGGATTTGTATGTACAATGTGGTCAAAGGCAGCTTGAATTTCCGCTACTGGCACCACTTCACCAGCTGGATTTCCTATCCCAAAACTAATGAACCCAGGAATCCCTGCGCCCCGTTCAAACACATCTCGAATAAAATTAGGTCCTTTGCTAATAGACCGTTCTGGCAGTACAAATGCCATAAGAATCACTCCTTTTATATTTCTTATTTATTTCAATACTATGGCTATACAATCATATAACATCAAATATATAATAAAAAAACTATGTATAGGATACCCATATATAACTGATAGTTACACCATATCCCTCTCAGATATGATAAACAGGAGCAACAGAGTTGCTCCTGTTTTGCATGTTATATACCATAGCCTACATCATAATTTACACCATAACTTGGCCTATATCTGATATACTGACACAATATAAATCGTATCATCTAGTTTGCTACATGCGCTTGTTCTTCAATAGTTAACAAGCAGTCGCCACTTTCAATACGGCTACCTTCACGAACATGGATGACACCTACCACACCAGATACTGGCGCTGTAATAGTAGTCTCCATCTTCATCGCTTCTGTCACTACAAGGGCATCACCTTTTTTCACAGCTTGACCCACTTGTGCCACAATTTTCACCACAGATCCGGATAAAGTAGCACCTACTTCACCTGGTTTTGTTGGATCCACTTTATGACGAACTACACCAGTTGTTTTAATGTGTTTATCGTGAATTTTAATCGTTCTAGGTTGACCATTTAGTTCAAATAACACATGGCGAGTACCATCTTCATCAGCTTCACTCATTTGAATGTATTTGATTACCAATGTTTTACCTTGTTCAATAGTCACTTCTACGCTTTCACCGCGTTTCATACCAAAGAAGAAGGTTGGTGTGTCAAGTACACTCACATCAGAATAGTCATGTTTGAACGTGCTATAATCAGCAAATACCTTGGAATATAAGCAGTGAGCAATCACATCTTCATCTGTAGTACCTGCTCCTTTCTCTGCTAGTTCTTTACGAACCGCTTCAAAGTCAACTGATGGCAACATAGCACCAGGGCGACCATCCAATGGTTTTTCACCTTTTAAGACAATTTGTTGTAACCGTTCAGGGAATCCCAAATATGGAGTACCAATGTAGCCTTTGAAGAATTCCACCACAGATTGTGGGAAGTCCAATGTATCCCCTTTGTCGTAGATATCTTGTTCTGTCAAATTATTTTGAACCATGAACAAAGTCATATCCCCAACAATTTTAGAAGATGGCGTTACTTTGATGATATCACCAAATAGCATACTCACTTCATGATACACACGTTTAATGTCTTCCCAACGCTCTCCAAGACCCACACTTTTCGCTTGTTGTTGTAAGTTTGAATACTGTCCACCAGGCATTTCATGTTGGTATACCGTTGTATTTGGATACGAAGATGTATGATCTACTCCTTTGTAGTATGGACGAATAGAACCAAAGTAGTTGGATGCTTCTTCCATATAGGCTACATTCATAGTTGGTTGACGATCATGTCCAGTCAAGCCATAGTACATAGAGCTCATGCTAGGTTGACTTGTACCATTGGCAAAAGCAGAATATGCTAAGTCGATAATATCTACTCCTGCATCTACCGCACGACCATAGGAGTATATAGCATTGCCAGAACCTTCATGGGTATGTAAGTGAATTGGTAAGTCTACGGCATCTTTTAATGCGCTTACTAAGTTATACGCTGCTTGAGGTTTTAATAAACCAGCCATATCTTTGATAGCTAAAATATTAGCCCCTGCTGCTGCCAGTTCTTTACCCATATTGACATAATATGCCAAGTTATATTTATCACGGCGAGGATCTAATATATCTCCTGTGTAGCATAAAGCCACTTCTGCTACTTTACCTTGATTACGAACTTCATCGATGGCTACTTTCATATTATCTAAGCTATTTAAGCTGTCAAAGATGCGGAATACATCGATACCATTTTTACCAGCCAATCGGATAAATTCACGCACCACATTGTCCGCATAGCTTGTGTATCCTACGGCATTAGAGCCACGAAGTAACATTTGTAACAAGATGTTTGGCACTTGTTCACGGAACATGCGCAACCGTTCCCATGGATCTTCATGCAAGAAACGATACGCCACATCAAACGTTGCACCGCCCCAACATTCTAAGGAGAACAAATTAGGCAATCCCTTCGCAACACGACCGGCCACACGAGCCATGTCTGCGGTACGCAAACGAGTCGCAAACAAGGATTGATGCGCATCACGCCATGTGGTATCTGTAAACAATACTTTTGGTTGTTCTTGAATCCATTTAGAGAATTTTTCTGGTCCTAATTCATCTAATTTTTGTTTTGTCCCCGCTGCTGGTACTCCTTGTAGGTTTGAAGGCATGATAATTGGATCAAATGTCGGTACTTCTTCTTTGTGTCCATTGTAACCATTGACAGTTACATCAGCGATGTAGCGAAGTAGTTTTGTACCTCTATCTTTATCTTTTTTCAAGTTGAACAGTTCTGGATGTTCGTCGATGAAATGAACATTGTAATCTCCAGATTGGAACACTTCATGTTCTAATACATTCACCAAGAAGTGCACATTCGTTTTTACACCACGAATACGGAACTCCCGCAAGCAACGCAACATTTTACGGATAGCTTCTTCTGTGGACAACGCCCAAGATGTAGCTTTTACTAGCAAGGAATCATAATATGGTGTAATAACTGCACCGGTAAAAGCATTACCACCATCTAAACGAATACCAAAACCACCAGAGCTACGGTACGTAATTAATTTACCTGTATCTGGCATAAAATTATTGTTTGGATCTTCTGTAGTAATACGACATTGGATAGCTACCCCTTCACAACGGATATTTTCTTGTGCAGGAATTGCCACTGCTTCACTGTGTAAATCGTGACCTTCGGCAATGCGAATTTGCGTATGTACAATATCGATACCTGTGATCATTTCTGTCACTGTATGTTCTACTTGGATACGAGGGTTGACTTCAATGAAATAGAAGTTTCCATCTGCGGTTACCAAGAATTCTACCGTACCAGCGCTGACATAGTTCACATGTTTCATGATTTTCACAGCGGCTGCACAAATACGGTCACGCAAATCACGGGATAAGGCAAAGGCTGGCGCCACTTCTACTACTTTTTGATGTCGACGTTGGATAGAACAATCCCGTTCATGTAAATGTACGATATTGCCATGTTCATCACCGATAATTTGGACTTCGATATGTTTTGGCTCTACAATTAATTTTTCTACGTACACATCATCATCGCCAAAAGCCATTTTTGCTTCAGATTTTGCACGATCATAAGCATCGCGAAGTTCTTCATATTTTGTTACTTCACGCATACCACGACCACCACCGCCATTCACGGCTTTGATCATCAATGGATAGCCATATTTCTCAGCAAATGCTTCTAATTCTGCAAAGTCTTTCAACGGACCATCACTGCCAGGAATCATCGGTATATCTGCTTTTTTGGCTTGAATACGAGCATTTACTTTGTCACCGAACATCACTAAATGTTCTACTTTAGGACCGATGAACGTAATCCCTTCTTCTTCACAACGTTGTGCAAAATGTGCATTTTCAGATAAGAAGCCATACCCTGGATGGATCGCATCTACGTCATGTTCCTTCGCAATACGAATAATATCTTCAATATCTAAGTATGCATCTACAGGTTTTTTACCTTCCCCTACTAAATAAGATTCATCTGCTTGATTGCGATGTAATGAAAGTGCATCTTCGTTAGAATAAATAGCTACCGTACGGATTCCCATTTCGTTACACGCACGAAGCACACGAATGGCGATTTCACCACGGTTTGCTACTAATAGCGAACGTATTTGTTTCATTATAAACCCTCCTCAACTTTATCTATTTCAGACCTAACACCTTATGGAATAGACATTTGTATACCTCATTATACCCCTAAATGTTGAAATTAGCTAGATATAAACAGTGGTTATTGGTAAAGTTTCTGAAAGAATTATATGAATATAAAAAAGCCGATATACAACTTTTGTCTATACGACAGAGTATGTATATATTTTTTGTAATCATTAACCATATTATCACTTTCTATGATATGATAAATTATATAATCTACATTTGGATACATATATACTTAACTCAACTACAAGGACATCTATGCAACCTATTTTATATTTCACACTTTCATTAGAGCATGCTCCATGCTCCATGAATCAAGCTATCCGAGAGCAAAAGGTATCACAAGCTATGCGCCGTCGTCTTCGTCGTGAAGGTTCGTTTCTTGTGAATGACAAACCCGCCACTTGGGATATCTTACTACATCCAGGTGATTCCGTAAAAGTTCACCTCACTAAAACATCACACATCGACCCTACTCCTATGGACTTGGATATCCTATTCGAGGATGAGCACTTATTAGTGATTAACAAACCTGCAGGCATGCTTATGCATCCTACTTCCTCTGAAAGATACCACACACTTGCCAACGGCGTATTAGCATACTTTGAAAAACAAGGTATGAACGCTAGCTTTCACCCTATTCATCGACTAGATAAGGACACCTCTGGTCTCGTTATCATTGCTAAGAATGCCTTGGTTCAACATGCTTTCGCCAAACAACATACACGCATTCAAAAAGTGTACGATGCTATAACCGATGGTATTATTCCTGTCAGTAAGTTATCCATTCATTTCCCTATTGCTCGCTTAGAGGGTAGCATTATTGAACGTTGTGCTCATCCACTAGGGCAACCGGCCCATACAGATATCACTGTAGTTCGACAACATCCACATCATACTCATGTGCGCTGTTATCTGCACACAGGACGAACTCACCAGATCAGAGTCCACCTTAGTGCTTTAGGATATCCACTCGCAGGCGATGATTTATACGGAGGCTCCTTAGCGTGGCAAACCAAACAATGCCTCCATGCCACAGAACTACATTTTATCCATCCTATGACACAAGAGTGGATCACATTGCATGCACCATTACCAGAGTATTTTAATAAAATTCCATAACAAAAAAACTGACACGCCCTAAGAGCATGCCAGCTTTTCTCAAATCAAGTTAAATTTTATTGTTGCAACCTAATACATTTTTAATTTTATGTTGCACCATAGCTTGGATAGCCTCACGGCCAGGTCCCAAGTATTTACGAGGGTCAAATTCAGCAGGATTGTTTGCTAATACTTCACGAATGCTTGCAGTCATAGCTAAGCGCAAGTCTGTGTCGATATTTATTTTGCACACTGCCATTGTGGCTGCTTTACGAAGCATATCTTCAGGCACCCCTTGTGCGCCTGGGATAGCACCACCAAAGGAGTTACATTTTTCAACGAATGCTTGTGGTACAGAAGATGCACCATGCAATACGATTGGGAAGTTCGGCAATAATTCGCCTACTCGTTGTAAACGACCAAAATCTAAGTATGGAGTGCCTTTAAATTTATACGCACCATGGCTTGTACCGATAGCAATCGCTAAAGAATCGACCCCAGTTAAACGAACGAATTCAGCGGCTTCCTCTGGATCGGTAAACAACGCATCTTTTTCGCTAACGTTTACGTCATCTTCCACACCTGCTAAACGACCTAACTCACCTTCTACTACAACGCCATGTTTATGAGCATATTCCACTACACGAGCTGTCAGTTCCACATTTTTTTCAAAAGGGTGTTTAGAGCCATCAATCATAACAGAAGTAAATCCGCTATCGATGCAATCTTTACAAATTTCAAAATCATCCCCATGATCCAAATGCAAAGCTATAGGAAGATCTGTATCGATTAAAGCTGCTTCCACCAGTTTTGTTAAGTACACAGGTTTTGCATATTTACGTGCTCCTGCAGAAACTTGCAAAATCAATGGTGCTTGCTCCACTTTCGCCGCATCCAAAATACCTTGGATAATTTCCATGTCGTTTACATTGAATGCACCAATTGCATAGCCGCCAGCATAGGCTTTTTCAAACATCTCTTTTGTAGATACTAATGGCATAATGGGCCTCCTTGTAGTATATAATTAAATACATTATTAATGACTATATATAGTTATTATACCGTATCTACTAGAGCGATTCAAGAAAAATCTATGTTCTCAAATGTAGTCAATCTTATTGAGAGAGTACTGATTCTATGGTACAATTAAAAGTAAGTCTTTCATAGATTCAATCGAATCTTTCAGTATAGGAGATATCATGGTTAATCGATTTTTACAAGGTACACTCATCTTGACGATTGCGGGGTTTGTGGTAAAAGCTATTGGTAGCTTGAACTGGATTTTTTTATCCCGTGTTCTCAGTGGTGAAGGTATCGGTATCTACCAAATGGCATTTCCAGCGTACTTATTGGCTCTGCAGCTATCTAGTGCAGGAATCCCTATTGCCATTTCCATTATGACCGCGGAAAAATTAGCAAAATATGATGTATTAGGAGCCCAGAAGGTTTTTTCCATTTCTTTTAAAATGCTATTTGTCCTCGGCCTATTGTTCAGTATTGCCGTCTACGGTTCTGCCCAATGGCTTATTGACATTAATTTCATTACAGACCCAAGAGCCTACTATTCTTTAATTGCTCTATCACCAGCAGTCTTCTTCGTCACTCTCATTTCTTGTTATCGAGGCTACCTACAAGGATGGCAAATGATGACTCCTACGGCGATTAGCCAAATTGTAGAACAATTACTGCGTGTAGTGGTCATGCTTGGAGCCGCATACATCTTACTCCCCTATGGATTAGATGTAGCTGCCGGTGGGGCTAGCCTAGGCGCTGGTATCGGAGCGGTCGGCGCCTTAGTGGTACTCATGTACTATTACTATCGCCTACCAAAACAATTAGACGAACCGATGATAACTACAGAACCACCTGAAAGTTCTAAGTCTATCATTCGTCGTTTAATCAACTTGTCTATTCCTATTGCTTTAGCCAGCATGATGCTGCCTATTGTAGCCATGTTAGATGTAGCGATTATCCCACGGCGATTAATCGATATCGGGTATCCGCTCCATGAAGCTACAGAGCTATACGGATATTTATCAGGCATGGCGGTGCCTCTTATCAACTTGGCAACCATCATTACGGCGGCCATTGCCACGAGCATTGTGCCAGCTGTTTCCAATGCTGTATCCATTAAAGATATAAAACAAGTCTACTATCGCACGGCAGGTTCTATGCGGTTAACCTTCGTAGCAACGATTCCTTTCACGGTGATGCTATACGTTTTGGCAGAACCAGTAGTATCCACTATTTATAACGCACCACGTGCAGCAGAAGCAACGCAAATCTTAGCGTGGGCCATCTTCTTTTTAGGTCTTCACCAAGTGACGACAGGTATCTTGCAAGGTTTAGGAAAACCACGCATTCCTGTCATCAACATGGGAATCGCAGCCATTGTAAAAGTCATCTTAAACTGGGAGTTAACAGCTATCCCTGCCTTAGGTATTGGCGGTGCTGCTTACGCCACTGTAGCCGATATTGGTTTTGCTGCTCTATTGAATCTTATCTGGATTCATCGTCACACAGGATACTTTATCGACCTTATCTTGTTAGGAAAAAATATTATCTCCGCCTCTATCATGGGCGTGGCCATGTACTATTTCTATCCGATCTTACAAGGAAATATTCCTACCTTCTTTAACATTATGATCACCGCTATCATAGGTGCACTTATCTATGTAGCTATCATGATTGTGCTGAAAGGTTTAAATAAAAACGATGGAGCTCGATTACCTGTGGTGGGACGATTCTTTAGATAATTAACAAAAATATATTAATATACCCTTGAAGGATCACTTTCAAGGGTATTTTTTATAGATATATTGCTAACTGCTACTATCATTTATATATCTCTATCACTCTATGTAGCAATATCAACTAAACATTCTGAAAGGTAGCAAAAAAGAACAGCCCAAAAGGACTGTTCTTCTATACACAACCTATTATATAGGTCATTATCTATTTATTTTACGCGTTTTTAGCAATTTCTACTAATTTCGCGAATGCAGCTGCATCATGTACTGCCAAGTCAGCCAACATTTTACGGTTGATTTCCACACCAGCTTTTGTTAAACCAGCGATGAAACGGCTGTAGGATAAACCATTCATACGGCTTGCTGCATTGATACGAGCGATCCATAATTTACGGAACTCACGTTTTTTAGCACGACGGTCACGACGAGCATAGTATAATGCTTTCATTACGGATTCGTTTGCTTTTTTGAATAAGCGAGAACGTGTACCGCGGTAACCTTTAGCTAATTTTAAGATTTTTTTATGACGTGCATGCGCTGTTACGCCTGTTTTTACTCTTGCCATTATTGTATTCCTCCAATATCGTTATATGTTACTAAAATATTTGCATCTTATGCGTATGGTAAGCATTTCACTACGCGTTTGTAGTCAGATTTGCTAACCAATGTAGCTTTACGAAGATTACGTTTACGTGCTGGAGATTTTTTCTCTAAAATATGGCTTTTGAAAGCTTTTGCACGTTTGAATTCACCACTACCTGTTACTTGGAAACGTTTAGCCGCTGCGCGACGAGTTTTAATCTTTGGCATTATTCTTCCTCCTAATTACCTTTTTTAGCTAAAATCATTGTCATGTTTCGGCCTTCTAGTTTCGCTTCTTTTTCAACAACCGCTTGGTCAGTTAATTCACCAGCAAAACGAGTCAGCACATTAAGCCCCAATTCTGGGTGGCTCAATTCACGACCGCGGAACATGATCGTTACCTTAACTTTATTACCATCACCTAAGAATTTAGCTGCATTTTTAAGTTTTACATAAAAATCATGATCTTCGATGTGAGGACGAAGCTTAACTTCTTTCAATGTGAAAGTTTTTTGCTTCTTCTTTGCTTCTTTTTCGCGTTTTTGTTGCTCATAACGGTATTTACCATAGTTCATAATGCGACAAACTGGTGGTTTACCATTAGGGGCTACTTCTACTAGATCTAAATGTTGTTCTTCTGCCATAGCTAAAGCATCACGAACAGACATAATACCTAACTGATCATTATCTGCACTTACGACACGAACTTCGCGAGCACGGATTTCTTCATTAATACGCGGTGTATCTTTGCTAATACTAGTCACCTCCAAAGGGATAAAAAAATCGGATGGCACAAGGCCACCCGAGCATAGTTTATAACTATCTGTACCCAACATTTCATGACATCAGGTGAGAAACGGATGGTTTCTACTTGTTAATACCTAATTAGTATACGCTATTAATTCTTATTTGTCAAGAATTCTCCCTTTAACTTTATATATTATCTGCAACTTTCCAGCAATATACCTTGTAAAATTACTACCATGTTATAAAAGAAATTTACCTTCATACAAACTGATAAAAAGGCCCTCCCGAAGGAGAGCCTTTCCATATTACGTTCGCTATTGATTAGCCTTGTAATTCGTCTTCAAACCCTTTTTGTAAACGAACATAGGATTGACGGCGTTCTTTAGCTAATTGTTTGTTGATTTCTAACAATTCTTTGCTCATTGCAGGAACTGCTTTACCCAAAGATGTGTAACGAACTTCTTTTCCTAAGAAGGAATCGAATAATTCGTAATCAGGTTCTTTGGAATCAAGGCTGAATGGATTTTTGCCTTGTGCTTTTAATGCTGGGTTGTAACGGTATAGATCCCAGTAACCGGATGCAACAGCTTGTTTAGTTTCAGCTTGTGCATTACCCATACCACCTTTAATACCATGGTTGATACATGGAGCGTAAGCGATGATTAGGGATGGACCTGGATATGCTTCAGCTTCTGCTAATGCTTTCATCAATTGGTTCATGTCAGCACCCATACCAACTTGAGCCACATAGATGTTACCATATGTCATAGCAATCATACCAAGGTCTTTTTTGTTTGTACGTTTACCTTGCGCAGCGAATTGAGCAACCGCACCTACGCGAGTAGATTTAGATGCTTGACCGCCAGTGTTGGAGTATACTTCTGTATCGAATACGAATACGTTAACGTCTTCGCCGGAAGCCAATACATGGTCAAGGCCACCGAAACCGATATCGTATGCCCAACCGTCACCACCAAAGATCCATTGGGAACGTTTTACAAGGTATTGTTTTTTAGCCAATACTTCTTTTACAGCTTCTGTTTGTTCTACTTTGGAAAGAGCATCGATCACAGCTTTAGCGCGGTCACGAGTACCTTCGCCTTGAAGACGTTTTTCTAACCATAAGTCAAGAACTTGTTTAGTTGCTTCATCAGCAGTTTCAGCGATGGAAGCTACAGTTTCAGCTAATTGTGTACGGATTTTTTCAGTACCGATGAACATACCGTAACCAAACTCAGCGTTATCCTCGAATAAGGAGTTAGCCCATGCAGGACCTTGGCCTTGTTGGTTTTTAGTGTATGGAGATGCCGGCATAGATGCACCCCAAATGGAGGAACAACCTGTTGCATTAGCAATCATCATACGGTCACCGAACAATTGAGTAATCAATTTAGCATATGGAGTTTCACCACAACCTGCGCAAGCACCGGAGAACTCAAGCAATGGAGTTTTGAATTGGGAACCTTTTACAGTTTCTTGTTTCATTGGGTGAGATTTAGTTGGTAATGCTACACCATAATCCCAAGCTGGAGCAAATTCTAATTCGCCATCGATAGGGCGCATTTCGATTGCTTTTCCTTTAGGAGCTGGACAAATGTTTACACAGTTACCGCAACCTAAGCAGTCTAATGGAGATACTGCAATACGGAATTGCAATTCACCTTTAGTCATCATTTCTGGGATTGTTTCAAAGTTTTCAGGACCTGCTGCTGCTTCTTCTGCTGTCGCTAATACAGGACGGATAGTCGCATGTGGACATACGAAGGAACATTGGTTACATTGGATACAGTTTTCTTTGATCCAGTGAGGAACGAATAAAGCGGCACCACGTTTTTCGAATGCTGCAGTACCAGAAGGTAATGTACCATCTTCATAGCCTGTGAAAGCGGATACTGGTAAATCATAACCAGCTTGTGCATTAACAGGTTTTGCAATGTTAGCCACATAGCTTGGGCAAGTTGTGCAAGAAGATTTTTCGAAAGTATCTTCGGAATCTTTTGCATCTTTCCATGCTGCTGGAACTTCTACTTTTACAAGAGCCCCAACGCCTTCATCAACAGCTTTGTTGTTCATTGCAACAACGTCAGCACCTTTTTTACCATATGTTTTTTCAATGGAGTCTTTTAAGTACTCAACTGCTTTGTCGATAGGAATGATTGTATCTTCAGTTAATTTGAAGAATGCAGCTTGTGTAACCATGTTGATACGGCCACCCAAACCAATTTCAGCTGCAATTTTCGCTGCATTGATGATGTAGAAGTTCAATTCTTTTTCAGCAATTGTACGGCGAAGTTTTGCAGGTAATTTTTCTGCTAATTCTTCTGGAGACCAAGTACAGTTCAATAAGAATGTACCGCCATGTTTAATGCCACGAAGAAGATCATATTCATGAACATAAGATTGACGATGACAAGCGATAAATTCTGGTTCAGTTACCAAGTATGGTTTGTTAATTGGATTTTTACCAAAACGTAAGTGGGACATTGTCACACCACCAGATTTTTTGGAGTCATAGTCGAAGTATGCTTGTGCATACATATCTGTATGGTCACCGATGATTTTGATAGCAGATTTGTTAGCACCTACAGTTCCGTCAGAACCGAAGCCCCAGAATTTACATCCAGTTAAACCTTCAGTTTTTACGGATACGCCTTCAGCACGGTTTAAGGACAAGTTAGTTACATCGTCATTGATACCCAATGTGAAGAAACGTTTGCCAGCTTCTGCTAACATGTTATCGAATACTGCTACAAGGTCAGCTGGGATTACGTCTTTAGAAGAAAGACCATAACGACCGCCGAATACTTTAGCATTAATATTGTGTTGAACAAGTGCTGCTTGAACGTCTAAGAATAAAGGTTCAGCTAACGCACCTGGTTCTTTTGTACGGTCTAATACTGCTACGCGTTCTACAGTTTTTGGAAGAGCCGCTACAAAACGATCTGTCGCGAATGGACGGAATAAGTGAACTTGTACGAAACCAACTTTACGGCCTTGTGCACGTAAGTAATCTACAGTTTCAGTAGCTACTTGTGCAGAGGAACCCATTGTTACGATTACGTCAGTTGCATCTTCATCACCATAGTAGTTGAACAATTGGTAGTTACGACCAGTGATTTTGTTGATTTCATGCATGTAATGTTCTACTACATTTGGAACTTCTAAGTAGAATGGGTTAGAAGCTTCACGATGTTGGAAGTAGATATCAGGGTTTTCAGCAGTACCACGAGTTACAGGAGCATCTGGGTTCAACGCACGTTGACGGAATGCTTCTAACGCTTCTTGGTCCACTAAAGGTTTTAATTCATCATATTCTAATACTTCGATTTTTTGGATTTCGTGAGAAGTACGGAAACCGTCGAAGAAGTTGATGAAAGGAACGCGAGTTTTTAACGCTGTTAAATGCGCAACTGGAGCAAGATCCATAACTTCTTGTACAGAGGATTCTGCTAACATAGCACAACCAGCAGCACGAGCTGCCATAACGTCTTGATGGTCACCAAAGATAGACAATGCTTGCGCTGCGATAGCACGAGCTGCTACGTGGAATACACCTGGAAGTAACTCACCAGACACTTTGTACAAGTTAGGTAACATTAATAATAGACCTTGAGAAGATGTGAACGTAGTTGTCAATGCGCCCGCTTGTAAAGAACCGTGAACTGCTGCTGCAGCGCCGGCTTCGGATTGCATTTCAACAACCTGTACAGTATGACCAAACAAGTTTTTACGACCTTGTCCTGCCCATTCATCCACATGTTCTGGCATTGGAGAAGATGGTGTGATTGGGTAAATAGCTGCCACTTCAGAGAAACCATACGCTACGTGTGCTGCAGCTTGGTTGCCGTCCATAGTTTTCATTTTACGCATGTTAAAATAGCCTCCTTAAAGCAAATAAAAATTAACACTTGTAGTTACATACAAAATAGGGGGATGTATATAGACCCTTGTCCGTGCACTCGCAGGATGAGTCCTCCCCTCTTGAGTATCAAAATGTTTTTTGAAATATGAATCATTTATTTCTAAAAAGATTGCATATGTTGCAAAAATGTAATAATATATAAGTTATATAGTACCTCTTTGCAAATTTGTGAAGTAGTAACTCTACTTCTTGAACAAATTGATATAGCCTTATGGTTTCATTATACATTGAGAACGAGAACTTCGCAATACCATATACACTATATCCATTGCTAATTATGCGATTATCAATTTACATTTACACATGCTTTATTGCTCAAATAGCATACTAAAAAAGAGGGCTTTTGTTATTACCATATTTAAGAGGTGCATTATGGACTTTCATCACTTAAAATACTTCGTAGAAGTAGCGGATCAAAAAAGTTTCAGCAAGGCCGCAAGAAATCTTCACATTTCACAATCTGCTATTAGTCGTACTATAAAAGCATTAGAAGACGAGCTAGGTGTTGTGTTATTCATTCGTAATGCAAAATCTGTTGAAATGACTGATGGCGGCACCATCTTTTTAACGCATGCGAAACGTGTTGTATTCATGTTTGAACATTTAAAAATCGATTTCGAAAACGAATTCCGCTTAGAACAAGGTTCTGTATTAATTGGTTTACCACCAGTTACAGACGCTCCAATCTTTGCACAATTATTAGGTGAGTTCAAACAAACCTATCCTCAAATCGAATTAGAGTTATATGAACATGGTTCTAAAAAAATAGAAATTTCTGTCCAAGAAGGTCTTATCGATGTTGGGATTATCTGTACAAAACCAAATTCAAAAGAATTTGACTCATTCTATTTAACGAGTGATCCTTTAAGCGTTATCTTACCAAAAGATAATCCATTAGCCCTAGAAGAATCTATTTCTCTTGATCAATTAGCAGATCAATCTTTTGTGTTACATAAAGATGATTTTAACCTTCATGATGAAATTGTAAAATCTTGTAAATCTGTTGGCTTCCAACCACATATTGTATTTGAAACTAGCCAACGCGATTTGATGTTACAAACCGTAGCCGCTCACTTAGCAATCGCTTTATTACCTAGTCGTCTATGCCCTACGGAAGATGAAAATACAAAAGTAGGATCTAGCGTTGTGGTACGTCCTTTAGTAAATCCTGAAATTATGCATACTTTACACGTTATTTGGAAAAAAGGACATTACCTATCTCATGCTTCCCGCTTATGGTTAGACTTTGTGATGGCGCGCTTGCCATTGATTCCTGGCGACACCCATGATGAAACAGCTGAGTAATCTGCTTCTGAAAGTAGGCCCTCTCCTAAAGAGGCCAGTGTTCTGGATTATCCTCTACGTGCTAAGCACAACCTATTGGATGGTATCACAACAACTAGAAATCAACGCTCTGAAAGAACGAGTTGACACAGAGCATACCATGGAACATAGCGATACATTTCACTATCGCTTGACCAACCTAGAAAACATCAGTAACTCTCACGGAGAACGACTAAAAGAACTAGAACGTGACAACTGGCAGCTCAAACGTTCCGCCAACCAACACCAGTTCCGCATCATGCAACTAGAGTGGGAGCATCCCAATATAGAGGCCCCAGAACCAAGCAAATCCACACTGGTGAAAACACCATTCAAAGCAAACCCAACCAACGTCCCAGACGTTAAAAAATAAACAAAGGACTGCAACCTGTGCCTAGCACAAGGAGCAGTCCTTTTATTTACACAACATTTTTCTATTTTACTGAACACTCAGCTACTTTAGACTCCCATACGACGCCTACCTTAGCACTGACTGTATAAAAAAAGGGAGATATATGTCTGTAAAAAACAATTTGCGACAGCATGCTCCCATGCGACGCCTACCTCAGCACTTTCTACATTTGAAAAGGAGGGATATGTGAGACATAAAAATAATTTGCGGCAGCATCCTCCCATGTGACGCCTACCTTAGCACTGACTGTATAAAAAAAGGGGGATATATGTCTGTAAAAAACAATTTGCGGCAGCATGTTTTTTTCAGACATATATCCCCCTCCCACCCAAAATACATCAGTGCTTAGTGTATAAGGAGCATCCATTCGAGGAACGTACACAGCACATAGGCTATGATAAACTTTACTTTTTGTTTCCGATCCCGGTCTTCATCAGCCACTTTCAATCGATGTGCCAAGAATCGTTTATCTCGTATTTGCATCAACATTTCCACGATGTGTTCTTGTCGTTTCATAACATTTTTATCATTCTCTAAAGCCTGCTTCTGCATAGCAATACGTCGTTGTAATCGTCGCATCTGGATCTTAATATTATTGCTCACAAATACAGATTGCCATTTTTTCCTCGTTTCAAAATACATGTAAATATAACGAGGAATATTCATGACCACAAAACTGAATAGCAAAATGCTCAAGGAAATAAAGAAATACGTAGAGAAAGAAAAGTCCTGTAGCTCTTCATGTGGTAAGTAATGGTTCAAGATAATAAAGCTCACCCAAACCCCTATGGGCATTAACAAAGCTGCCGCCATGTCAATGGAGCGAACCCAGTTCGTTTTTACCGGCATTTCAGGAGCTAAATAGGTTTCTAACTTCTGATGGAATGCATAATACTCCACTTGCAGCACAGATTGTCCCGATCTGATGGCTGTTAATAGCACCGGCCCTACGCTATCTTTTGGTCGCTGTGGCCAAGGAATAAACTCTCGTACAGGGCTATCCGGTGACAAGTCAAATCGAATAATACCTTTCTTTTCTAAACGCATAGATGATGTATCATCACCGATGCTGAAAGGATTAAAAAACATCCCTAATACATGCAAACTCCAATTTCCCAAAATATGAGTAATGATATTTAAAAATAAACCACCCATATCTACATTGGCTACATCTAATTTAAGCTGAATGGTAGATGTATAATCATCAAACCAAATATCATCAATATCAAATTCTACATTGATGACATTCCCCAATTTCGTGATGACATTCATGAATACCTTATTGTTTGGTTCAAATTCAAAAATAATGGAATGAAAGAACCAATGATTACGCACCACAGATCGCATCTTACGGTTCACCGCTTCTTCCTCAATGGATAGCATACGATGATCGTACAGCGTATTTCCATCTTCTAGTTGCTCTGGTAAACGTGGGGCTTCTATATGTGTTTGTGTAGTTACAGTATTGGCTAATTTCAACAGCTTTGTAACTAATTGTCCCATATATATCTCCTATCTAGTAGGTTATCTGAATCTAAGTGATACACTTTCATAGTTATCACAATTATATCATAGTCCCCTTACAAATGAAAGAAAAGCCCCACCTATACTAAATGCGTTCCATGCTCAATCGATGGTATTCGTAGAATCGACCTTGTAAAGCTAATAAGCGTTCATAAGTTCCACTTTCCACAATGCGTCCATCTTCTAAGAATACAATACGATCCATTTCATGAAGTTGTTCGATATGGTGTGTAATGTATAATACAGTTTTTCCTTGGAACAAAGTACTCAACTGATCTTGTACCAAGTGCCTTGTGACTTGATCTAATCCTTCTAGTGGCTCATCCAAAAGCAAAATCTCTGCATCACGTAAATACAAGCGTGCCATACCAAGGCGTTGTCGTTGTCCACCACTGAGACCCATGCCCCCTTGACCGACCATGGTGCGCAAACCTTTTGGTAATGTCCGTACCCAGTCCGCCAATTGCACCGCTTCTAAGGCTTGCCAAATGTCTTCATCTGTAGCACTCGGCTTAGCCAATCGGATGTTATCGCCAATTGTAGCATGGAATATATAGATATCTTGGGTAGCATATGCCATATACGATTGCAATTCTTCCTCTGAAAGTGCCCTTGTATCAACTCCATCAATAAAGATAGTACCACTGTATGCATACCATCCTTGTAACAGTGCAAACAATGTGCTTTTACCGGACCCACTAGGACCTACAATAGCTACTTTCTCACCTTTTTGAATGGACAATTCTAATTCCTCGTAAATAGGCAGTACATCATAAGCAAAGGATAGAGCTTGCATAAGAATCATCGGAGATACTGTTTTATCCACGTCTATGGAACTCTGATGGTTCATGCTTTCTAATGATGTTTTCTCCTGTCCTGATCGATCGTCTAGCTGTTCCAATCGCTCCATAGCTAAAGCGCTTTCATAGCCATGCAAGGATGCTTCTGTCATAGGTTGTAATGCTTCAAAGTAGGACTGCAATCCAATAGCGATGACCGCCACCCATAGCGGTCCGTAGGTAATGCCATCAATCACCCATACGCCAACGATAATCCCTACTAATAAGGCAGATTGTGCTAACCCTAAGAGGATAGTCTGATTCCAACGAACGCCACGATTCCATAGACTTTGCCAACCATCAAAATCACGAAAAGATGCTTTCATAGACTGTACAAATCGTTTTTCTTGATGACTCATAATAATATCTACCACGCCATGAATGGATTCGATGAGTTCCTCTTTCATACGCCCTCTTGTATGTAATCGCATAGGTGGTACTTGCCGTAGCACATAGGTAATGATCATTGGCAGCACTACGCCTACAAGAATACTGTACAATGCAATCACCATAGCTACTATCGGATGCAATTGGTATCCTATGATACAGCCTAGCACTGTAACAACGAGGAAGGACAAACTAGGCACTAAGGTACGCAAATAAAAGAACTGTAATGTCTCAATATCTGCCATAATCCGTCCTAGGAGGTCCCCCATTTTCATAGATTGAAAGATACGTGGCACCAATGGTTCTAGTCTTTTAAAGAAGGCAATACGCAATTCGTATAAACCTTGGAAAGCCATAGAATGCGACACATAACGTTCCCCATACCGACAGATAGCACGGCTAATCCCAAAGAATCGTACTCCAACAATTGCCAAACTCAACACCACCAATAGAGGATGCTCTGAGGCTTTTGTTATGAGCCATGTGGACGTAGTAAGTAAGCCAATATTCATGAGCACCGTAGCCATAGCAAAAACTACACTACCCACTAGCAAGGCTTTATGCCCAGATAGTAACTTCCAGAGTGACCATAAGCCTCGGCGGATATTCTGTTGCGTATTTCCCATGGTATTATGTTCTTTAACATTCGATGCATGTGTATTATGTAATGTTTCTATTTCAACTTGTCGCACTATATCGTACGATGTATCGCCACTGCTATAGTCTGCTCCTAATGCTGGATTAGGGGATTCAGACTTTAGTGTCTCCTCCACTACCTTTCGCATCACAGGATTACTATAGGTATTCACTAGGGATGTAAAATATCCATTTTGTGCGACTAAGTCTCTATAACTACCAGATTCTACTAATCGGCCTTCTTGCATTACAAATAAAATGTCCACATACTTCATAGTTTGCACACGATGCCCCACATACAAGACGATTTTATCTTGCCCATACTGATGCAATACCTGCATAATTAGATGCTCAGTTTCCACATCTAAATGAGCTGTTACTTCGTCAAGAATAAGGATTTGTGCTGGTCGTAACAAGGTCCGTCCTAAGGCTAATCGTTGGCGTTGTCCACCGGACAATCCGTAGCCACCTTCTCCAATCAATGTATCTAATCCCTTTGGTAAAGTAGCTACAAAATCAGCTAGCTGTACTTGTTCTAGTACTTGCCATAAGGTTTCATCAGTCGCCGGTAAGCCAAATTGTAAGTTCTCCCGTAAGGTACCACTCATAATATATGGGGTTTGACTGAGATACGCAATCTGCTCATGGTACCATTGACTGTCTAAGGTTTGTAAATCATAACCATCTATGGTCACTTGGCCCTTAGTAGGCGTTAATAATTGCATGAGCACATTAGATATAGTGGTTTTACCCGCTCCACTTTCACCAACTAGCATATAAGAACGGCCACGTTCCAATACACCTGTAAAAGTGGCTAAGCCTACATGATCTTCTTCATATTCGTATGCCACATCCCAAAACTCAATAGTTTGAATCGGACCCTTAAGTGTTTTCTGACCTGTATGAACTACTTCTACACCTGATGTTATATACTCCTCCACTGCTGTAAGGCTCACTTTACCTGATAAACCCGTATGAAACGCAGATCCCAACTGTCGTAGGGGGGCATAGAAATCTGGTGCCAGTAGCAAAATAAAGAAAGCTGGTAAAAACTCTACTTCCCCATATACTAAGGATACCCCTAAGTAGACAGCAATCATGGCTGTACTTATTGTACCGATTAATTCTAACACTAAGGCAGACAAAAAGGCGATACGCAATACCTTTAATGTAGCATCGCGAAACTCTCCAGATAAACGACCTATCACATGAATCTGTTCTTTGGCACGACCAAATACTTTCAGTGTTGTTAAACCTTGTAATACGTCAAGGAAATGTGCTCCTAAGAATTGCATTCGTTCCCATTGCTGCTTATTTAGTTTATCTGCTTCCTTACCAATGAGAATCATAAAAAAAGGAATCAAAGGGTAGGTTAGCAATAAAATCCAACCAATCCAAGAGATAGAATTAATAATAGCAATAGACAATATAAGTGGAATCAATACAGCATATAATGCTTGTGGAATATATTGACTCATATAAGCATCTACATGATCTAACCCATCAGTCAATATATGTGTGATAGAACCAGCACTCTCGGATTGACGTACCCCTTGAGATAACATATGGTGTAGCACACGATTGCGTAGGTCATCATGAACTGCACTTGCAATATGATCTCGCAACCACTGCTCTCCATGGGTACAAACCATACGTAGAAAAATCATTAACATTAATCCTAGTATATAATCAAAAGATATATCTCCACCTTGTACTACTAGCCTATCAATAATACAAGCAAAAGCATATGCTTGCCCTAACGTTGCTACCGTGCCAAGCAAGGTAAACAATAGTAATCCTCCATAGGAACGAGGATGCAATTTCACTAATTGCCAAGCAAAGGGATGAATCATCAGACCTCCTTTCCAGAATACGTGTTTGTCGATTCTTATCATATGCAAGAAAAGGGACGTGTAATCACGCCCCTTTTAAAATCACTATAGATTAATAGTGTAAGTCATCTTGTGTAACACGATGACGGAAATAGTAGTATGCCCATGCTTGGTACGCCAATACGATTGGTACGAAGATGCACGCTACGATTGTCATCAATGTTAATGTATACGTAGAGGATGCAGCATTCATGATTGTTAAGCTGTACGCTGGATCAATGCTAGATACCATGATACGAGGGAACAATCCTGCAAAGTACGCAAGGGTTACAAATAGAATTGTCAATGCACTGAACACGAAACCTTTACCTGTTTGGCGAGCACGTGTAAAGCCCCAAGATACTAAGAAGCTAAGAATAGCTAATGCAAATGCTACGGTAGCTAATGTGCTGTTGAATAGGTCTGTGTATACATAGGTAGCTCCTACCAATACCAACGCACCTACTGCTGTAATCACACCTTCTACTAATGCAGCTGCACGAGCGCGTTCAGAGATGTCCCCTGTTGTTTTCACGGATGCATATAAAGCACCATGGTACAAGAATACGCACACGAAGGCAACGCCACAAAGAATCGTGTATACGCTCAATAAATCTAAGAACCCACCTACAAAGTTCATATCTTTATCGATAGGTGTACCTTGGATCAAGTTACCTACTGTAACACCCCAAAGAAGTGCTGGGATAGCAGATCCAAAGAAAATGCACCAGTCGAAAGCAGCACGCCATGTTGGGCTTTTATCTTTACTGCGGAAGTCAAAAGATACCCCACGAGCGATTAACGCTGCTAACATCAAGAACAATGCCAAGTAGAAACCACTGAATAAGGTAGCATATACTTGTGGGAAGGATGCAAACATAGCACCACCAGCGGTGAGCATCCATACTTGGTTACCGTCCCATACAGGACCGATAGTATTGATTAATTGGCGGCGTTCACGGTCTGTTTTACCCAAGAATGGGAGCCACATGCCTACACCATAGTCAAGACCTTCTAAAATAAAGAATCCCGTAAATAAAACACCTACTAAGATGAACCAAATTAATTCTAAGTTATTTGTAATTATTTCCATAATGTAGCCTCCTCTTGTTCAACCACATCATGAGCTGGGTTACCCGCTGGCCCCGCTTGAATATGTTTTACTGCCAAGTAGATTGCGGCAATTGCCATGACTACGTATACAGCTGTAAAACCGATAATTGTTGTCCAGATTTCTGGGGCTGTTACCACTTTAGATGCACCATCCGCCGTTTTTTGTAAGCCATATACAAGCCAAGGTTGACGACCCGCTTCTGCTACATACCAGCCTGTGGAGTTCGCAATGAATGGAAGGGCTAACATATGATAAATCGCTTTTAAGGCTGCTTTGTTATTAAGCAATTTGCCTTTCATATGCAAGTAGTAACCTACGATAGATGTAACAAGCATCAAGATACCTGCTAAAATCATCACACGGAAAGACCAGAACATAGATGTTACATGTGGCACATAATCGCCTGCACCGTGTTTTAGTTCTGCTTCTTTTTGAAGGTCATTGATACCTTTTACTTCGCCTTTGAAAGAATCATGAACTACAAAGGATAGCGCCCCTGGTACACCAATTTCAAAATTGTTCTTTTTGCCATCTTGGTCAATGCCAGCAACGATAGCAAATGGAGCTGGATCATGTGTTTCCCACAATGCTTCAAAAGCAGCTACTTTCATTGGTTGTAATTTGGCTACTGTTTGGCCTTGGAAGTGACCTGCGCCACTAACTAATAAACCACCAATTACTGCTGCACCTAAACCAAACTTAATAGATTTAGAGTAAAAATCTACGTGATTATTCTTCAATAAATGCCATGCACTAACAGAAGCAATGATAACACCTGCTGTTAAGATACCATCTGTAAAGATGTGCAAATATTGACCTGGTAAATACCCATTTTGTAGGATAGCCGCAAAGGAATCCATTTCTGCACGGCCATTACGAAGTGCATATCCAACTGGATGTTGCATAAATGAGTTCGCTACTAAAATCCAGAATGCGGATAAGTTACTTCCGATAGCTACCAACACTGCTACAAATGCATGTGCTTTAGGGGATAATTTATCCCAACCAAAAATCCAAGCCCCCATAAAAGTGGACTCTAAGAAAAAGGCTGTTAAGGCTTCTAACGCCAAAGGAGCTCCGAAGATATCTCCCATGAAGCGAGAGTATTCCGCCCAGTTCATTCCAAAATGGAACTCTTGAACGATACCTGTTACAACACCCATTGCAAAGTTAATTAAGAATAATTTCCCCCAGAACTTTGCCATTTTTTTGTACACTTCGTTTTTCGTACGCACATAAGTAATTTCTAGTATTGCTACTAATACTGTCATACCTAGCGTAAACGGAACGAAGAGCCAATGATAGATCGTTGTCAATGCAAATTGAAAACGAGCTAACAAGACTGCATCCATCATGTTAATTCCTCCTCACTTGAATACAATTTATACCACATGGTGCAATGATATTTGAATCGAACGCTCACGTTTTGCTAACGTTTCGAAATCAACATTTTTTAACTCTTGTATTAGTACAGCTTGAATTTTACCAACTGCCTCTTGTACGGCGCATTGACCATGGCAGCCACGAGAGCAACTTTCAGAGTCATATAAACAATGTTGTAAATATGTGTCTCCTTCTACCGCTGTTACCACATCATACAAACTAATATCTTTAGGCTTTTTGGCCAATGTAAATCCACCATCTACGCCTCGGTAAGAGTGCAATAATTTTGCATTCACTAAATATCTCATAATTTTTAGTAGAAATCGTTCAGGAATCTTGCTAGTACGTGCTAACTCTGAGCCTACCTTACGAGTACCAAAAGGTAATGTAGACATATATAAAAGAATACGAAATGCATAGTCTGTCGCTTGATTAAATTTCAATGAGTCCTCCTCTTTTGTTATCTATCCTTCATAAAACTCTATCCGTCATCAAAAGTACACTACTTAGGTATACTTTAAACTTGCAAAAAAATGCTCGAGTGCAAAAGCGTTCGAGCATCTCTTGTTTCTATTATAAGAAATTATTGAGAATGTTGCAACCTATTTCTTCACAACTTCTTCATTTTTTATATATGTGCTAATGTATCAATAATCACATAAGCTAGTGCAGATACGCCTGCAGATAATGGTATCGTAATAAACCAAGCAAATACCATAGACCTTGCAGTGCTCCAGTTAACCGCTCTTACACGCATGGCTGTACCTACCCCCATAATAGATCCACTCACAACATGTGTAGTAGATACTGGTAAATGCAATAATGTAGCTGTAAAAATAGTAATGGCAGAGTTCAAATCAGCTGCAAATCCATTAATACTTTCTAGTTTAAAAATTTTACTACCTACAGTAGCAATAATTTTCCAACCACCTGCTGCTGTACCTAATGCCATTGCTGTAGCACAGGCAATTTTAACCCAAATAGGTACATCTAAGGTTTGCAAATGTCCACTAGCTACTAAGGTTAACGTAATTATGCCCATCGCTTTTTGTGCATCATTGGAACCGTGCGAGAATGACATAAGTGCCGCAGATACTAATTGCATATTCCGAAATCGATCATTTAAGATAATTGGCGAAAATCGTCCAAATAGGATCAGTAGTATTTTCATAACAATATAGCCCAATACTAGTGCTAGAATAGGAGATGCCACCAAAGAAATAAAAATCTTACCAATCCCACCAGCTTGCAGAGCTTCAGGGCCTACAGAAATCAACACAGCACCAATGATACCACCAATTAAGGCATGGGAAGAAGAGCTTGGAATCCCATACCACCAAGTTAAGAGGTTCCAGAAAATAGCTCCTACAAGAGCTGCAACAATAATTTCTCCGTTAATCATCTCTGGGGCTGTAACAATATCTCCACCAATTGTTTTAGCAACACCCGTACTCACCATAGCTCCCAAAAAGTTTAACGTGGCTGCCATCATAACAGCCGTCTTTGGCGCTATGGCTCGAGTAGATACTGATGTGGCAATTGCATTAGCAGTATCATGGAATCCATTTATATAGTCAAAGGCCAATGCGAGCAAAACGACGGCCCATATCACCCAACCATCAAGCATACTTTAATACTACCCGGCGGAATGTTCCTACCAAAGTCTCAGAGCCATCGATAACTTCTTCCATGGAGCTAAGAATTTCCTTCCACTTAATGATTTCAATAGGGTCACTGCACTCTGTAAAAAGTTTCGCCATTTCCACATGATAAATATCATCTGCCTCTGCTTCTAGACGCAACACCTCTAATGCACGACCTTCTACTTTTAGATAGTTCTTTTTTAAACTCCCCATATAAGAAATAGATTTTTTAATGTGTTTGCAACATTTAGCTACGATTTCTGCCATACGGATTGCTCCTGCAGTTGGTTCGCTTTGCACTTGATACATTACCATTTTATCCATAATTTCTTTAATATTATCAATCGTGTTATCTAATTGATCAATCAAAAGTTGAATGTCTTCACGATCCATTGGCGTAATAAATGTTTTACGCAAACGGTCCATAGTAGCCGCTACCAATTCATCTGCCTCATGTTCCTTTTGTTCAATTTCGCGAAGAGCTTCTCGCTTCTCCACTTCTCCTTCAAACACATCTTGCATCAATTGTGCTGCCTCATGACATAACTCAGCATGATCATTGAGCATACTGAAAAACTTTTCTTCTTTTCCTTTTAAATTGAAAGCCATTACTTCCTCCAATAACTTACTATGTAATTTAGATAATTCCATTATAGCACGTTACCATTCACTTGTGCATACAAATTACAAAAGCCTATATACATTTTTTACTTTTAATACGTAATACTATTCATTTAGATGTCTCTATTATTATAATTGCCTATTTTTCAGAAGACTTCTATCTGTTGCCGCTTTGCTTTACTATCTTTACATCACATCTATGGGCGCAACAAAAATAGCTATCTTAGCACTACTATAATACATAGTTACTAAAGATAGCTATCGCAATCCACTATTTAATTAATTCTCGCTTTAAATGTTTAACTTCCGGTAAAATCAATTCTTTCATGGCTAGTGTAACAGCCCCTACTGATCCTGGAATAGCAAATAAAATCGTATGATCTTTTACCCCGCCAATAGCACGAGATGCCAACGCTTTCGTTCCAATATCATCACGGTAGCTTAAAAAACGAAATAACTCGCCAAACCCTGGAATTTCTTTATCCAATAAGGGTTGCACTGCTTCGATGGATACATCACGTTTGGCAATACCAGTGCCTCCAGTGCTAATAATAATATCTGCACCACTGACATTGCTCTCATAAGTCCAAGCTCGTACAGCATTATTTGTGGAAGTATCCAAAACTAGAACTTCTTCATCATAATTGCCAGTGAAAGCCTGATGAATGGCTCCTTGAATCTCATCAATTGTATCTGTCACAATTTGACGAGATACCACCACAAATCCAGCCTCGCGAGCTAATTCTTCAACTCGGGCTCCACCTTTATCTGTCTCTTTTGTTCTTGTATCAGACACTGTAATCACCGCTACTGTTAGGGGGCGGTCTGTAAATTCCATCATTGCCATATGTATGGTCCTTTCTATGTAGTACATGCTATTTAATATAAAATCATCCGCCAGTCTATTACTCTTAATAGGCTGGAACCAACATACTAGAAAACGTTTCTCAGATAGCTTCTAATACAGTATAGTAAGACTTGTAATGATATACCATCTTTCAAAATTTTAATACTCCAACTAGTACCTATATGTATAGTAGCATATCTCCTATCGTAACTCCATAAGAAATGTTAAAGACCAAAAAATTCTTTTACTTCTTTTAACTGACCTTTTGTACAGGACACATATAGTTCGTCTCCACACTGTAATACTGTTGTGGCCACTGGTACAATCGGTTGTCCTCCTCGATCAATGCTGACGATCATAGATCCTCTTGGCATTTCAATATCTTTCAACATCGTATCTACATAAGGGCAAACGACTGATAGACGAGTTTGGAAAAATGTTTGCTCTTCTTCTGCTCCTACAATGCCTTGGCTCATACGAAGTAATAAATTATCATAAATTGGTAATTCTTTCATAAATTCAGCCGTTAAATACGCAATAATGGCCACAGTACCTACTTGGTAAATACTGTGAAAGCTATTTGTCATTTCTAGTACCAATAAGATAGCTAACAATGGAGTTCGCATAGAGGCTGCTAACATACCTGCCATACCGCAAATGATAAAACTACTTCCAAAGGCATTCGGTAGCATGTGTAATTCTACTAATATGCTATGCATCAATGCCCCCACTGCTGATCCAATTACAACCATCGGTAGAAATATACCACCTTGTGCACCATTACCATAACAAATGGAAGTTAACACAATTTTACCTATCACAATGTATAGCAATACTTGTAATGTCTGTTGATGAGCAACCATCATGGTTACTACATCATTACCACCACCTAGCAGCATTTGTGAATCTAAGCCTAATAGAGTTACCCCAAGAAATGTTAAAGAAATTTTCCACCCTCTAGATATGGGTAGTCTATCATAGATACACTTTACTCCTACAATCATACGATTAAAAATAACTCCAAAGCATCCCACAGCAACTCCTAATATGAAAAGTGTTGTGAAATACTCAATAGGAATACTTTCCATAACAGAAAATCCCAATGACGGTGTTAATCCAAATACTAAAGACGTAATTAAGTTAGATGATATAGTAGCAGAAAATGTAGGAATCACAAGCTTAGGATAAAAACTTTTATGCACTTCTTCAAATACAAAGATAGCTCCTGATACTGGTGCACTGAAGGCAGCAGTCAAACCAGCTGCCGCCCCTGCAGATGTTAAAATCCGCTCCTCACGTAACGAGCTGCCAAACCAATTCGACAAGAGTTTTCCTGTAGCTCCACCTAATTGCACAGAAGGCCCTTCGCGCCCAACAGAAAATCCTACGATACCTGTAAAAGCACCACCAAAAAATTTAGATACCAACGTAGGGAAAGGATTCATATTAAAAATCCCCTTCATTTCTCCTTCAATTTGAGGTATTCCTGAACCTCCCGACAAGGGTGCCCATTTTAGCAAAAGATGACAACACCAACCTAAGATCATCATAACGATAATCCATATAATGATTTGCTCTATCGTAGCACTAGCCATGAATTCATGACGATAGTCATTTCCCCAATGAATAATATATCTGAAAGCAGAACCAATTATGCCGGCTGCAATTCCTATGACTATACCTTTTACAATTAATAGGAGAAATTCCTCACGATCAAAGGTATTAAAAAATTCCATTTTAGGTTTTTTGAAAATATTATTACGTGTAGTATGTATCATATTATCACCTTAGTTACCTTAATAATAGATATAGTATACAAGGTTACGATTGATTTGTCATTATGTAAAATTATCTTTATTATTTCAAGTGTTTTTTTCATGTTGGCTGGAAAGGGCTTGCAAAAATAGTTTTTTCATTGGCAACTTCCTGTTCTGCCCTGTGGATTTTCTTACTCCCTTCGGTCGTAGAAAACCTTACGGGCCGAACTCCCCGATTCACACACTTTCATGCGTCGCTATGCTCCTATGAAAGTGGTTCACTGGGGATTCCAGGCCGGCCTGCTCGTATGTAAACTTACAGATTAATAAAAAAAGACACCCTACTGGGTGTCTTTTTTTATTTATCAGCGACTTCCTATCCTCCCAGGCCGTTTCCAGCCAAGTACTTTCGGCGTTTACGAGCTTAACTACTGTGTT
>NZ_RQVG01000002.1:0-204555 GCF_003992195.1 Veillonella sp. 3627 | reverse complement strand
AACACAGTAGTTAAGCTCGTAAACGCCGAAAGTACTTGGCTGGAAACGGCCTGGGAGGATAGGAAGTCGCTGATAAAACTTAGCGGGGGCTAGCATCTGCTAGCCCAGCTAAAAACTTGGTTCTGCTACAAGAATCACTTGACAAAGTATCAACTTTACGTTATACTGAGTAGGTCGTAAAGATAGGGGTATAGCTCAATTGGTAGAGTAGCGGTCTCCAAAACCGTTGGTTGTGGGTTCAAGTCCTACTGCCCCTGCCAACTAAATTACATATGACTCAGTAGCTCAGCTGGATAGAGTGTTTGACTACGAATCAAAAGGTCGGGGGTTCGAATCCCTCCTGGGTCACCATCTTATGCGGGAGTGGCGGAATTGGCAGACGCACCAGACTTAGGATCTGGCGCCATTGGCGTGGGGGTTCAAGTCCCTTCTCCCGCACCAATTTTAAAGATAAGCGAATAGTTATATTCGCTTTTTTTGTATATCTAGTGTAAGAATATAAATTTAAGTGTTGATACAAGGAGGTTGCTATGAAAGTTACAGACTTAAGCTTTTTAGCATCTGCGGTTTCTGGTTTACGTGAAACTCGTTGGAACAAAGAAATATTCAAAGCCTTTTTTTTCGGTCTTACTGTAGGTGCATATTTAATTTATGCAGCCCTTCATTATATTGAAGAGTCCACGAATACGGCGATTAAAGAAAACCTAGAATAATCACAGGGGCTATAGATAACTATAGCTCTTTTTCATATAAGAAAGGAAATACTATATGTCGATGACATATAAGCCTATATTAGATATAAAAGGAACTATGAAGGATATTGTAGACTCTTTTTATAAAAAAGGCGCTACCCAAATCTATGGATTAGGAGGATCACAGAAATCTTTTCTGTATAGTCAAGCTACATTAGAAGGTGAGCAAAGACCAACCCTCATTGTGACCCATGATAAAACCCATAAAGAGCTGTGGGAAAGGGATATACAATGTCTATTACCAGATGCTAAAGTATTATCTTATCCTATTGTGGATCGATCTCTTTCACAATGGACGGCAAAAAGTTTAGATACACAGGCAAAACGGATGGAGACCTTAGGGAATCTAGCTTTGGGTAAACCAGTGATTGTATTAGCTACCATAGAAGAAGCTAGTCAATTTGTAGGCGAACCTTGTACCGTGTTAGATCATATGTTAACGCTTCAGGTAGAGGAAGACATAGATCAGCAAATCCTGTTAGAAAAATTAGTACAAATTGGATATGAACGAGTGGACCAGGTGGAATATCGTGGTCATTTTAGCGTGCGTGGAGATATTTTAGATGTATTTCCTATTCAAAGTGAATTTCCTTTTCGTCTTGAATTTTTTGGCGATACGATTGATACTATGCGTCAGTTCAATGTGGATACGCAACGTTCTATGGGGGAAACTTCGGAATGTATGGTCTTACCTATACACGCAGATAATGATGAGGAAACTTGCTCTATACTCTCTTATTTAAGTAGTGGCGTATTAATTTTAGATGAGCCAAAACGGTTAGAAGAAGCGTTAGGTAAAGTTCATAAGGAAGATGCGACGAATGAAGAGTTATATATGCGTTGGAAGGATTGGAAAGCATCTTCTCAGGCGCATACCACTATTTTATTCAGTATGATGCAACGCTCTGCAGGGTGGGGGAAGGTACAGACCATCGGTATGATGGGAAAATCTATTGCCTCCTATGAACGTCAAATTCCTATGCTTATGGATGATATTAAGTTTAATGCATCCTTGAATAGACAAATCGTATTGGTATTACACAATCAGCAACGCCGTGAAGCAATAGAAAGTGCGTTACTTGAAAATAAGATATCCTATGTGTATCGAGATACATGGGAATGGACAGCACCTGCAGTTCTTATTGTGGAGGGCATACTTTCAGAGGGATTTGAATTGCCACATTCAAACCTAACGGTCATCACAGAAGGGAATATTTTTGGCTTTCAGAAGAAAAAAATTCGTAAGAAAGTAGATAAAGGTCAGGAGATTAAATATTTTACAGATATTACCGTTGGGGATTATGTAGTACATAGCATCCATGGTATTGGTAAATATCGAGGACTGAAGACCATAGAGACGGAAGGCATTCATCGAGATTATATTGAAATTGATTACGCTGGTACAGATCGTTTATTTTTACCGGCAGACCATTTGGATCAATTACAAAAATATATTGGTAATGAAGGAGTTACGCCCAAACTACATAAAATGGGTGGTAAGGAATGGATTAAGACAAAATCGAAAGCCCAAAAATCTATTGATGATTTAGCAGATACCTTAGTAGAGTTGTATGCGAAACGAGAACTTATAGAGGGCTATGCATTTTTACCAGACCAACCATGGCAACGAGAGTTTGAAGACCAGTTCCCGTATGAAGAGACTGATGACCAATTACAAGCGATTCAAGAGATTAAGGCGTCGATGGAATTACCACGCCCTATGGACCGACTGTTATGTGGGGATGTTGGATTCGGTAAAACAGAAGTGGCTATGCGCGCTATGTTTAAAGCTGTTATGAGCGGTAAGCAAGTGGCCATGTTAGTACCCACAACGGTGCTTTCAGAGCAACATTTTAAAACATTTATGTATCGATTCTCACAATTTGGAGTGCGTGTAGACGTGTTAAATCGATTCCGGTCAGCGAAAGAAAAGAAGGATATTATTAAGGCTGTACAAGATGGACAGGTAGATATCTTAATCGGCACACATGCGTTATTAAGTAAGAAAATTCAATTCCAAAAGTTAGGCCTATTAGTAGTAGATGAAGAACAACGATTTGGGGTGGCACAAAAAGAAAAGTGGAAACAATGGGCTACTAATATTGATATTCTAACCCTCAGCGCTACGCCAATTCCACGGACCTTGCATATGTCCTTGGTAGGGGTTCGTGAAATGAGTGTCATCCATACGCCACCGATGGAACGATTACCAGTGCAAACCTATGTTGTGGAGTTTGACATGCAAGTAGTGACGGAAGCTATTCGTCGTGAGCTACAACGAGGTGGACAGGTATATTTTGTGTATAACAAGGTACAGTCCATTGCGCATATGGAAGAACAGTTACAGCGAGCTATGCCGGACCTACGCATTGCAGTGGCTCATGGACAAATGGCGGGTACCATGATGGAACATGTGATGCAGGATTTTACAGAAGGACAATATGATGTGCTCTTATGTACTAGTATTATTGAAACGGGCTTAGATATTCCGAATGCCAATACCATTATTATTTACGATGCAGACCATTTGGGCTTGTCACAGTTGTATCAAATGCGCGGGCGAGTAGGGCGTTCTAGTCAACGAGCGTATGCGTATTTTATGTATCGCCCAGATAAGGTGTTAAATGAAAGTGCCGAAAAACGGTTGAAGGCCATCCAGGAATTTACCGAATTAGGTGCAGGATTTAAGTTAGCTATGCGCGACATGGAAATTCGAGGGGCAGGCAATTTATTAGGTGCGCAACAACATGGTAATATCGCAGCTGTCGGCTTTGCTATGTATGCCGCCATGTTAGAAGAAGCGATTGCAAAAGCTCAGAAAAAAGATATTCCAGACCGTCCATTACCAGCACCAGTGGTGGATGTAGGCATGGATGCCTTTATCGATAGTGATTATATTCATGATGAGGCACGAAAGATTTCTGTGTATCAACGATTACTACAAATTGATACAAAAGCTGGTTTAGACGATTTTGTAGATGAATTAATTGACCGGTTTGGATCTCCTACAAAACCAGTGGAACGTCTGATTAAATTGGCCATGATTAAGGAACGAGCTCGCGCTTTAGGCATGAAGAGTGTCATTCGTAAGGATGGGAATATTCTCTTTACTTGGCAAGATGAGTCTAAAATGGAAGACTGGGATATGGGCGCCATCAGTGAAGACATATGGAAACATATGAAACATCGAGGATCAAACCCCACTGTATGGGCCTATACATTACAATCTGGCGATGTAATCCGCCAAGTAGAACAAGTACTGAGTGAATTTGAACGAAAACTTCCAAAGGAGGGCTAATATGACAGGATTTATGAAAGGAGCTATGATCTTAACCGTAGCAGGGTTATTGGTGAAGGTCATAGGGGCGGTCAGTAAAGTCATTGTAGCCCGTATCTTAGGAGGCGAAGGGGTGGGTCTGTACCAAATGGCCTATTCTTTGTATCAACTAATTATCAGTATTGGAGCAGCAGGATTACCAGTCGCTCTTTCTATTATGATTGCTCGCAAAGTGGGACAAGAGGACTATAGAGGAGCTCGGCATATTTTCAAGGTAGCATTGACTACTATGGGGATGCTAGGTGTATTGCTAAGTGTAGCCTTCTATATTGCTATTCCTTATGTTATCGAAATCGGATTGATTACAGATAACCGAGCAGAAGGTGCGTTATTAGCGGTAGCACCTGCCATTGGGATTGTTTCTTTATTGGCCTGTTTTCGAGGTTATTTTCAAGGATTTCAAAATATGTTGCCTACTGGTATATCACAGGTATGTGAACAGTTAGGGCGTGTACTAGTGATGGTGGGGGCCGCTATCTACTTTTTACCACAGGGGATTGAATTAGCCTCTAGTCGTGCGGCCTTATCTTCTGTCATTGGCGTAGGCTTAGGATTAGTGGTGTTACTGTATTATTATGGTCGAGAATCTAAATTAGAAGGACAAATATTTCCTTTAGAATCACCGAAGACCATTATAAAAGACTTAATGACACTAGCCTTTCCAGTGGCCGTAGCCAATATTATGATACCTCTCATTGGAGCCATTGATTTATGGCTAGTACCACAACAATTGATGCTATCTGGTTATGGCAAAGAAGAGGCCACAACAGCATTTGGATATTTAACAGGCATGGCGACCTCTCTTATCAGCTTGCCTGTTATAGTGACTATGTCCTTAGCCACTAGCTTAGTACCGGCCATATCTAGACTGCATAGAGAACGAGATAGAGAAGAAATCCATCATCGCATGGAGACCGCGCTACGGATGACGAATATCGTAACTATTCCTGCCTTTGTAGGATTATGTGTATTGGCTACACCGATTTCTCAGATGATGTTTGATACGCCGAATGCAGGTGGATCTATTGCTGTTCTTAGCACTAGCATTTGGCTACTAGGTGTACAACAAGTAACAACAGGTGCCTTACAGGGGTTAGGACGCACGGCGATTCCTATGTTTACGTTACTCTTAGGGGCAGTATTAAAAATTTTATTAAATCTCTATTTAACACCGCAATGGGGGATAGAAGGTGCTGCATGGGCCACTAATGTAGATTTTGGTATAGCTGCGGTAGCAAACTTGTATATATTGTATCGAAGTACATCATTTACTATTTCTTTCTTAGAAATTGGAAAAATACTATTCTCCTCCTTAGCCATGGGTGGTGGCACAGTGATGTTTTATAATTTTATGAGTACTATCCTATCTAATACCATGAGTGTAGCATTATCTATTCTTTTAGGAATTGTACTATATGTATTAGCACTAAGTATAACGAAAACCATGCAGGTGAAAGAGTTTACAGATTTGGCAAAACAAGCCATGAAGAAAGGTGGTTCTAAGTGAGTCAAAAAGAAACGAGTTCCTTTACATTGGATCCATTAGTAGATGTATTAGCTGAATTACGAGGCCCTAATGGATGTCCTTGGGATAAATTACAAACACATAGTTCACTACGTAGATATTTGCTAGAAGAAGTATATGAAACATTAGAAGCTATTGATGAAAAGAATGTGGACCATTTACGGGAAGAATTAGGAGATTTATTGTTGCAAATCGTATTTCATGCACGAGTGGCAGAGGAAAATGGATATTTTACCATGCAAGATGTGGTGAATGATATTACCGCTAAAATGGTGAGACGACATCCGCATGTGTTTCAAAGGGCAGACCGAGAAACAGTAGGAGATACATTAGCAACTTGGGAAGAATTGAAAGCAAAAGAAAAAGGGCATGAACGCACATCTATTTTGGATGGAATTTCTCCAGGATTACCAGCTTTATTACGGGCTCAAAAATTACAAGAGAAAGCAAGTAAAGTGGGGTTCGACTGGCCTAGTGAAGAAGGGGTATGGGCTAAGTTTTATGAAGAAATAGATGAATTTAAGCAAGAAATATTCAAAAAAGACATAGAAAAAGCGGAAGAAGAGGGGGGAGATGTACTTTTTTCCTTGATAAATCTGTTTAAATGGTATAAAATAGTCGGAGAAAACGCACTACACCGCACAAATACAAAGTTTATACGGCGATTTTCTTATGTGGAAAAAAAGGTTCAACAGAGTGGAAACAAATGGGAGGATTTTACTCTCAAAGAGCTAGATGAATTTTGGGAGGCGGCAAAGGTGGAACTTTAATCGCATGATTAAGTTAAAAGAATACTATTTTTAAGGGAGGTTCAATCATGAACAAAACTGAATTAATCGCAAGCGTTGCAGCTAAAGCTGAATTGACAAAAAAAGATGCTGAAAAAGCAGTAAAAGCTTTATTCGACACAATTGGCGAAGCATTAGCTAAAGAAGAAAAAGTACAAGTAATTGGTTTTGGTACTTTCGAAGTTCGTACTCGTGCTGAACGCATTGGCCGCAACCCTCGTACGAAAGAAGAAATGACAATTCCAGCATCCAAATCCCCAGCTTTCAAAGCAGGTAAACAATTAAAAGACCTTGTGAACGCACCAGCTGCTAAAGCATCTACTAAAGTTCGTAAAAAATAATTCAGGATATTCCTAAAATACAAAAAGAACGCTACATTCCTCTGCAAATTGATATTTTCTTACATTTGCATGGGAAGGAAGCGTTCTTTTTTATATTCAACATTCATATATGTTGAGGCAATGGTAGACATATGTATACTATATCTCCCAATATATGGCAAAAATAGGGATTGGAGGTAGTCGATTAGGAGAGGGAATGTTTTGTATCTCTTCGAATCTATGATAGAATAGACATAATGTAATTGCTTAGTAAGAATTGGTGAGATAAACATACATCATTAGAGGCTATCTAAAGAAAGGAGGGCACATGGGTCAACGTATTTTAATTGTATCGGCGTCAATTGGTACGGGTCATACGCAAGCGGCACTGGCGATTCAAGAATATTGGCAACAGAAAGATCCAAGTGCAGTCGTGCATCATGTAGACTTTTTAGGGACAGATACATTTTCCTTTGATAACCTATTGAAAGAAACCTATTTTAAAATGTTAGACTTCTTTCCTTTCCTCTATGATATTGTCTATCGTTGGTCTGGTGCTGAATGGAAAGGAAGCGTAGCCCAAACGGTAGTGTCTTGGATGCTAAAGAATCGGATGGAAAAACTCATAGAAAAGGAAGAGCCAGATTTAATTGTGTGTACCCATCCATTTCCTTGTGGGGCAGCAAGTGTGTTGAAACGACATCGAAAAATAGAGATTCCTATTGTAGCCGTTATGACTGACTTTGCAGCCCACCAATTTTGGCGCTATGATGAAATCGATGCCTATCATGTAGCTACGCCATCCATGGTGTATGAAGTGTTGAACATGGGTGTACCTTTAGAAAAAATTCATGTCACGGGTATTCCTATTATGCGTCACTTCTTTACACCTTTAAAAGAACCTTATGGCAGTGATTCTTGTAAGAGGGTATTGCTCATGGGTGGTGGACTTGGATTAGGCTGTGTAGAAGAAGCCTTACAACGGCTAGATCATGTACCGGGGATTGATGAAATTCATGTAGTGGCAGGCTTGAACGATGGGTTATATAACTCTTTGCATCATATGAAAGAATCCTTACGAACGCCTATTTCCATATATGGCTATACCAATGAAATCCCTGAATTGATGCGAAAGGCGACGTTGCTTGTGACAAAGCCAGGGGCATTGACTTGTATGGAAGGCGTTACCATAGGCGTACCTATGGTATTTTTCAATGCCATTCCTGGGCAAGAAGAGGCTAATGCAGAACTGTTAGAACAGAAGGGCTGTGGCAAATGGGCACGTCATATTGAAAACTTGGATGATGTAGTAGGTGCGTTATTACAAAACCATGAACGCTTACAGGCTATGCATGAAGCAGCGAAGGCTTGGAAAGTAGATGGAGCCGCGGAAATCGTAGCTGCTTGTGAGGACATGCTGGCACATAAACAGGAGATGCTTGAATAGAAAGATAACATAATACAGGACTTAGGATGCCGACTAGTATGGCCTCCTACTTATACAGTTGTATTAAGAAAGGCTGTCACAACATGTAAATTACATGGTGCGACAGCCTTTTTGCTGTATTACTCGCTATAGGAGTCCATTTCAGAATCGTAACGCTCAATATTTTCATTGCGAATATCTTGCAAAGTATCTAGTAATTCTTCCGCACTTTCCACACGAAGGAATAATTCTTTTAGTTCCTCTCCATTTGGAAGTGTTACGCTCCATTGAAATGCATCATTATCATCATACACGGATACAATTACAGGTGTATCCATTGCAGTAGGAATACGTCCATCTTCATCGGAAATAATGGCATATTGACCATCTTCCTCTTCGCTACCATCAGATAGTTCGTATAATAGGACGTCCCGTTCGTCAACTTCTACAATTTCAAAACCAATATCTTCAAACTCTTGCTGAACCGTGTCAGTGTCCATGACAACCTCCTTATAAAATAATGAATATGTTACTTTCATTCTAATCCATGACAGTAGGTGTGTCAATGCAAATCTATAGTTTACATACGTGTTAGTACGTACTATAATAAAAATAGAAGTTGTTTTGTATGTAATTAGTAATCTCATGTCTATTTTCGTGAAAGCTGGTGATTATTTTGGTAACACCAAAAGAACTACTAAAAGTATTAAAAAAGGACGGCTGGTATGTTGATCGAATACGAGGCTCACATCATATGTTAAAGCATACGAGTAAAGTGGGGCGTGTTACAGTACCTGTACATAAAGAAGACTTAAAACCTAAAACATTACATACAATATTGAAGCAAGCAGGAATTAAATAAAGTAGTTACGATGAAATAGGAGGTATACTATGAGAAAAGAAATGTATCCAGCAATTTTTAGCAGTGATGGAGATGGAGGATATACAGTCAGCTTTCCAGATTTGCCAGGCTGTGTTACAGAAGGTAATACATTAGCCGAGGCGGTGGACATGGCAGAAGATGCATTGGGACTTTATTTGTATTCTTTGAGTGAAGATAAAGAAGAATTTCCAGCTCCTATGAGTCCAACAGATATACAATGTAGCTCAGGGGAGTTTATTGGGCTAGTAAAATGGGATGAGGAAGCTTATTTAAGAAAGACAGATAATAGAGCTGTGAAAAAAACGCTTACTATTCCTAGTTGGCTTAATCATAAAGCAGAAGAAGAGAATCTTAATTTTTCTAAAATATTACAAAGTGCATTAAAACAAGAACTAGGAATTATATAAACGAGTATGAACATCTTAACATTACAAAATATAGAAAAATCGTATGGCACCCGGCTATTGTTTAAAAACGTAAATGTCACCATAGCGTCTCATCATCGCATTGGCTTAATTGGCGTCAATGGGACAGGTAAAACAACTTTATTGCAGGTGTTGGAAGGAACACAAGAACCAGATACAGGTAGTATAGAACGGAATGGGAAGGCTACGATTCATCGATTGGAACAAGATCCGTATATTGATGAAAGTAGTACCTTGCTAGATAATGTATTATTAGGAGACCATCCTAAACTTTCACTGGTTCGAGATTTTGAAAGAGCTTTACAAGACCCAGAATCCTCGCAGTATATGAAATTATTAGCGCGCATGGATGAAGAAGATGGCTGGGTTGTAGAACAAGAAGCAAAAATGATATTGACACGCCTTGGCTTTCATGATGTACATGGGCCAGCAAACTCATTATCTGGGGGACAACGACGAAGATTAGCATTAGCTAGAGCCTTGGTCTATCCTTGTGATTTATTATTGCTTGACGAACCGACGAACCATTTGGATGAGGCCACCATTGAATGGCTAGAACTATACTTAAAAGATAGAAAAGGGGCTGTATTATTGAGCACCCATGATAGATATTTCCTAGATGCCGTATGTAACACCATATGGGAACTATCGAATCAGACTATATATGAATTTCAAGAGACTTACGAAACCTATGTATCCTTGAAAGAAGAACGAGAAGCACAGTTAGATGCCATTGAGGAAAAGCGCAGAAAACTGATTGCCAGTGAATTACAATGGGTGCGCCGTGGTGCAAAGGCGCGTACAACAAAACAAAAGGCAAGGTTGCAACGGTTCGAGCAATTGAAAGCTATGGAAAAACGACAAAAAGTAGGCACTGTGGATCCCGTAGTATTAGCCTCTCGCTTAGGAAATACCATCTTTGATATAGAGCACTTGTCCTTTGCGTATCCTACAGGACGAGAAGTGATTAGAGACTTTACGTACCATATGGTACGTCATGACCGAATTGGTGTGGTAGGACCTAATGGGATTGGTAAGACTACGTTGATGAAGCTATTCCAAGGGTCCCTAGAACCGACAGGTGGGACTATGGGGCGTGGAGAAACAGTTCGGATTGGATATTTCTCGCAACAATTGCCGACCTTTAAAGAGGACCAACGGGTGTTGGACTATATTCGAGAAAATCGCTCGTATTTGCACTTGCCCGATGGCAGTTCCTTAAGTGCAGGTCAATTATTGGAACGCTTTTTATTTCCTCCATCCCACCATGGTTTGCCCATCCGTAAACTGTCTGGTGGGGAAAAGCGAAGATTATTTTTACTTCGCATCTTAATGGATGCCCCCAATGTGCTACTCCTAGATGAGCCTACCAATGATTTAGATATTCCAACCTTAGAAGTCTTAGAAGAGTTCTTAGATTCTTATAGCGGTATTGTCATCACCGTGTGTCATGATCGGTACTTCTTAGACCGGGTGGTAGATAAACTCTTTGTATTCACTGGAGCAGGCCATATCGAGATATACCATGGTGGTTACTCTGATTATGAAGCGGATACGAAGCTAACGAGCGCCATGGGTGGTGATACAAAACGTGGTGTCCTACGTCATGCTGTGCAGGTACAGGGTGGCTCCGCTGGTTCTAGGGAGCAGAATGCGGAACACCATGCCAATGAAGGGACGGTAGTAGATGCTGAAAGTGGAGGTGTACAAAACCGATCACGTGATACAGGCATAGATGTGAATACTAGTATGAATCCAGAAGTAGTATCGACTACGATAGATAGCAACGAGAGTGCCAAAAAGAAACTGACCTTAGGGGAGATGAAAGAACTTGAACAATTAGAACTTCACATTGCGGAACTAGAAGGTCTAGTGAAAGCCTATGATGCTATGATTGCTCAAGGGGGTAGTGACTATGAAGCCATTGAAAGTACCATCAAAGAACGAGAACAAGTGGTAGAAGAGTTGGATATGAGTACCTTACGTTGGTTGGAATTGGAGGAGAGAAAATAAGAAAAGCTAAACTACAGATTCTAATTTGTTAGTTACCTATGAAAAAGAACCCCTTAGGGGGTTCCTTTTTGTTATTTCTACAAGTTTATAATTTATAGACAAAATGGCTTATTATCAGTGTTTTAAACAAAATTTGTTTGACATTATAGAGGGATATCGAAAAAAATAGTTGTACTTTTTTAAAATTTATGTTATTATACAAAAGTCTTTTCGATACATTTAAGTAAATGGATATAACAAAATTTTTTAGAATACATATACAAACCATCGATGTTAATTACTAGAGGGAACATGGATACTCTTTTAAAAATATAAAGATGAATTGTATATGCGGAATAAATTTTGTTATATAATTCAGAAAAGATTAAGTAATTTTATGTTTTTAGTAAGAGGTATTAACAATGAAAAAACATTTAGCAGTATTAGCTGCCACAGCAGTATTGGGTGTAACTTCTGCATTCGCGGCAAACCCATTCTCCGATGTAACACCACAAGACTGGGCATACCAAGCAGTAGCTCAATTGGCTTCCCAAGGTATCGTTAACGGCTATCCAGATGGCACATTCAAAGGCCAACAAAACATCACTCGTTATGAAATGGCTCAAATGGTAGCGAAAGCTTTAGTTCGTCAAGATCGTGTTGACGCTGAACAAAACGCTATTATCAATCGTTTAGCTAACGAATTCTCCGCTGAATTGAACAACTTAGGCGTTCGTGTTTCCACACTAGAAAACAAAGTGGGCAACTTCAAATTCACTGGTGATGCACGTGTTCGTTACCAAGGTTCTAATGATCGTGGTAATGACTATGTAAACGTTACAGAAACTAATGTATATGGTGATGTTACTGAAAAAACTAGCAAACGTTCCAAATTTGATTACCGTGGACGTGTGCAATTCGAAGCTACTGTAAACGACAACACTAAAGCAGTAGTTCGTTTAGCAACAGGCGACAAAGAGTTTGGCGCTACAGGAAATCCTGAAACAACTTTAGATCATGTATATGTACAACATAACTTTGGTAAATATGCAACAGCTTCTGTAGGCCGTCAAGATTTAGTAATTGGTAACGGTTTCGCTTATGATGGCATTTTTGAAGGTGCTCAAGCAACATTTGGTAAAGATAAATTAAATGCATCTGTAGCACATGGTTATATGTTAGATGGAGATCTTGCTGAACTTTCTAAAGAAGAGCGTTACCAATCTACAACATACCAAGTAAATGCAAAAGTAGGTAAACATGTAGAAGCAAAAGGTTTCTATGTTCAACAACATGGTGAAGGCTCTGAAAACTTCTTTGGTGGAGCATTAGATACACGTTTTGGTGCAAACAATAAAATTTGGGCGGGTGCTGAATATACTCGCTATGAATCCGCTGGTGAAGACGGAGAAGCTTGGACTGCTGGCATTGGCTATGGTATGTACGATATCTCCAAAGCTGGTTCTTGGGATGTAAAAGCACAATACTTCCGCTTTGGTGAAGATAACCCTGTAAACTCTACTACATATAACTTACCAATGGAATCTGTATATGATTTCAAAGGTTGGTTAGGAACTGTTAACTATGCAGTAGCTAAAAACGTTGGTTTAACAGCTAATGCTCAATTACATGGTAAAAACTTAGTTGGCGATAAATTAGCGAACTACTACCGTGCAGAACTTAACTACAAATTCTAATTTGAAAGTTAACTATAAAAAAGAACTCCTTCGGGGGTTCTTTTTTTCTAGTATTCTAGTTATATAGATTCATGTAAGATATAAAATATAACTATAAAGAATGATAATAATATGGAATTTGCATTATTTCTTGACTTGTGATAGTATAAAAGTAATCCAAGTAGATATAGGGACGGTATAGAAAATTGATTCCATAATGTGAGGAAACATGGACACTCCATTGAAATATCAAGAAATATACATGACCTAATCATATGCTTGGGTATATGTATTTTTTGTTTTTCAAAGAGAGGTAAAAATCATGAAAAAACAATTAGCAGTATTAGCTGCAACAGCAGTATTGGGTGTTACTTCTGCATTCGCAGCAAACCCATTCTCCGACGTAACTCCACAAGATTGGGCATACCAAGCAGTAGCTCAATTGGCTTCCCAAGGTATCGTTAACGGTTACCCAGATGGCACATTCAAAGGCCAACAAAACATCACTCGTTATGAAATGGCTCAAATGGTAGCTAAAGCTTTAGTTCGTCAAGATCGTGTTGATGCTGAACAAAATGCAATCATCAACCGTTTAGCTAACGAATTCTCCGCTGAATTGAACAATTTAGGCGTTCGTGTTTCCACATTGGAAAACAAAGTGGGCAACTTCAAATTCACTGGTGATGCTCGTCTTCGTTACACTGGTAAAAACGATGCTCGTGATTCTAAATTCGACTACCGTGGTCGTGTAAAATTCGAAGCAACTGTAAATGACAATACGAAAGCAGTAGTACGTTTAGCGGGTAGCAAAGAGTTCGGTGCAGAGGGTGCTCCTAAAGCTGAACTTGACCGTGTATATGTACAACATAACTTCGGTAAATATGCAACTGTAGCTGCTGGTCGCCAAGATTTGATAGTTGGTAATGGTCTTGCATTTGATGGTGCTTTTGAAGGTGTAGTTGCTACAGCTGGTAAAGATAAATTGAATGCGTCTGTGGCATATGGCTATCTACAAAGTGGAACATATGGTAAATTAGAACTTGATAAAGCGACTCGTGCTGAAAACTCCCAAGTAACAGTATATCAATTGAACACTATGCCAACTGAAAAATTAGCAGTAAAAGGTTTCTATGCTGATGCTCATGAAAAAAATGTACATAATGCATATGGTGCATCTCTAGATCTTAAACTTGGCAACAAAGTTTGGGCTGGCGGTGAATATGTGAAAACAGAAACTCAAGGTGCTAATGGTGAAGCTTGGACAGCGGGCTTAGGTTATGGAAATTATAACATGGCAAAACAAGGTACTTGGTCTGTTAAAGGTCAATACTACAATATTAAAAAAGATGCGCCTGTAATCGATTCCGCACTAGGTTTAGCGAAAAAAGGTAATAAAGGTGTATATGCAACAGCTAAATATGCTGTAGCTAAAAACGTTGGTCTTGCAGCTACTGCTACTATTGATACTAAAGATCAAGCTAACAAAGCACAAGCTGAATCCTATCGTGCAGAACTTAACTACAAATTCTAATTTGCAAGTTAATCATATAAAAAGAACTCCTTCGGGAGTTCTTTTTTTTGTTGAAAATTAAACGAATTGAGTAAAAAACGGAAAAATATTGTTGAGTTTTATTATTTCTTATGTTATGATGGTCTCAAGTCAAATATGGAAGGTTTAGATTAGATTACAGAAACCGTTTACTAATATGTGAGGAAACGTGGACACTCCATTGAAAAGTAATAGGATGATATGATCCAATCTAATTCGCTATAGGAGACGATTTATATTATTTTATTTTTCATTGAGAGGTAAAAATCATGAAAAAACAATTAGCAGTATTAGCTGCAACAGCAGTATTGGGTGTTACTTCTGCATTCGCAGCAAACCCATTCTCCGATGTAACTCCACAAGATTGGGCATACCAAGCAGTAGCTCAATTGGCTTCCCAAGGTATCGTTAACGGTTACCCAGATGGCACTTTCAAAGGCCAACAAAATATCACTCGTTATGAAATGGCTCAAATGGTAGCTAAAGCTTTAGTTCGTCAAGATCGTGTTGATGCTGAACAAAATGCTATCATCAACCGTTTGGCTAACGAATTCTCCGCTGAGTTGAACAACTTAGGTGTTCGTGTGTCTACACTAGAGAATAAAGTAGGCAGCTTCAAATTCACTGGTGATGCTCGTTTAAAATATGAAGGCAAAAACGATGCTCGTGATTCTAAATTCGACTATCGTGGCCGTGTACAATTCGAAGGAACTGTAAATGATAACACTAAAGCAGTAGTCCGTTTGGCTGCTGAAAAAGAGTTCGGTGCAGAGGGCGCTCCTAAAGCTGAACTTGACCGTGTATATGTACAACACAACTTTGGTAAATATGCGACAGTAACAGCTGGTCGTCAAGATTTGGTGGTTGGTAATGGCCTTGTATATGATGATGCATTTGAAGGTGCAGTGGCAACAGTTGGTAAAGATAAATTGAATGCTTCTGTTGCATACGGTTACTTACAAGGTGGCAGAGCAGAAGGTCTTGAACGTAAAGATAATGCTCAAGTAACAGTATATCAATTAAACACTATGCCAACTGAAAAATTAACAGTAAAAGGTTTCTATGCTGATGTTCATGAAAAAGGTGTAAATAGTGTATATGGTGCATCTGTTGATGCTAAATTAGGCTCCAAAGTTTGGGTTGGTGGCGAGTATGCTAAACAAGAAACTACAGGTGCAGCAGGCGAAGCTTGGACAGCAGGTGTAGGTTATGGCGAAGCTGATATGGCTAAAGTTGGTACTTGGGGTGCAAAAGTTCAATACTTTGATTTGAAAAAAGAAGCACCAGTAGTGGCTAACACTTGGAATGTACCAAAAGATAAAGACTATAAAGGTTACTTAGCAACTGTGGATTACACTGTAGCTAAAAACGTTGGTCTTTCTGCTTACGCTACATTCGATAGCAAAACTCAAGCTAAAAAAGACAACAACTTACCTGAATACTACCGTGCAGAACTTAACTACAAATTCTAATTTGATAGTTACACATATAAAAAGAACTCCTTCGGGAGTTCTTTTTTGTTTATATTATATATACGTTTCTATCTTTCATTTTACTTTATAATCAACACATTACAATCTAGAAGGAACATGATATAATAAGACATAATATATTCATTTCTAGGAAACGGAAGGTGTTATAATGAATTATTGGTTGTTTTCGCTTATCAATGATATGGCTAACCAGAGTTTTGTATTAGATGCCCTAATGATAGTCATTTCTAAAGTTGTACCGTACATTTATATTTTTATATTAGCTGGGCTATATATGCAAGGTTTCCGTACTCGAAACTTTAAACTACGTGGTGAAAGTTTTGCTACTGGTGTGCTTTTTTTGATTTGCTTACTTGGTAGTTTCATCTTAGGATCTATGTTCTATGAAAATCGTCCGTTTGTGGACCATACTGTGGTGTTAATTGTGAATCATGCAGCAGATGCATCTTTTCCAAGTGACCATGCAGTAGGAACTATGGCTCTTGCCTGCGGTATCCTATATTATCGTTGGAATTTGGGGACCTGGATGGTTTATGGTTCTATTTTAGTAGGAATCTCTCGGGTGTTTGTAGGGAATCATTACCCTGGTGACATACTAGGGGCTTTCATTTTAGTATGGATTTTAACTGCTCTATATAACAAACTTTTACGTCGTGGTGTAGTTCGTGTATACAAAGGACTAGATAGACGACTCATGCATGCCTATATGAAACGATTTCAACCGGAAGAAAGATACTAATTGCATACAGTAGTAATGGACAAATATTGTATAAGTGTATAGTTATATAATGTATCATTAGTTTAATACATATACTGGTACATATAGTATATAGGAGGTTATTCATGGATTTTCAAAGTTCTGCTGGTCCTAATCAATATAGTGATTCTGTGTATGAAGTAGTATTTACACCAGTATTGGAACGCCCTGAGTATCAAGGGGAGCCCTTACATTCTTTATTGTTAGAATTGCGTGAGAAAATGGGACAATCCGATTTTGATCAATATATTAATAGTTTAATTTCTATTAAATACAATGGGACAGCATTATGGCTAATTACAAAAAGTGAACGAAATCGAACATTAATTGAAGGGCGGTTCTTGCCGTTATTGCGTGATGTATTCAAGGTAGCAGCACCGCGAATTATTTCACAACCATAAGCATAGGCTAATCATTTAAGGTCTGATAATAGATAACAACATCTATTGTTAGACCTTTTTTAGTATCTTCTAATAATTTTAATAAATGAGAAAAATTATCATTGACATAATAGAAAACGTGACGTATGATAGGTATTAAGAAGTGTGTTTATGTAACCCAACAAACAAGGAATGAATATGGAGGCATATATGAATCAACGTGGTATTGTGTTAGCAACATTTGGATCTATCTACGGAGATGCGGTGGAAGCATCAGTAGGAGCTATGGAACGACGGATTAAGGAAATGTATCCAGGTGTAGAAGTGCGTCGTGTATTTTTATCGGATGCATTAGTGGATAAATGGAATGAAAAATATGAAGCAAACGTATTTACTTTAACGGGTGCCATTGAAAGTTTGGCTACTGCAGGGGTAACGGAGATTTTTGTTCAGCCATTTGCATTAGTATGGGATCAATGTTATGTACAAATGCGTAAAGAAGTGATGAAAGAAGCTCACGATCGTGGCTTGCATGCTACAGTAGGCAAACCATTGTTGAACTCTTTAGGGGTGAAAAATTATGCAGATGATTACTCCGATACTATAGAAGCAATCATTAAGCACATTAACATTCGTGCATTAAATAAAACTGTATTACTCATGGCTAATGGTCAAAACCAATTGGAATATAGTGCGTTACAATTGAAATGTTTGTATGGAGCAGGGCAAAATGTAGTGGTATTCACAGCCAATGGATTCCCTAACTTTAAACAAGCACTGACATTGTTAGAACGTTTAGATCATCAGGAAGTATTGGTGGTGCCTTTGGCATTGATTGGCTCCGCTCACTTAATGGATTACTTAGGAGGTGAACGATCTGATTCTATTGCTACTTTGTTAGGACAACAAGGCTATGGGGTTTCCATTTGGAATGAAGGTTTAGGAGAAAATCCATACATTCAAGAATTATTTGTGAAACATTTATCCCAAGTGATTCGTAGTGCAGAACGTCGTACTTTGCGTCAACGTGAAACAGCAGAAGGTAAACCAGTTGTGAAACACGGCACTTTCAGAACCGCATAAAATAAGATGAACTATCGCATATCATGATACGTCATGGTATGCGATTTTTTGATTGTTAAAGGAATATGGAGTATAATGAAAGATAATGATGACGAACGATGACGGTAATCTGAAAAATAGATGCCAACACAATTCATAACAAGGGGAATAGACTCATGGGACATACAAAGCTAACTAACTGGATACATGGACTACAGTTAGATGTAAAAGGATTACTTTGGTTTTCCGCACTATTTATGGTGTTTCGGATTGCCTTTATTGCACTCTTTCAAGATCAATTAGGGGAGGTTAGTTTAGGGGATATTCTCGAGGCACTATGGCTAGGGTTTCGTATTAGTTTAAAAACAGCAGGTGCTATTGTATTACTCAGTTTTTTATTTTCCACGCTACCCGGTGTTCTATGTAGAGAAGGGTGTAAATGGTATTCACCTTGGGCAATACGTCGATGGATGTATGGAATTAGTACTGCTATATTTACATTTTTATTTTGCTTACGTATTCCTTACTTTACAATCTTCCATGCTAGCTTTAATGCTATGATTATTAACGGAGCTCATGACGATATTGGAGCTACGTTGCAAACCGGGATTTCTGAATATGGATTGCTTTGGCGCTTACCCTTAGCGATTGTCTTCTGTGCTGTTATGGTTTATGTCTTTATGAAAGTATATACCAATCGTACATGGAAGATACAAGTAAGTGGTAAGGCTAAACAAATTGCCACAGTATTAGGGTCTATTTTCTTAGTAGTTGCAGTGGGTATTGGATTACGTTTTGGCGGAGCTTTTACCTATAATGGTTCCATCCATTGGGAAAATGCAGCACGGACGAAGTCTAATCTATTAAATGAAGCGATTTTAGATGATGGACAAGCCTTGAAACGAGTGTCTACCATTTATGAACGGTCTAAACAAGCTAAGAAGATTACCATCACAGGGGCTGAGCTCAAAGATGTGATCCAATCTGTGGGAGGAAATCCACAGGCTGCTACCATTGATGAAGCTTTCACACGGACCATTACAGAAGAAAAATTACCTATTCAGCCGCATAATGTTATCTTTGTGTTAGGTGAAAGCTATGGTTTGTGGCCGTTCTTGCCAAACTATGAAGAATTAGGTACTTACATTGTACAAGAAGGCAAGGCAATTCAGAGTTCGCCAAAAGCGATTCACACGAAATATATGCTAGCTCATGGTACGGGCACTATGCCAGCTATTAATGGATTTGTCACAGGCTTAGCTGATGCTGGTTTATATCCGAACTATGAAGGGCAGTCCTATAAATCGAAGTATGGTACTGGTATTGCACAAATGATGAAGCATTTTGGATATAAAACGGTGTTCTGGTATGGTGGATTTGGGACTTGGCAAGATGTGGAACGATTTGCCCTAGCGCAAGGGTTTGACGAGTTCCATGGTGCGACTAGTTTCCCTTATGAAGGAGGTAATGCTTGGGGAGCCCCTGATGGAGATTTGTTTAAGGCGATTACCAATTATGTAAAAGGGGAACAACCAGGTGAAAAAGTATTCCACTTTATTATGACATCCTCGAATCATCCACCGTATTCGGTAGATTTAGCAAAAGCTGGGTTTGATGCGTCCAAAGTGATTGGCAAAGGCGATGACTCTATTAAAAAGGATGATAAAACAGTGAATGAAATCGGTCATTTCTGGTATGCAGATATGACAATGGGTAACATGATTCGTGAGGTAGAAGCGATAGATCCTACGATGTTAACCTTGATTACAGGGGATCACTCTGAACGTTTTAGTTTTGCTACCCAAGTGGATATTCCAACTTTCTCGGCTATTCCTTTTATCGTTTATGGACAAGGTGTAAACCCTAGTTGGCTGAGTGAAAGTAGCTTTGGTAGTGCCTTACAAATTAATCCTACCTTAGCAGAGCTAGTAGGTCGTAAGGGCGATACCTATATGAGTTTAATGCCGAGCTTGTTTACATCGCCTAAGATGGGCTTTAACCATCGATTATATGTTGACAATAATGGTATCCATGAACAAGGGGCATCCATGCCAGAAGAGTATGCGAAGTATATTAAAGCATTGCGGACCATTAGCGTGTGGCGGATTGTTCGAGGGAATACGGTGGAGTAGTTTCTTTTTGTATAGGAGTGCATAGAGAATATGAATATTTTAGTAACAGGTGGCTGTGGCTTTATAGGTAGCCACTTCTTACGATACATGATGGACATCTATGCAAACGATTCCTTTATATGCTTAGATGCGTTGACCTATGCAGGAAATAAGAACAATATAAAAGAATTACTAGAAGATTCTAGGTTGACTATGATAGAAGGAAACATTCGGGATGCTTCTTTCGTAGATACTCTGTTTGTTACGTATAAGCCAGATGTGGTAGTACATTTGGCAGCAGAAACTCATGTGGATCGAAGTATTACTAGCCCACAAGTATTCTTAGAGACGAATGTTATTGGAACAGGAATTTTATTAGATGCCTGTTTACGACATGGCATAGGACGATTTCATCATGTATCTACTGATGAGGTATATGGCACATTACCCTTGCAAGGAGGGAGTGCATTTACGGAACAAAGCCCGTTACTACCTAGTAGCCCTTATGCAGCCTCGAAAGCATCCTCAGATTTGTTGGTGCTGAGCTATTATAAAACCTATGGATTACCCATTACTATTTCTAGATGTTCTAATAATTATGGAACTCATCAATATCCGGAAAAATTAATTCCCCTTATGATACAACGCGCTTTGCAGGATGCACCATTGCCAGTTTATGGCGATGGATTGAATATACGAGATTGGATTCATGTTGTGGACCATTGTAGGGCTATTGATACCATTTTACAAGCAGGCGTAATAGGAGAAGTATATAATATAGGTGGTGGCAAAGAAATTGCAAACATCGATTTAGTAAAACAAATCCTAGGTATACTAGATAAGCCTTATGAACTCATTACTTATGTGAATGATCGCTTAGGGCATGATTTACGCTATGCTGTTGATAGTAGTAAAGTGCAGAGATTAGGGTGGAGACCGGAATATACCATGGAGGATACTTTAACAGGGATTGTGGAATGGTATAGGAAGAATATTATATAATTTGATAAATTGTATTGTTATATTGTGGTGAATTATGGAACTCTCAATTTTACAAGGATTACAACAAGATATTAAAATTTTTCTGTTAAGTCCTATACTATGTGCTATTTTTAGATTTTTATTTATCTACTATTTTGCACCGAATCGAACGTATAAAGGTCAAGAACAAAAATGGTATACATGCTTTAACTATGGATTTTGGTGGGGTATGGACTTTAATGCCTATGTATTACTATTTTTATTTTTACTAGTAACATTACCTTCAATAGAGATTGAATCTATTCATGTTCATAGTGATTTTATTAGAGCGATTTTGGGAACTTTATATTTCTTTGTAGTATATGTAGCTTTTTTGGGAAAGTTAATTTTTTATTATCATTATAAAGATACATATAATTCAAATTTGCGCTTAGGAAGAAATGCAGATAAAAGAAATTTATTAGATATTTTCTTTAACCAAAATTATGGATGGTGGATTTTGCTGTCCTTGCCAATCTATACAGTAGGGATATATTACTTTCTTAGTTGGCTATTAGGTTTAGGAACTATTGCTGTACCGACCGTTTATTCAAAGTATATGTATTATACATATACTACTGTAATTGTTATAACTACAGTAGTTGTATATTATTGGTTCCGTTATGGGGGCACATTTAAGCATCGTAATAAGCCTGAATGGGATACAGTGCCTGAAATAGTCAAGCGAGATATGTTTTTTGCTAAAGCTTGTATCGATGATTTGATTGCTTTTGAATTAGCTATTCGAACAAAACCGCAAGAAATACTAGCGCATAGTGATGAGGAATCTATCCAAATTTTAACGCCCTTGATTAATGTTGAACAGGATTTAGTAGGTACAATCTGGAACTCTATGCGAAAAAAAACGACAGGGCCAAGAATTAAAAAGCCTAAAAAGATATTTTTAATTGTAGAAGAAAGCTATAGTCAGTTCGCATTTGATGATATATATAAAGATATACCCATTGCTAATGCAGGCAGGTTGATTCGCGAACAAAGTACTACAATTAGCATTGATAATTTTTTAGCGGGTGGATTAATATCTCAGCCGTCTATTAGCTCAATGTTGAATGGTATTTATGATGTCAATTTAGAGTTGAATGAAAAAGCGTATTTTTGGAATCACCAACTACCGACATCATTGGGAAAACAAATTTCAGAGTTAGGGTATACATGTTCGCTGTGGTATGGGGGCTCTTTATCTTGGTCTAGCTTAGGTCTATTTGCTAAAGGAAATGGGTTTCATAATGTATATTCTGGTTTTGATATTACATCTAATGATACACCCCATACTTGGTTGGGTGTGTATGACCATTTATTTTTAGAGGGAATAAAGCAAAAGTTAGATGAAAAAAATATGGATAGTTATGAATTCCATTATATCTATACTACATCTAACCACGGACCATATACGATTCCAATTGGAAATTATGGATTTGAAAAAGAAGTGTTGTTAAAAGAGCTGCCAGAGTATTTACATAAGCATACTGAGGATATTGGTACCTATGCATATTGTGATTATTATTTAAGTCAGTTTATTCGTTATATCCAAGAAACCTATGAAGATAGTTTAGTTATTGTAACGGGTGACCATACAAGAAGACTACCTATGCCATGTCAGGATACTAATAGGATACAGAACTTACGAGAAGATATTAGTACAGCATTTTATATGTCACATAAGGATTTTAACAAAGATTTATTAAATGGTGTAAGGATAGGAACGCATATGAATATTCTGCCAACTATTATGGAATTAATAGCACCTAAAGAGTATGAATACATAAGCTTATTCCCATCATTGTTTGAACAACAAGAGCTTATTGTAACTCCATATCATTGTCTAAGTAATAGTCATATTGGTTTTTTTAAAGATCAACGTGTAGAGACCCTAGATGGATCTCCAGTATATGATTATAATTTAAAAGAAGTAGTTGCTTTACAACGAGCCTATATGGAAGTAACAGGCACTATTGTTCGACATCATGTATAACCTGTTGTTGAATACAAGGCGTAAACTTGATACAATAAATAATGAATAAAAGACTATCACGTAAGGTGATAGTCTTTGTCATATGTGGATAGATAAAGAGGAAGTTTATGAATACAGTTAGTGTGTTAATTTTAACGAGAAATGAAGAACAGAACATTAAAGATTGTATAGAAAGTTGTCAACCCTTTGCTGATGAAGTGATTGTTATTGATGATGGGAGTGAAGATAATACAGTATTCATTGCAGAGTCTTTAGGTGCTAAAGTCTTACATCGATCTCTGAATGGTGATTGGGGAGCGCAACAAACATATGCTGTAGAACAGGCGAATAGCTACTGGATATTTTTTATTGATGCAGATGAACGATGTAGCCCTGAATTATGTAAAGAAATTCGATTGGCTATACAAGGAGAAGATTTTGCGTACTGGATAGAACGTCATAATCAATTTCATCATAATGTAGCTACTCATGGAGTATTACGACCAGATTATGTGTGCCGATTGATGCCTAAAGCTGGAACATATGTAGAAGGATATGTGCATCAGGCTGTTATTACACCTTATGAAAGAAAAGATTTAGAATCACCTATGTACCATTATACCTATGATAATTGGGAACAATATTTTAATAAATTAAACAAATATACAACGCTATCTGCAGAAAAATATAAAAAGGCTAATAAATCTGTCTCCTTTTTGAAAGATATTGTGTTTCGGCCATTCTGGGCATTTATTAAAATGTATCTTTTACAAGGTGGTATTTTAGATGGGAAAATGGGATGGGTCTTGTCTGTGAATCATTACTTTTACACCATGACAAAATATGTGAAGTTGTATTATTTATATAAATCCAATGGTAAGTTGTAATTAAAGTATTATAAGGTTACGGTAAGGAGTTCTCATGCGAGTTGCCATATTAGAAAGTATTATCATGCCAGCTGGTCATGAAGTAGAATTTGATAGAATCCTTGTGAACGAAATGAAACGGCAAGGACATAAACCTATGTTTTTTGTACCGGAAAAATTTCCGTTTAAAGTTGATTATGGAGTTCCTGTTCATGAGTTACAAGGTGGCGAAGTTGTGACGTATGCAGGAGCTACTTGGTATCAAAAACTGTGGCGATCCATACAACGTGAGAAACGACGTATAGCTTGGTTTAATAGTGCTTATGAATTAGCAAAACAAGGAGCTTGTGATGCCATAATTATTCCTACAGCAACCTATCGGTATATTAAATCTTTGTTAAGAAGTAAATTAAAATATTCACCAGTTCCTGTACATATTATATTTCATGGGATTAATCCTAAGGAACAGCCTAAGTTTGAAAAACAAGCTAAACGAATACAAGCGTATAAGAATGTTAAGTTGCATGTCATTACATTGCGAAATGATTTTGCTAATAGCGGGTTAACCAATGTTCAATTAGTGGCTCCACCTGTGTTTAAGCCAGTATATAATGAAAGTTATATTATAAAAGATAAAGAAGAACCACTACGTATTGGTTTTTTTGGACAATTCCGTAAAGAAAAAAATCTAGAACCATTTATACAAGCTTTTATCCATGCAAAGTTTTCAGTACCTGTTGAATTAGTAGTACAAGGTGCAACTGCAAAGCCTGAGGATACAGCATTATTTAATTCGCTTATAGAAAAGTATAAACATATTACTAATATTATATTTAGACATGAAAATCTAATTGGTAAAGACTGGGAAGAGGGTTTGCTATCTGTGGATGCTATTGCAATGCCGTATGCAGCAGAGCGATATAGATACCATTGGGGAGCGATGCTATTTACTGCAATTGGATATAGCAAACCGGTATTGGTATCACCAGAATTAAATCCTGAAGTACTAGCGCAGTTTCCCATCGGTTGTGTGATACAATCATTAAAAGAATCAGATATTATTCATGCCATGCAAGAGTTAGTAGATTTATTAAGTACAAAAAAAGCACAAACAGAAGTGGCATTAGAACAGGCAAATGAGGCATATAGCCATGAAGCACTAATTCGAGAGGTTTTGAGAGGGCGGTAATATGAAAATTTTGTTAGCCAATTTTACCAAAATGGTTGCAGATAGTGGTGGATTAGCCAAGGTAACTTGTGCGTTTGCTAATGAAATGAACCGACGGGGTCATGAGGTTGTATTAGTATACAGCGATGAACAATCTGGAGAATTTTATTATCCGCTTAATGGAGATATCTTGCAATATGATTTACGGAATATGGATGGAAAAAGGGTGACCTATCCGCTCACATTACGTCTCAAACGTGAATGGTATCGTATGTTTAATAAGCAAAAAGCGAGAACTATTAATAATGATTTTGCTGAATCGTATTTATTAAGACCATTGCAAAGTATATTGGAAAAGACACAACCAGATGTTATTGTAAGCTTTCAACCAGCAGCCACAAAACTGTTGGTTATGGATTTAGAGACTTCCATACCAGTTGTAACAATGAGTCATGGTGATCCAGAAGACTATTTTCACTTTTATCCAAAAGCAGAAATACCAGCTGTAGAGAAGTGTGCAATGAATCAAGTTCTTTTACCATCCTTTAAGGAACATCTGTTATATCATTTACCGAATGCTAAGGTGACTGTAATTGGTAATGCGATTCCACAATACAAGGAACAAGTAGATTTAACTAGACTAAAAGAATTTTATAGAATTGGTTTTTTAGCGAGATTATCAAAAAATCATAAACAACCACATTTGTTAATAGAAGCATTTTGTAAATTAGCAGATGAATTTCCGAATTGGGAGTTAGTTCTATGGGGAGCCAAAGAAGGCGAGCCCTTTTTTAAGCAAATGGAATTAATGATAGCTGCATATGGATTACAAGAACGAATTCGTTTTGCAGGCACTACAAATGACGTAGAAGGTGCATTAGCAAGTTGTGATATTTTTGCTTTTCCAAGTGCATATGAAGGATTTGGATTATCCTTAGGGGAAGCTATGAGTAAAGGCTTACCAGCAGTTGGCTTTGCATCTTGTAGTGCTGTTAATGAATTAATCATTGATGGCTATAATGGAATACTATGTGAAGATAGTGCTGAGGGGTTAGCTAGAGGATTAAAGAAATTAATGGGGAATCAGGCATTACGTGTAGAATATGGAGCAAATGCCAATACAAGTATGAAAGCGTATGCACCGGATAAAATATGGGATGAGTGGGAACGGTTATTAAATAACATTAATATAAAATAGGAATTGCTAAGGTAATAATATGTACAAAAAGGTTGTAATGAGTCGATTTGGTGGTTTAGGGGATATGGTAATGCTTACCCCTATATTGAGAGGAATAAAAACGCTCTTGCCAGAAACTAAACTAATAGTAGTAGGGGAAGAAAATGCTAGAGCCCTAATGGAGGGCTGTCCGTTTGTAGACGAATATCTAGGATTCGATAAAAGCTATAAAAGTTCTTGGAATATTATAAAAAAAATATGGAGAGCTGATATTGTATATTTGATGGATACGTTGTATCGTATCTCTATAATTTATTGGTTAGCGAGAGTAAAGAAAAGAATTGGTTTTCCTCACAAAAGAAAGTTTTTTTTAACGGATCTTATTTCTGCTAAATCATGGATGAATTATGCCTATGAACCAGTAGTGTATGCGGACTTTGTAAAAGATATACTACAAATTGATATTACACAAATACCAGAATGGGATAGTCTTTTCTATCCAGAGGGAAGTGAATTAGAGAAGAAGAATGTAATTGAATTATTACAACATAGACGTTATAAAGATTTTATTGTTTGTAGTTTAGAAACAGGTGGATATCCTAAAGATTGGCCTATTGAACACTGGTTGGAACTATTTAGAGAATTAGAAAAAATAGAAAAGAGTGTGGTTATTATTGGCGTTCCGTCAAAAAAATATAATGATATAGAATTTCCTGATAATGTTCTTGATTTAAGAGGAAGAACAAACCTCCTTGAAACAGGAGAAGTTATACGATTAGCAGATATGGTTGTTAATGGATGTAGTTTTCCTATCCATGTAGCAAATGCTGTTAATACTCCAGTCATTGGTCTATATGGCTCAGAGCCTGATTGGCGATGTAGACCACAACGTATATTTGCTAGTATATGTGCTGAAATGGATTGTTCACCGTGTGATTATATGTTTAAAGGACCTGGTTGGTGTGAGAATCCAATATGCATGAAGCAGATCTCTGTAAAAAGAGTTATCACAGAAATTCAAAGATGCTATGATGAAGGAAAACCTTTGGGAGAATATCGATTAATAATTGGAGAAAATGATGGATAATGATTTAATTGAGAAATATGATATTTCTAAAATGGATGCGTATTTAGCAGAAATGGTTTATAGAATCAAGGGTAGCAGAATTTGCCCAGAATATGTCTATAAATTATCATTAAAAAAATATGGATTTAAAGATAATTTGGGAAGATATTATACAGAAAAATATTCAGGAATTCCTGTTGGCAAATTCACTTGGGGATATAAATATATACGGGATGATATTATCAAGTCTATTGGAGCATATTGTTCTATTGCGATTGACCAATTAGTAGTTCCGAATGGACATAAAACTGATTATGTTACTACGTGGCAGTCAGAATTGGAATATCGGAATGAATTACCTATTAACAAAAGTACAGTCATTGGTAATGATGTTTGGATTGGTGCACGGTGTACAATTTTAAATAACCTTACAATTGGTGATGGAGCTGTTATTGGTGCAGGTAGTGTGATAACAAAAGATGTACCACCATATGCCATTGTAGTAGGTGCTAATAAAATTATTAGATATCGTTTCCCAGAAGAGATAATCCAAAAATTGCTTATCATGAAATGGTGGGAATGGGAAGATGAAAAAATACGTTCCTCTTACAAGTTATTTGAAGATCCTGTTGCTTTTGTAGATGCGTATTATTTAAAGTAGAGTAAAATATGAGAATACTAGAAATATTATCAGGTCCATCATACGATTCGGTCATTGCCTATAAAGATGCGGGGATGTTATTGTATGAATTGAATAAATCTTTTAATTACACAGCTAATTATTGTGGATGTAATAGTAGTGAGTATGAAGCAGAGTGGAATCCTCAATTTTTAAGATCTGTGTGTGTTAATAAAGTTTCAGAAAGCTTAGAATTCAGGAAACAGGTATTAGACATAAAAAAATATATAGTAGACCATATAAAAAATTATGACGTAATTATATTTTTTAATTATGGAAGTACTGTATATAAATTAGCTAAACTTTGTAAGAAAATTAATCCTAATATCACTGTATATTCTAAGCTAGATATGGGACAAGGTGGATTTTCCCACTTTTCTCCAAAGCGAAACTTCTCGAATTTACGCAGTCGTCTTGAGGTTTTTAAAAGTAGGTATATTGATTTTTTTACTGTAGAAACAAAAGAGTATTATAATACTTTAAAAAATAGCCCAATGTTTAAAGATAGGTTATATTACTTACCAAACGGTGTATCTACATTAGGGATCGATGATGCCACAGTAAATATAGATCAAAAAGAAAATATTGTGATTACTGTTGGTAGACTTGGCATTTATGAGAAAAATACTGAATTATTTTTGAATAGTATATTAGAAATTCCTGATAAAATACGTAGTCAATGGAAATTCTACTTTGTGGGACCACAAACAAAGGAATTTTCACAGTATATCACGAAATTTTTAGAAGAGAATCCAAGGCTTGTATCTAATATAATTCAATTAGGAAATATAACAGATAGAAATGAATTAGCTGACCTATTAAAACAATCAAAAATAATTTGTATGCCTAGTAGAACAGAAGGGGCGTGTATTGCAACTTTAGAAGGTATGTATTTTGGTTGTGTACCTATTATTAGCCGGTATAGCTCTTTTGTAAGAGATACAACAAATAATGAAACTATTGGTAAGGTAGTGGATGACTATACATCTAATGGTTTTGCAAATGCAATGGTAGAATATATGAATGATGAACATCTTATAAAATCTGAAATAGAAAAAGCGATAAGCTATGCAAGAGATACATTCGATTATAAGACCATAGGTACGGAATTGAATCGATTGTTGATGTTGTATAAAAAAGATTAGTAAAATAAATAGTTAGACTTATAGTGAAGTGTTAAAAGGTGTATATATAGAATATTTATAGATTATTTTAATCAGAATGAGTTAATATATATAGGACTATGGATTTGTTTAGGGATATTAAAGAAACACTAATTAAATATGGTCATAGATAGGGATTCATATTTTAGTGCTAAATAATAGTAGTAACAGAGCGAGTAATCGCTCTGTTTTTGTTTTCCAGACTTTATTTTAAAATACAATATATGGTAAAACATTATTAAATAAACTCTATATATAGTATCTTTAATTTCCAAGAGGTGACATATGGGAGAAAATAGAGGGAAAAAGCCAACTGAAAAAATAAAAATGATGTTGTGTGCTGTAACTGCAGGAAGATGTGAGTTTGAAGGGTGCAATAAGTATTTGTTTGAGGATAACTTAACTTGTGAACTATTAAATTTATCAGAGGTTGCACATAATATTGCTTCGAGTTCAGCTGGACCAAGGGGGGACATTGAACTATCACATAAAGTATCAGATGATATAGAAAACCTACTTTTATTATGCCGAGACCATCACAAGTTAGTTGATAATAAACCTGAGATTTATACAGTTGAAAAATTAAGAGCAATGAAGATAAAACATGAACGTGAGATTCATAGACTCTGTGATTTGATGTGTTATCCAAAATGTATCGTTGTAAAGTTTCAATCTCCAATAAAGGGTAAAAAACAAGTAATAATTAACCAAAAAGAAATAAATAGCATCGTTGCTAAAAAATTTAAGCCTCAAGAAAAGTATGGACCTTCAATTGACGTTGAATTAAGTCAAGAATATAATTCTAAGCTTTTTTGGGATGAAGCAAATAAAAAAATAGAAAATGAATATACGAAGATGATCCTTCCTATATTAGATAATAATGAGGTTGAGCATATGGCGGTATTTCCGTTGGCACCTATACCTATGATTATAAAACTTGGTTATCTTATTAGTGATAAGATACAAGTACATGTATATCAAAAAAGAAGGTCTACAAACAGTTGGGAGTGGATTGATGATTCTTCCGAGGTAGAGTTTATAGTCAATAAAAACTGCAAAAATCAAGATAAAGTAAGAAAAGTAGCATTAATTCTCTCTATTTCGGCAGATATACCTCTTGCTAGAATACCTGAAGATGAAGATGTTTTTTATCAAATATCTGTTAGGAAGCCAGATGTTGAAATCATCAGGTCTGAAAGAGACCTAACAAACTTTAGGGAAAAATATATCAGTGTATTGGATCAGATAAAAAAAGATTATCCAGAGATTAATGTTGTGGATATTTTTTGTGCGATTCCTACATCTATAGCATTTGAAGTTGGGAAAAGTTATATGGAAGGAAGTCACCCTAAAATTAGAATATATGAATATAATGATAAATTTTTTGAGACTCTTATAATAGGAGGTAAGTAATGATTGAGACTGGCCATGAATTATCTTTGATATTAGAAAACATTATTGAGGAATTATCAATAACTGAAACAATGCAAAATAAGGCTATTTCAGGGTATACTGCAGTAGGCAACTGGCTAACTGACGATTTGAAGAAAGATATATACATATATCCACAAGGCTCGATGGCACTAGGAACGATTATAAGACCGATTTCAGATAAGGATGAATATGATATTGATTTGGTTTGCTTAATTAAAGATGGAAGTGGATTAGAGGCTAAGGAGATAAAACAGTTAATCGGGAACAGTCTTAAGAATAATGGTCGTTATAATCATATGTTGCAAAAAGAGGGGAAGCGATGTTGGACCCTAAGCTATGATGAATTTCATATGGATATATTACCAGCTGTTCCAGGTGATACGAGAAATAGTAATATTAGAATAACTCACACAGAAGATGGTAAAGTTTATTTGAATAAATATAGTAATCCTGTAAAGTATCGAAAATGGTTTTTGCAACAGATGTTGAAGGGCCAGGTATCAGAAATGTTTTCTATTGAAGCCCGTTCGGAGATTGAAAAAGTCCCGATATATAATCAGATTGGAAATTTACAAAAAATAGTTAAATTATTAAAACGACATAGAGATATTATCTTTGAAGGGGCTGATCATAAACCGATTTCTATTATTATTACAACGTTAGCAGCTAAGGCCTATAAAGGTAATTTATTACTTTATGATGAACTTAAAAACATATTGATGTATATGGAAAGCTTTATTGAGAGGATAGATGGTACATATATAATTAGAAATCCGGTAGAATATAATGAAAATTTTGCAGAGAAGTGGAATTCTAATAGTAGTCATGCAACACAGTTTTTTAGTTGGATTCAATATGCCAAATCTGATTTTTTAAATATTAAAGCAGGATTAGATGAGGTTGCTGAATTATGGGGTAAAAGTCTAGGAGAATCTTTAGTAAACCGAGCAGTAAAAAAATATGCATTAGGTTATAGAAATGCTAGACAAGATGGAAAGCTACATGTCAACGCTAATACGGGGCTTTGTATTGGGACTACAACTATAGCTAGTACTAAGGTGAAGGCACACACATTTTTTGGAGCAGAGGAGTAACGAGTGAACAATATTTTTCAATCTAAAAGCTTAAATGTGGGGCAACAAATACTTAAACTGGTAAAGTGTTGGAATTCAGGTGAAGTTATATTTCAATCACATAAAACATTTGAGTGGTGTTGCAAAGTAAAACCAACAAGTTTAAGTAGAGAATATGAAATGACTATAATATATAAATTAAACTGCCGTCCTCAAGTATATATAAGAAAAGATGATTTATGGAAAGTGAAAGATGGTAAAATTCCTCATATATACAAGTGTGAAGAGAATAGAGTAGAAATTTGCTTGTACTTTGGAAATGAATTTAAAACATCAATGTATATATCCGATACGATCGTACCGTGGGCTATAGAATGGCTATTTTATTATGAAATATGGTTAATAACAGGAACTTGGCTGGGAGGTGGGATCCATCCTGCCGATTGCAAAAATCAAATAGTGGATTATGAGAAGAGGACCTAAAGAGAAACTATGTAAGAGCTTTAAAGAATACTCATGATAACTTAATAAATACAGTACAATAAGCTGTAAAGTTATTACTGGGCGATATACTGCATTGCTTCGGTTTTGTCTTTTAGTTAAGACGTATTATAGGTGCGAAAAAGCGCTCCAACCAGGAGCGCCTTTTCTTTTTTATCCAAAAGGATAATATAAAGTTAGTTTTGGGATTCATAGCCCAATTTGTATTTTCATTATACATTTGCTTTTGAAGCGGGTCAATCTTTTCAGTGCATATATATTTCGTATGATAGCATTTAGTTATGCCTATTCTATTGTAAAAAATGTTGATGGCTACTATTAGAGGAATAGTGCCAATATTTAGTATAGAACCTATTTTAATAATTTTCATGGCATTCTAACTATTGATGCACAAACATATTTTTTTTATAATTAATATATAATAAAACGTACTAATTGATACATTTAATATTGACGATTGTTTACAAATATTGTATTATATATTTTACAGAAAGGCGCATAGATGAATTTACATTATAATCAAAGTTATAGTAGAGAAGAAATAGCTAATATGCTAAAACTAGTGTACGAATGTGTTGAATGTGGAATGTATTCCGTTTCAAGAAATGTAAATCGCCAAGAAAATATAGACTTTATTAATGAATATAATATGCGTAGTGAAAAGATAGAAGCAATTTTAAATAATCTCACAGTAGATGATTTTTGTCATACATTACAGAATACAAAAGCAGGGTATGAAGATGAAACACTCTATGTATTTGTCCCTCAGGTAGAACTATTTGAAGCTGATGGAGTAGCAATTAAAGTAGATATTTATATAAAAACTAATATAATGAATACATCTAAAGGTAATCGAATGGTGGTGATTTCTTTTCATAAGAGAAATAAACCTATACAGTATGCATTTAGATAACCTAGAAAAGAGGATATGATTATGGAAAGCCAAAGAGTGTTTTGTGAAGAATGTAGAAATGATGTTAATTATGTAGTAGAAGAAACACAAATGGTTGGGACAATTAAAGGCGAAACTTATGAGTACATGGGGAAAGTTGCACACTGCGTTGATTGTCAGTCTGAAATCTATGTAAGTGAAGTACATGATTTTAATTTAAAAGCATTATATGATGAGTATAGAAAGAAGAATGATATTATTTCCTTAGAACATATTCGGGAGATTTGTGAAAAATACGCGATTGGTAAAAGACCGCTTTCATTGTTATTGGATTGGGGAGAGCAGACTTTTTCGCGCTATTATGAGGGAGATATTCCGACTAAACAGTATTCTAACTTATTAAAAGAAATATATGAAGATCCACATGTTTATTATGAATTATTAGAAAAAAATAAAAATAATCTAACATCAGTAAAAGCTTATCAAAAAAGCAAGCTTGCTGTGCAACAATTGATTGGGCAAGTTGAAAATGAAGATAAAAAGATTAATCATGTGATTGCATATCTTCTTAGTAAATGTGAAGATATTACACCGTTAGCGTTACAAAAATTATTATATTATGTGCAAGGGTTTTACTATGCATTTTATGACAGATTTTTGTTTAATGAAGATTGCCAGGCATGGGTACATGGTCCCGTATATCCGGAAGTGTATCATCGATATAAGGATTATAGATTTAATCCTATTAAAAGTAATAAGGAACGAGATAGTTTAGACCTTCTAGTCTCTGAAACTGTTATTTTGGATAGTGTAGTGAAGTATTTTGGCTGCTATAGTGGAAAGATTTTAGAATTATTTACTCATTCAGAGGAACCTTGGTTAGCGGCAAGAAGCGGGTGTAAAATGTTTGAGCAATCTGATGAAATTATCTATAAAGAAGATATAGGTAAATACTTTCAGCATATAAAATCAATATATAATATGATAAACCCTAGTGATATAAAGCTCTATGCAGAATCAATGTTTAGCAGGCTATAAAGAAAAGATGAATTGTTTTTAAACTTGCACCAACCCCAATAGTCTTGTAAAATAGAGGTATAACAACTTATGTAGTATAAGAAATTTTAGGAGGAATTGATTATGGCAGTGAAGATTGGTATTAATGGCTTTGGTCGTATTGGTAAATGCGTCATGCGCGCGGCTCTTAACAACCCAGATGTGGAAGTAGTAGCCATTAATGATACTGGTGATATTGAAGGTTCCGCTTTACTGTTTAAACATGACTCAATTCATGGCAACTTAAGCTGTGACGTGTCTGTAGAAGGCGAATATTTAGTAGTAGACGGCAAAAAAACACGTGTATTCTGTGACCGTGATCCAGCAAAATTAGACTGGTCCTCCGAAGGGGTAGAAGTGGTTATCGAATGTACGGGAGTGTTCCGTTCTCGTGAAAAGGCAGCAGCTCATTTAGGGGGCACTGTTAAAAAAGTAATCATTTCCGCACCAGGTAAAGATGAAGATAAAACCATCGTAATGGGTGTCAATGAAAGTGAATATGATCCAGCTACACATCATGTAGTATCTAATGCAAGTTGTACTACAAACTGTTTAGCTCCATTTGCAAAAGTATTGCATCAAGAATTTGGTATCAAACGTGGTATGATGACAACAGTGCACTCTTACACAAATGACCAACGTGTATTGGATGCACCACACAAAGACTTACGTCGTGCTCGTGCAGCAGCGATGTCCATTATTCCTACTACAACAGGTGCAGCAAAAGCAGTGGCATTAGTATTACCTGAATTAAAAGGTAAATTAAATGGCTTTGCTCTTCGTGTACCTACTCCAAATGTGTCTGTAACAGACTTAGTAGTAGAACTTGAAAAAGAAGCAACTAAAGAAAGCATCAATGCGGCATTCCGCAAAGCAGCTGAAGGTGAGTTAAAAGGTATTCTTGGCGTATCTGATTTGCCACTAGTATCCAAAGACTTCAATGGTGATGCTCGTAGTTCTATCGTAGATGCAGACTTGACAATGGTGATGGAAGGCAATATGGCAAAAGTAGTAGCTTGGTATGACAATGAGTGGGGCTATTCCTCTCGTATTGTTGACCTAGCTGTGTACATGAGCAAACGAGGCTTATAATCTGCCGGGGACTACGAGGGTAGTCCCTTTTTGGCATGTTTATTGTATATACATAGGAGACAGTATGAAACTTTCACTAGCAAATATGAATGTAGCAAATAAAACTGTATTTGTACGAGTTGATTTTAATGTACCTTTGAAAGACGGTGTTATCACTGATGACACTCGTATTCGTGCCACATTACCTACATTGCGTCATTTGATTGACCAAGGTGCGAAGGTAGTGATTGCCTCTCATTTAGGTCGTCCTAAAGGAGAGCGTAAACCAGAGTTTACCTTAGCTCCTTGTGCCAAACGATTGAGTGAATTATTAGAACAACCAGTTCGTTTTGTAGAAGATTGCATTGGTGACATCCCTGCACAAGCTGTAAGTGAAATGAAGTCCGGTGATGTGGTGGTATTAGAAAATCTTCGTTTCTATAAAGAAGAAGAAAAAAATGATCCTACCTTTGCCAAAGCCTTAGCGGATTTAGCAGAAGTGGGCGTGAATGATGCCTTCGGCGTATCTCATCGTGCCCATGCCTCTGTGGAAGGAATTACGAAATACTTACCAATGGGAGCTGGTTTCTTGTTAGAAAAGGAAATTCGCTATGTGGGAGGTGCTGTAGAGCATCCTGAACACCCATTTGCAGCTATCATCGGTGGCGCCAAAGTAAGCGACAAAATTGAAGTCATTTCTAACTTATTACCAAAAGTAGAAGTATTGATCATCGGCGGTGGTATGGCAAATACTTTCGTAGCGGCTCAAGGTCATAATGTGGGTACTTCCTTAGTGGAAGCTGACAAATTTGAACTAGCTCGTGAATTAATTGCTCGTGCAAAAGAAACTAACACTAACCTATTATTGCCAGTAGACTTCGTTGTAGCCGATGCTTTCAGTGAAACTGCTAATCACAAGGTGGTAGATGCAACGGCTATTGAAGAGGGTTGGATGGCCTTAGACATTGGTCCGAAGAGCCGTGAGCTATTCGCAGAGGCTTTAGCACCGATGAAAATGATCGTTTGGAATGGTCCTATGGGCGTATTTGAAATGGAAGTATTCGCAGGTGGTACCAATGCGGTAGCGAAAGCGGTGGCAGAGGCGAATGCAACTACAATTGTAGGCGGCGGCGATTCTGTAGCGGCTATTGAAAAAAGTGGATTAAGTCACAAAATTTCTCATATTTCCACTGGTGGCGGCGCCTCCTTAGAGTACTTAGAAGGCAAAGTATTACCAGGTATTGCAGCCTTACAAGAGGCATAGGAGGTTATCATGCGACAACCGATCATTGCAGGGAACTGGAAAATGCATATGACGAATACAGAAGCCACTGTATTCGTAGAACAATTGAAAACATTAGTGGCAGATGCTAGTTGTGAAGTGGTAGTATGCCCTCCGTTTACAGCCATTAGCACTGTAGCTGATTTAGCGGAAGACACCAAGGTTCGTGTAGGGGCACAAAACGTGTTCCACGAAGAATCTGGTGCCTATACAGGGGAAGTATCTCCTTCGATGTTGACGGACTTAGGTGTGTCCTACGTAATTGTGGGTCACTCTGAACGACGTTCTATTTTTAAAGAAGCAGATCGTTGTGTGAATAAGCGTGTGCGCATTGTTTTACAACATGGCATGAGCCCTATCCTGTGCGTAGGTGAAAGTTTAAATCAACGTGAAAGTGGGGAAACGGTGGCATTCATTCATTCCCAATTAGAAATGGGATTGCATGGAGTGCCTGCAGAAGAAATGACAGAAGTGGTGATTGCTTACGAACCGATTTGGGCCATTGGCACAGGTCGTACAGCCACAGCGGAACAAGCTGGGGAAGTATGCCAAAGCATTCGTGAGAAAATCGCCGCTATGTATACGCCGGACATTGCAGAACAAGTACGCATTCTATACGGTGGCAGTGTAAAACCGGAGAATGCGAAAGATATTTTAGCCCAAGCCCACGTGGATGGTGCTTTGGTGGGTGGTGCTTCCTTGGAAGCAGAGACTTTTACGGGAATTATTAATGCCTGTTAACATAGGTTTGAGGTAGCGTATGGCAAAATTAAAAGGACCAGTGATGCTAACAATCCTTGATGGATTCGGTATTGGGGATGGTCAAGACCCAACCAATGCGGTGGTACAAGCGAACCCCCGAACATTTTTAGAATTATGGGATAAGTGCCCTCACACTCTATTGGATGCATCTGGTATGGCCGTAGGCTTGCCAGATGGACAGATGGGAAACTCTGAAGTGGGGCATTTGAATATTGGTGCCGGACGTATTGTGTACCAAGAATTGACGCGCATCACGAAAGAGGCAGAGGAAGGAACCTTATTTACTCGTCATACCTTGGTGAAAGCCTATGAAGAGGGGGCTAAACAAGCCTTGCATCTAGTAGGTTTGTTATCGGATGGCGGTGTCCACTCGCATATTGATCACTTGAAGGCATTACTTCGTGGCGCTAAAGAGGCTGGTGTAGGAAAAGTCTATATCCACGCCTTCTTAGATGGTCGTGATGTACCACCACAAAGTGCGTTGGCCTATATTGATGATATTGCTCACTATTGCAAAGAATTGGGCTTAGGATCGATTGGGACGGTAGGCGGTCGCTATTATGGTATGGACCGTGATCAACGATGGGAACGGGTACAATTGGCGTACAATGCCATGGTATGTGGTAGTGGTACAGAAGTAGGTTGTGCTCATGAAGCGGTAGAACACAGTTATGCTGATGAAACAACAGATGAATTTGTCATTCCATCGGTAGTGGAAGGGTATACAGGTATGCAGGATGGAGATGCGATTTTGTTCTTTAACTTCCGTCCTGATCGGGCTCGTCAATTAGTGCGTGCTGTGGTAGATCCGGATTTTACTGGATTTGAACGAAAACATGTATTGCAAGGTTCCTATGTGGCGAGTATGACTCGGTACGAAGCAGACTTACCAGTGCCTGTGGTGTATGATAAAGAACTGCTAACAGATACCCTAGGAGAAGTGCTAGCTAAGGGTGGTTATCGTCAACTGCGCATTGCAGAAACAGAGAAATATGCTCATGTGACGTATTTCTTCAATGGTGGTAAGGAAGATGTATTCCCTGGGGAAGATAGAATTTTAGTGCCTTCTCCGAAGGTGGCTACCTATGATTTGCAACCAGAGATGAGTGCTCCAGAGGTAACAGAAAAGGTTGTATCCGCCATTCGCAGTGGCGAGTATGATATGATTATCTTGAATTATGCAAACCCAGATATGGTAGGCCATACGGGTGATTTTGAAGCAGCAAAACGAGCGATTTTAGCTGTGGATGTGGGACTTTCAGAGATTGTGAAAGCCATTCAAGATAGGAATGGTCAGTTATTAATTACAGCGGACCATGGAAATTCTGAGGTCATGGTGGACCATACCACAGAAATTCCGCACACGGCGCATACGACGAATCCGGTACCACTCATTTTAGTGGGAGCCCCAGAGGGTGTCACCTTGCGACCAGGTCGGCTATGTGATTTAGCACCAACTATGCTGGCTTTAGGCGGTATTGAGCAGCCTGAAGCTATGAGTGGTGAAAGTTTGTTAGTACAATAAGGAGAAGTAACAATGGCAGTAATTACTGATGTATACGCAAGAGAGATTATGGATTCCCGTGGCAATCCAACAGTAGAAGTAGAAGTATATTTAGAAGATGGTACGATTGGTCGTGCAGCGGTTCCATCTGGAGCGTCTACTGGTCAATTTGAAGCGGTGGAATTGCGCGATAGCGAGTCTTCTCGTTACTTAGGCAAAGGTGTATTACAAGCGGTAGCAAACGTAAATGACATCATTGGACCTGCTATTTTAGGGTTTGATGCATCTGAGCAAGTGGCTATTGATGGGGTGATGATTGAGTTAGATGGCACTCCTAACAAAGCAAAATTAGGTGCTAATGCGATCTTAGGTGTATCCATGGCAGTAGCTCGTGCAGCGGCTGAATCTTATGATTTACCATTGTTCCAATACCTTGGTGGCACGAATGCAAAAGAATTGCCAGTACCAATGATGAATATTTTAAATGGTGGGGCTCATGCAGATAATAACGTGGATATCCAAGAGTTCATGATTATGCCAATTGGTGCATCTAGCTTTATGGAAGCATTGCGTTATTGTGCAGAAGTATACCATACATTGAAAGGTGTATTGAAAGCAAAAGGCTTGGCCACAGGTGTAGGTGATGAAGGGGGCTTTGCTCCGAACTTAGGTTCCAATGAAGAAGCATTACAAGTGATTACAGAAGCTATCGAAAAAGCAGGTCTTGTAGTGGGTAAAGATATTGTATTTGCTATTGATGCAGCATCTTCTGAGTTCTACAAAGATGGCAAGTATCACTTAGCTGGTGAAGGCAAAGTAAAAACAGCTGCTGAGATGGTAGAATACTATGCAGAACTTTGTGAAAAATATCCAATTTACTCCATCGAAGATGGCTTGGCAGAAGAAGATTGGGAAGGCTGGAAACTATTGACGGAGCGCCTTGGCAAAACTGTTCAATTAGTAGGTGACGATTTATTCGTAACGAACACAGAACGCTTGTCTCGTGGTATCAAAGAAGATACAGCGAATGCAATCTTGATCAAAGTGAACCAAATCGGTACGTTGACAGAAACATTTGATGCTATTGAAATGGCAAAACGTGCAGGCTATACAGCTGTAATTTCTCACCGTTCTGGTGAAACAGAAGATTCCACAATTGCTGATATCGCTGTAGCAGTAAACACTGGACAAATCAAAACTGGTGCTCCAGCTCGTTCCGAACGCGTAGCGAAATACAACCAATTACTTCGTATTGAAGATATGTTGGCAGAAACGGCTCAATACCGTGGTAGCGATGTGTTCTATAACATCAAACGATAAGAATATGTGAAAATGAAAAAGGACCCTACGGGGTCCTTTTTGTATAAAACCTATATGTATTTTCCGTATATTGCGGGAAGTTCCTGTAGAAACAAGCTATAATTATTCTCCCAATAAAGTAGCGAAAAATTCTTTAGCAGAACGTCCATTACCGTTATTTGATTCTTCGACTCCACGAGATAAAATATCTTCTAATTCTGAAGGGCTAAAGTCAGATGTACTAAGGGGCGGTGTATTTAACTTTAGATCAAAAGGGAGTCCGTTATGTAGGATAATTTGTCGATAGAATAAATCAATAGCGACAGCGCGACTTAGTCCAAGGTCTTCTAAAATAGATTCAGCATGTTGTTTTATATTTTCATTAATTCGGACATTAACACTAGCAGATTTCATGAGGGTCTCCTTTCTGGTTACTATGTTAAGTAAATTATAAACTGTTGTATTGCATTATGCAACATAAAATAATATATGGAATATAAATTGACTAGGTAGTAGTTTGTGATATAATATAAATAAGAAAAGGAGAGCCATCAACGTGCGTTCGGCGTTAGGCTCATCTAGGAGTTAATAAAGCTTGATGACACCTAACGTGTTGAGGAGTGGTAGTCCTCATGCGTTAGGTGTTTTCATTGTCTACTTACATAGATCAATGATAGCACTCACCTTGTTTTATACAAGGTGTTTATTTTTTTGTATAAAATCCATGAAAGACGATATATATAATCTATGATATAATAGAAAAGATTAATGCTGAATGCATTCTATAGAATTTTAAGTAAAGGTGAAAGGATTAGGAAAGGAGGAGTAGGGTGTACAACAATTTTGAAGTGATTGGGGCATTTGCATTGTATTTAGGCCTCATGATGTACATCGGGGTATATTATTACCGCAAGTCTAATAGCTTAGACGACTATATTTTAGGAGGTCGCCAGCTAGGCCCCTGGATCACGTCCATGAGTGCGGAAGCATCAGATATGAGTGGATGGATGTTGATGGGTTTACCTGGATTTGCCTACTCAACAGGGATATCGGCCTTATGGATTGCCATTGGTTTAGCTTTGGGAACGTGGCTGAACTGGGTGTTCGTATCGAAACGATTGCGCAATTATACAGAGGTAGCGAATAATAGTTTGACTATACCGGATTATTTGAAAAACCGTTTTCATGATACATCAAGAATTGTGCCGGTGGTGTCTGCTATCTTCATCGTTATTTTCTTTTTAATTTACACGTCCTCCGGATTTGTGGCAGGTGGTAAATTATTTAATACTATCTTTGGACTAGATTACATGACATCTCTCTTTATTACAGCAGGGGTAGTTATTTTCTACACCTTCCTAGGTGGTTTCCTAGCTGTAAGTTGGACAGACTGTATCCAAGGTATGATGATGTTTTTCGCCATCTTATTGGTACCTGTGACGGCAGCCATGTATTTAGGTGGTCCTGTAGAAACATCTCAATTAATTGCTACGGAGTTCCCAGCAGGCTTGTCCATTTGGGGACCGGAACAAGATACTTTCACCTTGGTGGTAGGTATCATTTCTAGCCTAGGATGGGGGCTTGGTTACTTTGGTCAACCTCACATCTTAGTGCGTTTCATGGCGATTTCCGATGCGAAAGAATTAAAAAAAGCTACAAATATTGCCATGATTTGGGTGGTTATTTCCTTGTTGGCGGCAGTGGCAGTAGGTCTAGTTGGTAAAGTATATTTAACAACACCTCTAGTAGATGCTGATGCAGAAACAGTGTTCCTTGTGATGAGCGAGCATTTATTTAACCCATTTGTGGCAGGTTTGATTTGGTCCGCTGTATTGGCAGCTATCATGAGTACAGCCTCTGCACAATTGTTAGTAACTGCATCTTCTGTGTCTCAAGATTTGTACCGCAATGTGTTTGCCCGTGATGCAGGAGACCGTGAACTAGTTATGGTTAGCCGTGCTACCGTATTGATCGTATCTGCTATTGCCATCGTGATGGCAGTCAATCCACAAAGTTATATCTTGACGATGGTGGCCTATGCATGGGCAGGATTTGGCGCTGCCTTTGGTCCAGCTATCTTGATCTCGTTGACTTGGAAACGTATGACTCTGAAAGGTTGTATCGCTGGTATCTTAGTAGGTGGTATTACCGTTCTTGTGTGGAAACAATTTGGTTGGTTCGGCTTGTATGAAATCGTACCAGGTTTTATCTTATCCGCCATTGCTATCTTTGTAGTAAGCTTGTTGGATCATGAGCCAAGTAAAGAAATCCAAGCGGAGTTCGATGCATCAGAACAAATGCATATTTTATAATTACATACACATAGTAAACGAAATGTTGGGACTACTCCTTTGGGATAGTGCCAACATTTTTTTATAGAAGATACTTATAGATGAGGCACTTATAAAGCACACATTTAGTAATCACTGGGGTCTGTATGAATTGGCATATCTTTTTTACTAATATGTATGGATACAACTATAAGTCCTACTAGGTCTTGTTAGGAAGTTATAACGTGCGGTAAGGAAGGTACTATCTTAAAGGGAACGTGTAACAAGATAGGTATGTCTGCTAGTTCATGATGAAGGAAATTATTGTACTAGGAGAATAGTATAAAAAACTGCAAGATGCATATAACGATATAGGCAATGACTATGGAAAAGAAAGAAGAGTTCTTGGTGGAATAGTTTATAGGTATCTATAAAAATGGTATAATAAATAGATACGATTCGATAAATGTACGGTCAGAAAGGAGGAAAGACATATGGATGCTAGAGCCCTACGAACATTGCAACATTTTTATGGATATTCCAGTTTTCGCCCCGCTCAAGAGGTACCTGTTACAGCTTTATTAGAGAACCAAGATGTGCTAGGGATTATGCCTACTGGGGCAGGTAAATCGATTTGCTTTCAAATTCCTGCTATGCTAAAGGCGGGCATTACCATTGTATTTTCTCCGTTGATTTCCTTGATGCAAGATCAAGTGGATACCTTGAAAGAGCAAGGTATGCCAGCGGCGTATATGAATAGCACCCTCAGTCGAGAAGAGCAGAATAAAATTTTGTACTATTTACGGGAAGGGCGCATTAAACTATTATACTTGGCACCAGAAAAATTAGAGTCCGAAGGGTTTTGTGAGTTTTTAAGAGGACTGCCAATTAGCCAAGTGATTATTGATGAAGCCCATTGTGTGTCACAATGGGGGCATGATTTTAGGCCTTCTTTCACGGCTATAGGACCCTTTATTAAGAGCTTGCCCCATAGACCTGTGGTAGGGGCTTTCACAGCCAGTGCTACGGAAGAAGTAGAACGTGATATGAAACAACTCTTAGGATTGGAGAATGCCCGTGTGCATATTACGGGATTTGATCGTCCTAATTTAGCGTTTTCTGTGATCCACGAAAGTAAGCGTATGGAATATGTACGGGATTATGTGCTACACAACCCAAATGATGTGGGGATTATTTATTGCGCTACTAGGGCGAATGTGGAAAAAGTATATCGTGAGCTTTTACGGTACGGCGTGAAAGTAGGTTATTACCATGGTGGTTTATCTGATGAAGAGCGTAAGTACCAACAGAATCGTTACGCCTTTGATGAAGTACAAGTTATGGTAGCTACCAATGCATTTGGAATGGGCATCGATAAAAGTAATGTGCGCTATGTAATCCATTACCAAATGCCACGAAATATGGAAAGTTATTACCAAGAGGCAGGCCGTGCTGGACGAGATGGAGCACCGGCAGATTGTATTTTGCTCTACAATGGGCAAGATGTGGCAGTACATCAATATATTCTAAGTCAAAGTGACTTGCCACCAGAACGACAACGGATTGAGCGGAATATGCTACAAGCCATGATCGATTATTGTCATACACCTATGTGCCTACGTAAATTCATGTTGTCTTATTTTGGTGAACAAGTGCCTTGGGATCAATGTCATCATTGCAGTACTTGTGATGAACCACGAGTGGCGGTGGATGTAACAGCCGATGCGAGCGCCGTATTGCAGACGATTTGGAATACAGAAGAACGATATGGTGTGACTATGATTGCGGATATCCTATGTGGGAATCGGACGGAGCGTATTGAGAAGTTTCGCTTACACCGATTATCCGTATTTGGTAAATTAAATCGTTGGGCAGATAAAGATGTAAAAGGCTTTATTAAGCGCTTAATGGCGATGGGGTATGTGACGTCTTCGGGAGGACAATATCCTATTTTATCCGTTACGGAACAAGGTCATGAAGTATTAGCGGGACGGGTCACTGTGAAAGATGTGCCTATTGAGGTAGGGGAACATCGTCCTATGCAGGGCCGTTCTAAATCAAATGCTTCAGGGCTAGCAAAAGCCACTAAGAATAACTCCTTATTTGAGGCTCTGCGTGTGCATCGTTTGGAACTTTCAAAAACAGAAGGGGTAAAACCGTTCATGATTTTTTCAGACGCTACTTTATTGGACATGGTAGCAAAAGAACCATTGACCTTAGGAGATATGGCGAATGTGAAAGGCGTAGGAGATATGAAGCTGCGCAAATATGGCAATGAATTTTTGAAGGTCATAGCCGGGTTTAAGGGTAACATATAGCGATAGAGGGACAACTTGATATCTAAATGTAGATATACAAATACATTTAGACACAGATATTGATACAAATACAGATATACATACAGATATACATACAGATATACATACTATATGCTGATACAGTTTAGCATAGTTTCGTATACAAGGAGGCATAGATGAGTTTAGCAGATACGCAATATTTACAGATTATAGAGAATATATTAGATCATGGGTATTATGCCAACAATCGTACAGGCATTGCGACCTATAAATTACCGCATCAAGTGATGCAATTCAATTTAGCAGAAGAATTTCCTATTTTAACCACGAAATTTGTGGCTTTCAAAACGGCCATTAAAGAATTGCTTTGGATTTGGCAATTGCAATCTAATGATGTACGTCAGTTGCAGGCCATGAATGTAAAAGTTTGGGATGAATGGATGCGTGAAGATGGTACGATTGGTAAGGCTTATGGATACCAAATTGCCAAATATAAACAGTTAGATAATTTATTGGATATGCTACAAAAGGACCCTCAAAGCCGTCGTATGATTGTGACCTTGTGGAATATTGAGGACTTGCCAGATATGGCGTTGCAACCATGTGCCTATGAAACATTATGGGATGTCACCGATGGTCGTTTAAATTGTATGCTTATCCAGCGCAGTGGGGATATGGGATTAGGAGTGCCTTTTAATACAGCACAGTATGCAGCGTTGGTTCATATGATTGCCCAAGTATCTGGATTGCAGGCAGGACAATTCACGCATGTCATCAATAATGCTCATATTTATGAGAACCATGTAGAAGCTTTACGTACTCAATTAGAACGTAAACATGAAGCCTTAGAGGCTCCGGTGTTACGATTAAACCCAGAGATCAAAAATTTCTATGATTTTACGCCAGAAGATATAACTCTAGAAGGCTATGAGCATTTAGGGAAACTATCTATGACAGTAGCTGTATAAGGAGTTATCTATGTTAGCAATGATTGTAGCAGTGGCTGAGAATGGCGTTATAGGCAAGGATAATCAACTGATTTGGCACATTCCAGAAGATTTAGCATATTTTAAACAGCGCACTACTGGGCATGTCATCATCATGGGACGGAAGACATTGGAGTCTTTGCCGTTTTTGTTACCTAATCGTGAACATTGGGTCATTACATCACAATTGGATTACATACCACCCTATGAAGGAGTGAAAGTATTCCATAGTCCAGAGGAAGCAGCACAAGCGGCACAAGACATAGAGTTAGCGTATTGCATTGGCGGTGCGCAGGTGTATGCAAGCATGGCACCTTATGCAGATCGTTTGTATGTGACGGAGTTACACCGAGCTTTCACAGGGGATGTGACATTTACTGAGCATACCAAGCCAGAATGGATGGAGATAGAGCGTATACCCGGCGCAGGGCAAGATGAGTTGTCTTATGATTTTGTAACCTATGAAAGGTGGAAATAGAATGGAAATACATGTAGTGATAGCCCAAGAGTTAGGGGTAAAGCCACATCAAGTAGAAGCAGCCATTACTTTATTAGATGAGGGTAATACAGTACCATTTATTGCACGGTATCGAAAAGAAGTGACTGGTGAGTTAAAAGATGAGCAATTGCGTGACATCGAAGAGCGGATGAAATATTTGCGCAACTTGTTACAAAGAAAAGAAGAAGTCACTAAGTCTATTGAAGAACAAGGCAAATTGACGGACGAACTATCCGCAGCGATTACGAAAGCGATGAAATTGCAAGAATTAGAAGACTTGTATTTGCCATTCCGTCCGAAAAAACGTACTCGTGCGTCCATGGCCAGAGACCGTGGTTTGGAACCGTTGGCACAGGCATTGTTCACAACGGCTACAGAAGAAGAGTTACGCCAAATGGGAGCAGAGTACCTTAATGAAGAAGTGCCTACTGTGGAAGATGCCTTACAAGGGGCGATGGATATTGTAGCAGAAGAAGCGAGTGAACGAGCAGATATTCGCCAATATTTGCGTAAAGCTATGTGGGAAACTGGTCATATGAAAACGGAGCTAGTAGGCGAAGAAGAAGTAAACCAAGGATTCTTACAGTACAATGAAGAATACAAAGAACCCATTCGCCAAGTCCCATCCCATCGTGTATTAGCGATGAACCGTGGGGAAAGCTTGGGCGCTTTAAAAGTTAGCTTTGTGGTACCGGATGAAACATTTATCCAATATATGGTAGACACTGTGCAAGGTACTGCAAGGGTAGAGCATTCGTATATTGCTGAGGCTATTGCTGATGGATATAAACGACTATTGTATCCATCGTTAGAGCGTGAAACACGAAATGCAATGACAGAGCAAGCAGAAGAGCAGGCCATCAAAGTATTTGGTACGAACTTGCGCAATTTGTTGCTCCAAGCACCTTTATCTGGACATGTTATTATGGGCTTAGACCCAGGATATCGTACAGGTTGTAAAATGGCCATCATTGACAGGGAAGGTAATGTCCTAGATTATGGGGCTTACTATCTTACGATGAGTGATAAACAAGCAGAGCGTGCCAAACAAGAATTGGCTAAGAAAATCCGTCAATATGGTGTTACTTTGATTTCTATCGGCAATGGTACTGCTTCTTATGAAACAGAGCAATTTACATCTGCTATGATTGCTGAAGAAGGCTTAGATTGTCATTATATTATTACTAATGAAGCAGGTGCCTCTGTATACTCCGCTTCTAAGTTAGCTATTGAAGAATTGCCAGATTTAGATGTATCTATCCGTGGTGCCGTATCTATTGCGCGCCGTGTACAAGACCCATTGGCGGAATCTGTGAAGATTGATCCAAAATCAATCGGTGTTGGTCAATACCAACATGATGTGAATCAAAAACAATTGGGCGCCACCTTAGATCAAGTAGTAGAAACGGTGGTAAACCATGTAGGGGTAGAGCTCAATACAGCGTCTCCAGCGATATTGAAGCATGTGTCTGGTATTTCTAGCACCGTGGCGAATAATATTATTGCTTACCGCAAGGAACATGGTGCTTTTACTAGTCGTAAGCAATTGTTGAAAGTAGCACGTTTAGGTCCTGCCGCCTTTACACAATGTGCCGGTTTCTTGCGCATCGGTAAAGGGGAGAACCCTTTAGATGCGACGCCAGTTCATCCAGAGTCTTATGAGATTGCCCAAGGAGTGCTAACACAGTTGGGGATGTCCTTAGACGATTTACGTAATAAAGCGACACTGGAAACGGCCAAAGCGAAACTGCAAACGGTGAATGTGGAAGAGTTGGCGAAACAGCTAGATGCAGGTGTACCGACGGTGCGAGATATTGTAGAAGCCTTGCAAAAACCAGGTCGTGACCCACGGGAAGATTTACCAGCACCGATGACTCGGAAACAAATTATGAGTTTGGAAGATATTCAAGTCGGTACCGTGGTAAAAGGAACAGTTCATAATGTGGTGGACTTTGGTGCCTTTGTAGACTTTGGTGTGAAAATCAATGGACTGCTGCATAAAAGCGAGTTTTGTGCCTATCATGAACATCCATCTGATGTATTAGCAGTAGGAGATATTATCGAAGTAGAGATTATTTCTGTCGATGCAAAACGGAACCGCATTGGTTTATCCATGAAACGAGAAAAACCAAAAGATCCAAACCGTCAAGGTCATAGACGCAATGGCGATGGAAATCCCCGTCGAGATACACCACGTAAGGATGGTCAACAACCAAAAGGCGAAAGACAACAGGGTCGAAACTCTAACAATGTTAAGGATATAAGAAGTGGCTCAGGTAATCCTATTCGAGATAGAAACAATCGTGGAAAAGGGCAAGAAAAAGAGCAGGACTTAGGCGCTTTATTACAACAATGGGCTGACCGTGGAGGACGTAAACGATGATCTATATCATAAGTATCTTGACCTTCCTATTGGATCAAGTAGCAAAATGGTATGTACGTAGCCACTTTCGGTTAGGTGAATCTGTGCCAGTTGTACCTGATGTTTTTCATTGGACCTATATTGTGAACCATGGAGCAGCCTTTGGTATGTTGATGCACCAACGATGGATATTGTTGTTGGTAGTGGTGCTTTTGTTAGGCGCTATGTACGTAGGTCGTAAGAAATTAGCTATGGCACCGTTATATGCACGAATTGGGACAGGCACGCTCCTAGGTGGTGCCTTGGGCAATGCCTGGGATCGTTTGTACTTAGGTGGTGTAGTGGATTTCTTTGATTTTCGAGTATGGCCTATCTTTAATATTGCGGATATTGGTATTTGCATTGGTGTACCTTTGTTGATTCTATATTTTTGGTCCTATGAAAGCCAAAAACAGTGAGGTAAATAATGGAAACAAAACAATATATAGTAGAGGCTCAAGATGAGGGTACACGATTAGATGTGTACCTCACGAGAGAGCTTGGTCAGTCACGTAGCTATGTGCAATCCTTAGTGAAAGAGGGAAATGTACAAGTGAATGGCAAAACAGGAAAATCAAATTTGAAACTTTCAAAGGATAGTGAAATCAGCGTTACTATTCCTGAAGTGCACGAAGTAGAAGTAGAACCAGAGAACATTCCACTGGATATTCTATTTGAAGATTCGCATATGATTGTCATTAATAAAGCTCGTGGTATGGTGGTACATCCAGCGGTAGGCAATCATTCAGGGACACTGGTGAATGCTTTGCTATACCATTGTAAAGATTTATCTGGCATCAATGGAGAAATTCGCCCTGGCATTGTGCATCGATTAGACAAGGATACATCTGGTGTGATGATGGCAGCCAAACATGATGAATCCCATTTGGGCTTAGCAGAGCAAGTGAAAGAACATAGTGCTACAAGAACCTATTATGCATTAGTACAAGGCAATATTGCAGAAGAAAAAGGGACTATCAAGGCTCCTATTGGTCGCCACCCTAAAGATCGTATGAAAATGGCGGTGGTCTTTGAAAATAGTAAAGACGCAGTGACCCATTTCCGTGTACTAGAACGATATGGCAAGCACACATTAATAGAATGCGAACTAGAAACGGGAAGAACTCACCAAATTCGTGTACATTTAGCGTATATTGGACATCCTGTGGTGAATGATCCGTTCTATGGATTCCGTAAAATGGATTTTCCTATTGTAGGGCAGGCCTTGCATTCTAAAACATTATCTGTGAAACATCCTATCACAGGGGAAGCCTTACACTTTGAAGCGCCATTGCCGGAAGATTTTTTGGCATGTATTGAGTATGCGAAAGAGCATAATCGATAAGGAGTGATACTATGGAAGAACGTATCTTAATTGATGAAGCTGGTATGATGCGAGCCATTCGTCGTATCGGGCACGAAATTTTAGAGCGTAATAAAGGATTATCCAATGCTTTAATTATTGGCATTGAGTGCCGTGGTGTATATATAGCAAAACGATTACAAGCTCAAATTGAAGCCATTGAAGGGATTCAAGTAGATGTGGCAACAATGGATGTCTCCTTGTATCGAGATGATCGGAGCAATCAACCGAAGGAAGGGCCTCCGTTTACGATGGATACGACGGGTAAAATTGTGATTCTTGTAGATGATGTATTATTTACAGGTCGTACGATTCGATCTGCATTGAATGCCCTTATGGATGCAGGTAGACCGAGTGCCATCCAATTAGCTGTATTAGTGGATCGAGGCCATCGGGAACTACCTATACGAGCTGACTATGTAGGGAAAAATATTCCTACATCCCACTTGGAAACGGTGCAAGTTCGTGTGCACGAAGTGGATGGGGATGATAGTGTAGTGATTTTTTAGAAAGATGAGGAACAACCAATGCATGGTATGGGAACCATCCTTAATGTGGTGTTGATTATTTGTGGTAGCTTATTAGGACTCTTTATTCGACATCGCATGAAAGAAAATTTAAAAGAAACGCTCATGATGGTGTGTGGGATCATTATCCTTCTATTAGGTATGAGTGGCACTATGCAATATATGCTAGTTATTGTTAGCGACAGTTTGCATACAACAGGACCTATGATGATGATTATCTCTATGGTACTAGGGGCGATTATTGGGGAATTGATTGATTTTGATCGTCGTATTACAGCCATTGGAGAATGGTTGAAGTTGAAAACAGGTAACAGTCGGGACCCACAGTTTACCAATGCTTTTATTACGGCATCCATGACATTTACCGTAGGAGCTATGGGGGTCATCGGTTCTATTCAAGATGGTTTGACTGGCGATTACAGTACGATGGTTGTCAAAAGTATTCTAGATGGTATTATTGTAATGGTCATGGCATCTTCCATGGGAAAAGGGGCTTTGTTCTCCTTTTTACCAGTGGGGATTACCCAAGGGATGATTACGGGTTTAGCTCATTTAGCGGCACCGCTTATGACTCCAGAGGCGATTGATAATTTATCCTATGTGGGCTCCATCTTAATTTTCTGTGTGGGAATTAATGTATTGTGGCCCAACAAGATTCGTGTGGCTAACTTGCTACCAGCAATATTTATAGCAATATTCATGACATTCTTGCCGATTACACTGTAAATTTTAGGGGGACTATAAATATCCTTTATACTATAGAGGAATAGTGAGTGCAACATTCCATACGGCATATTAGATAGGGATTATATGATAGAGGAAGGTTGAGTATAGGTACTCACTTTCCTCTTTTTACTTTCATAAAAGCTAATGAAAAAAATACAAGTTGAGCCTAGTAAAATTATGGATAGCGGATTTTTGCATGTGATAGAAAACATTGAGTCTATGTTAATGGCTGTGATAGAATAAACATACAAAAATGTGCGGCATAGATAGTTGTAGACATACTGAGCATTAAATAGTGAGGAGTTAGTGATGAAAGAACGTGAGAAACAGCAGGCTATCGAAGATAAGCGATTAAAAGAATTAAAAACGGTGCGCAAGATGATAGAAATCTACTGCAAAGGACAGCACCGACGTAAGTCCGGTGAGCTCTGTGAAAGCTGTGCAGAATTGATGCATTATGCAGAAGCAAGGGTAGAGCGATGCCCGCATATGGAAGAAAAAACATTTTGCGCCATGTGCAAAACACATTGTTACGCACCGACCTATCGGGAACGAATTAAAGAAGTCATGCGCTACAGTGGTCCTCGTATGTTATGGATACATCCAATCATGACGATACGACACATATTGTTAGGGAAAGGTCTGTTGAAATAATATGTGACTGAAATTATATGTTACAGTAATATGTCATGGGAATTGTGACGTGTTAAAAATCAAGTAAACACCTTTACACTATATCGAAAATTATAGTATACTATATATAGACAAAAGAGCGCCCATAAAAGGTTGCTCTTTTTTTACTGTAGGAGGCACGAATTTCGTGAGGGAAACTCCTAAGCGTATATTGGGTATAGTTAAAGGGCGTATAACATGAAATTAAAAATCGTAGGATTATTGATCTTACTGGTGATTTCACTCGTAGTAGCCCCTCAATTTGGGGCTTCTTTCATACCGGTGTGGGATATGTACCAGGCATTTACCAGTCCAGTGCCAACAGATGAGATGAAAATGTTGAGCACCATTGTGCAAGATATTCGCTTGCCGCGGTTGTTGTATTCGGTACTGACAGGGATTGGATTATCTTTAGTAGGGGTTCTGATGCAAACAGTAACACGCAATGCACTAGCCGATCCTTATGTTTTAGGTGTCTCGTCAGGTGCTAGTACAGGAGCGGTCTTTGCCATCATTATGGGAGGATTACCATTCTTGGCATCTTATAATGTGCCATTCTTTGCGGCTTTGGGAGCAGGTATTTCCATCTTGTTGGTGTTACTCTGTGTGGGACGTAGCCAAAGTCCAGTAAAATTAATTTTAATTGGTATGGGTATGACAGGTATTTTCTCATCCATTACGATGATGATTATTTATGGAGCGAAGCACGAAGCACAAGTACGAAGTGCTATGTTCTGGTTGCTCGGTAGTTTTGCAGGCATTCAGTGGAGAGACTTACCATTAACAGCCATTATCATTGGTTTGTTGATGTTCTATATGTACATGTATAAACAGGATTTTGACGTCCTCTTATTAGGGCAACAAGAAGCGAAGCAAATGGGCTTATCGGTGAAATCCTTGCAATTATCTATGGTCATCGTATCCTCTGTGGCTATCGCTACCTTAGTAGCAAAAGTAGGTGTAGTAGGCTTTATGGGCCTTATTATTCCGCACTTGGCACGCATGGTTGGGGGCCCTAAACATGGACGATTACTGATTTTTGCGCCACTCATTGGTAGTATTGTGATGATCTGGGCGGATGTACTTTCACGAGCTATGTATAGTCCCGAAGAGATTCCTATCGGTGTATTGACGTCCTTACTAGGGGCACCACTATTTATTTGGATTATTATGACGAGATACCGTCATCAAGGTTAGACAATAGGAGGGACTATGTACGAGGTAAATTCTTTGTCCTTTTCCTATGGAAAACGACAAATTTTAGATGATGTGAAGCTCAGCTTTCCTAAACATAAAATGACGGCTATCATTGGACCTAATGGTTGTGGTAAATCGACACTTCTTGGACATTTGAGCCAATTGCATCCCACTGATGCGATTACATTGGATGGTGTGCCTTTACAAACCATTGATGGCCCTACCTTTTCACGGAAGGTGGCAGTGCTAGCACAAATGCATGATGCTATGATCGATGATTTTTTAGTGAAAGATATTGTACTTATGGGACGATATCCTTATAAAAGTCATTTTGGAAATTATACAGCGGAAGATGTTGCCATTACCCAGTCCTATATGGATCAAGTGGGGGTATCCCATTTGGCAGAAGAGGAAATGGGACATTTGTCGGGTGGTGAACGGCAACGTGTGTTCATTGCAAAAGCATTGACACAACAAACAGAGGTATTATTGTTAGATGAACCAACAAATCATCTAGACATGAAATACAAGGTAGCGCTCATGAAAGAATTGCAAAACTTTTCGGGTACAAGTATTGTTGTTCTCCATGACCTAAATCTAGCGGCGCGCTATTGCGATCACATCGTGTTGATGAAAGATGGCAAAGTGCTAAAAACGGGGGCCCCACAAGAGGTGTTAACCCCAGAGTTGCTGGAGCCTATTTTTGAAGTGCCTTTCCATGTGTCTATGGAAGAGGGCGTATATCATTTGTATTACTAATTAAGGTAAGAAAGGGAAGATTATGTTAAGTAATTGGAAACAATCTAAAGGCTTTGTATTAACAGCTTTAGTATGTGGTGCTTTGGCAGTAGCAGGCTGTGGTTCTGAAAAAGAACAAGCAAAAACTGGCACAGAAGTGACTTGGAATCAAACATTTGAAGGCAAACAAACAGAATTTGCTGTGAAAGAATCTCCTAAACATGCCGTATCCATGTCTCAGTTTACAACAGAAATGATGTTACAATTAGGCTTGGAAGATAAAATGGCGGGTACAGCTTTCCAAGAAGAAGAAATCTATCCACCATTACAAGAAGCCTATGGCAAAGTAAAAGTATTAGCTGAAAAATGGCCTTCTTATGAAGTGTTTATGTCTGTAAAACCTGATTTCGCTACAGGTTGGGAAGATTCTTTCAGTAAAGAAGGTATCCCTGCAGATAAAATGATTGCTCAAAAAGTAAACATTTGGATTCCAGAGTCTGCTTTATCTACACAAGCTGACTTAGAAACTAATTTCAAAGATATGATTAAATTAGGTGAAATCTTCGGCGTGAAAGCAAAAGCAGAAGAATGGGTAAAAGGTCAACGTGCTTTGCTAGAAAAAGTACAAGCTAAATTGAAAGACCTTCCACATAAACGTGTATTCGTATATGACTCCCAAGATGGACAACCTTTCACAGTATTCGAAGGTTACACAACTAACGTATTGCGTTTAATCGGTGCTGATAACGTAATGAGTGGTTTAGGGGTAGATAAAACTTGGGCGAAAGGTTCTTGGGAAACTGTAGTTCAACAAAATCCTGATTACATCATAATTCCTGACTATGGTAATTCCATCCGCAACGATGATGATTTCCAAGAAAAAGTAGCTAAAATTAAAGCTGACCCTCAATTACAAACAATTAAAGCGGTACAAGAAAATCATTTCATCCGCGTAAAATTGTCTGAAATTACACCAGGCGTTCGTACAGTAGAAGCGTTAAAACGTCTAGCTGAAGAAATCCATGGTATCCATATTGACTAATTAGATAGTCTTATACATAGTAAAAGCCGTCACAATAGTGACGGCTTTTTTTGTATGTTTTACTTATTACTTCGAAATATAGTATTATTTAAGTATAGAGAGTATATGCTGATTAATATGTACTACATAGTGATTCACTATGGGCAGTGGATATACACTTGGTAATAAAAATCAACTATAGGAGGCAGTAATGATGAAAGGGAAGGCATTACGTATTGTGGTGAGTACGATATGAAACATTCTATATTACTCATTACGTCTATGACGAAGCATTGGCAATGGGCTAAAGAAATAGAACAGAAGTATACAGATGAGACTATGTCCTTGGGCATAGTCTTTCTGTCATCTGAAAATATAGAGTTAGAAGATGTTCAGAGGGCGATTGATGGTACGGATATAGTACTATTTACTCATGTAGGCAGTACCTTAGATACTCCTTTGGTAAAAGGGATTCACAAATATATTACACAGAAACAAGTTCCTTATGTATTACTATTCCATGATTCAGCGTCGGATGTACAGCGATATGGTATTGCAGATGAAGACATCGGCCAAATTCAAGCTTATTTACATCAAGGAGGAACAGAAAACTTTTATGGACTGTGCCAATATATGCTATCCTTACAAGGTTATACAGGGCCAGTGGAACCGGTGAAAGAACTACCATACCAAGGTATTTTAGGCAGACAAGGGGAAGTGTATCCATCCTATGAGGCATATCGTAAGGACTATGATCATGATGGTCCAGTGGTAGGCATTTTCTTCTATCGAGATGAATGGGTGCAAGGTCAATTAGACTATCCCTATGCACTGTATGATCGTGCATTAGAACAAGGGTTATCGCCGGTATTAGTATTTGGTCAATACAGCAGTAAATCTGGTGGACAATTGCGGTGGTACGATTGTTGGCACATGTTGTTTGATCATCAAGTGAAAGAGAAAATATCTCTCATCATTAATACATGCAAGTTCTCCATCATTGGCTTGCAGGGGGCGAGTCGTGATGAAATGACGGATTTAGGAATCCCTATCGTGCAGGGCTTTGTTACCTATACTACTCTTGAAAGCTGGCAAACACGTTCACAAGGGTTAGAGCCTATGGATATATCCTTTTCCTTGTCATTGCCGGAAATAGATGGCATTTTAAACGGTCATATTGTAGGGACCAGAACGTACTCAGAGGAAAGAGGCTACTATTTCAAACCATATCCTGAAGGGATTCAAAAGTTAGTAGACCAAGCCAAACGATGGATTGCATTGCAACAGAAACATAGGTCAGAAGTAAAGATTGCTCTATTCCTTCATAATTATCCTCCCAAAAATTCACATATTGGCAATGCCTGTGGGCTAGATACGCCAGAATCTGTACTACGGTTGTTGCAAGAATTACAACAGAACGGATATACAGTAGATGGTATCCCTCAAACGAGTGAAGATCTAATGATGATACTGACCAAACATGCTACGAATGATGTAGATTGCTTGACCGATTCAGCCGTAGAGAAAGCCCCGAAACTACCGAAAGAAGTGTATAGGACGTGGTTTTCAAAGCTGGATAGTGCTACCCAAGAATCACTACTACAACATTGGGGACAGCCTATAGGAGAGATTTTTGTAGAAGATGAGGAACTCATTATTCCAGGAGTGCCCTTTGGCAATGTGTGGGTATTAGTACAACCGCCACGTGGATTTAGTGATAATCCAGATGCTTTGTACCATTCGCCGGATATTCCGCCTACGCATCACTATGAGGGAGTATATCATTGGGTGCGTACTGTATTTCAAGCCGATGTGGCGATTCATATGGGGACACATGGTAACTTAGAATGGTTGCCCGGTAAGGGAACGGCTTTAAGTTCCTATTGTTACCCTCAGTTAGGTATCGAAGATATACCTAATCTCTATCCGTACTGGACAACCATCGTTGGTGAAGGCATTCAAGCAAAACGGCGTAGCCATGCTGTTTTACTTAGCTATTTATCGCCACCTATGAAGCGTTCCGGTTTGTATGGTGACTATGAAACGCTAGGACGGTATTTGGACGAATATGACCATATGAAAGCGCAGGAAACAAACCAAGAGCAAGTGGTACTAGGGTATATATTATCATCCGTGAAAGAGTGTCATTTAGAGCACTTGTGCGAACCCTTCGACTGGTATCAAGAGGGCGGTCAGGCACACTTTGTGGCAGATAGATCTGTCAGTGAAGAAGAGTGGCGTGCCTTAGCTGACTCCATTCATGTAGACGAGGTAGAAGAACTGTTAGGGGATATTCATAACTATTTGATGGACATCCAACATCGTCATATTCGTTGTGGCTTGCATATTTTAGGGCAAAATCCAACTACAGAGGAAGAAGCTGGGTATATAGATGCTTTCATAGACATGCATGGTGTGCCAGATGATGCACAGAAAGAAACGCTGTGTGAAACTTACCTCGCAGGGTTGCGCCAAACCACAGAAGAAATGTGCCAATTATTACGAGGTTTAGAAGGAAACTATATTCCACCTAATATCGGTGGGGCTGTTACTAATGGTGGTATCGGGGTGCTACCGATGGGGCGCAATTTTTATGGCGTTGATGAACGGACCTTGCCGACCGTGCCTGCCTATGCCATCGGTTGTGAACTAGGCGATGCATTGCTCAATGAATATATTCGAGAAGAACAGCGATATCCAGAGGAAATCGGTATTGTCTTGTGGGCAGACAACACGCAACGCACTCATGGACAATGTATTGGTGAAGTATTCTATTTATTGGGTGTACGACCAGTTTATACAGGAAGTCGTGTGTCCGATTTAGAAGTTATACCTCTCGAGGAATTAGGGCGACCACGCATCGATGTAACAAGCCGTATTAGTGGACTATTCCGAGATATGATGCCTTCCGGTGTCATGTGGATTGCAAAAGCGGTGCAAATGATAAACGCCCTTGATGAAGATCATAGTGTGAATTACGTAAAAAAACATATAGACCTGGATACAGCTGCATTAGTAGAAGACGGTATGGACTATGAAGAAGCTATCAAGGCTACTACGATTCGTGTCTTTGGGGATGCACCAGGTGCCTATGGGGCAGGAGTGAATCAAATTCTAGAACAAAGCAACTGGTCTACTCGTGAAGATTTAGCCAATGCCTATGTCACCTGGGGTGGCTATGGATATGATGAGCAAGGGGAAATTATTCCAAGCCATCAACAGTTTCGCAAGCGATTAGGTTCCATCGAAGTGACTGTGAAAAATGAAGATAACCGAGAGGTGAGTTTGTTAAGTACAGATGATTTCAATGCCTATCATGGTGGGATGATCGCTGCTGTGGAGGCGGTGAAAGGTATTAAGCCGAAATCATTTATAGGAGATACCACGTATCGTAAAGATATTTTGGTGCGTTCCTTAGAAGATGAAATTCAGCGTCAGTTCCGTAGTGAACCAATGAACCCTATTTTTATAGAGGGCATGATGAAACACGGCTACAAGGGGGCAGCGGATATGGCTTCCTATGTACAACATACCTATGAATGGGACGCCACTAGTGATATGATTCAAGATTGGATGTATGATGCCTATACAGACGAGTATGTCATGAATCAGGACGTACAGGACTGGATGCGCCAAGTCAATCCTTGGGCATTAGGGGCCATTTGTACTACTTTATTAGAAGCAGAACAACGAGGACTTTGGAAGACCAGTGCGGAACGTATAGAAGGATTGCGCGATGTGGCAATGTCCTTGGAAGATGATCTAGAGGGGTATTATGATGAAACGTAAGGAGACTAACATGAGTACTATATATCCTTTTACAGCCTTAGTAGGACAAGATCAAATGAAATTGGCCTTACTCCTCAATGCGGTAGACCCACGGGTAGGTGGTGTATTGATACAGGGTGATAAGGGAACGGCAAAATCGACGGCGGTACGAAGCTTAGCCAAGGTGCTGCCGATGCATCGTGATGGCACACCGATGAAAGTGGTTGACCTTCCATTGCATTGCACGGAAGACAGATTGGTGGGAACTTTGGATATTGAGCGGATGCTGCAAGAGGGGAAGCAAAAGTTTTCTCCAGGCATTTTATTTGAGGCTCACGAAAATATTCTCTATGTGGATGAAGTCAATTTACTAGAGGACTACTTAGTGGATACATTGCTAGATGTGGCGGCGATGGGTGTGAATCGGGTTGAACGTGAGGGCATTAGCCATAGTCATCCATCACGATTTATTTTGGTGGGCACCATGAACCCCGAAGAGGGGGCTATTCGTCCGCAATTGTTGGATCGCTTTGGTCTATCGGTGACTGTGAAAGCAGAAACAGATGTAGCATTGCGGATGGAAGTATTGCGTCGTCGATTGGCTTTTGAAGATACACCACAAGCATTTATTGAGTCCTACAGGAAGGACGATGAAGCGTTGCGTAAAACCATTGAAACAGCGCGTAAAGCGTTGCCTACCATTGGGGTAGATGCAAATCTATTAGAATTGATTGCCAATATATCTATTACCCTAGGCGTAGAGGGACATCGTTCAGATATTACCTTGCTCAATAGTAGCCGTGCTTTGGCGGCCTTACAGGGGGAGCCCCATGTGACCATGGATCATCTGAAACAGTTGACACCGCTTGTGGTATCTCATCGGATGAAGCGGAAACCTTTTGAGCAACGTGAATTTGATGAAACTATGTTAGAGAATCTATGGGCCACCTATGAAGGGATACAGAAGTAGTAGAATCATCAAAGATTTTGTTAAAGGAGGTGAATGGTATGAGTGTACAACTGAATACAGGCATTCACCTCTTTTTGCAAGAACCTTTGTTGCGGACATTACTGATTTCAGGTGAAGTGGGAACGGGAAAAACGTATGCTCTGTTACAAGCATTGCTTGATAGGGGCCGAACCTATACGACGATTACATCCCACACAGATGTGAGTGCTATGCAGGAAGCAGTGGATATACAAAGGACCTTAGAAACAGCTCAAATTGTAAAACAAGCACATCCTTGGGACGTGTATGACTTGCTTATCTGCGAAGGATTGGATCACTTTGACCGGTCCATGTGGTTACGGATTCTTTACGAGCAAAATCATCGGTACGAAGCAGGAAGACCGCTACAAATCATTGGGACCTATACAGGAACAGAAGGGCTATCGCAATGGGTCTATGATATGGATTTGTGGATACCCATAGAATCCCCAGATGTGGATACTAGAGTGCGGATCCTAGCAGATAGAGACCATGCAGATATATATGAGAACGGTACGACTTGTGAAAGTTACCACAGGGAGGGAATATCAGTAGATGTATATGGAACTCATGGAGAAGAGTCGATTTGTTCTAAGGGGAAATTAATGGATGCACCTGGAATCCCAAACGTGCATGATAGCATATATACATATATTTCCAGTTTAGTAGAGAGATTCAACATTTCCTTTATGGGCATGGAATATATTTTACTAAAAGCGGCCATAGGTCTAGCTAGAGAAAAAGGCCATCAATTTGTGGAGCCAGCTGATGTAGAAACAGTACTTCCATGGACATTACCACAGAAAATGAAGAACCTAGTGAACCCTCGGATACAGCAAGATAGAGAGGCACAGGATTCATCTGACCGAATGCCATCCAATGAGGCAAGAAGGGAACAAGAGAAAACGAAAGAGGTCAGTTCAAACCGAGAACAAGAGGACAATAGCTCACAAGGTATGGATAGGGAAAAGGACCGTGATGAGACAATAGGGAAGGGGCCTCAGGGGATGATGACAGATAGCGATGAAGCTCATGATGGACAATCAAAAGAGGAAACCACTCTGGAACTAGATCAGACAGAAGTGGAACTTGACACTAGTCATGATGGAACAGAGGAAGAAACAGATACTAACGGACAAGGTCAACGTAAGCCCAATAGAGGTAAGGTAGAGGAGTCCTTTGCACTTTCAGAAGCAGTGGAAACGCAGGTGTTACATTTATATGGGATGTTGCAATCTGGGCTGGCAAAGAAACACATAGACATCAGTGATGACGGTCGAGGCCCTAAGGTACATCGTCAAGGAACTATGGGGAGAACCATTGCATGGATACCAACGATAGTACAAGGGATTGTACGCAGTCGGAAAGTACCGATTCGGCTAACTATAGAAGATATCAGATATGCTATGTATCAGGAAATACCAAAAGAAGCCATCTATTTAGTAGTTGATACAAGTGGATCTATGGGGCAGAGACAACGATTACAGGGGGCAGAGAAGTTACTTTCGCAATTGGTACAGATGATGTATGTAAAACGACAGTATGTATCGCTCATCACCTTTCAAAAGCATGGGGCGCAATGTGTGGTGCCGCTGACACAGCGAATTGAGACCATCCCCAAAGCATTGGGAGAAGCTCGTATTGGGGGCATAACGCCCTTTGTAAAAGGTATTGAGGAAGCGGTCAAACAGATAGGCAATGACATGTCTCAAATGGGGCATGTACAGGCAAAGGTTGTAATTATTACAGATGGGAAGGTCACCTCACAAGCACTGCAGGGACTAGACGACATCGGTAGATGGCTTGCGAATCAGGGAATACAAACGACGGTTATCGATACAGACACCAGTTTTGTACGTATGAACCGTGCCAAAGAAATTGCTCATATGTTAGGAGCAGAACTTATAAATATTTCTCAATATAGAGCATATAACTAGTGATAGAATATATAGGTAAATACATGCGCTATATGCTACAATAGAGTATAGAATCCAAGTTTGGTTTGGTAAAAGGTAAGGTGTAATTATATATGGAAAAACGACAGGATTATTTGCAAATGATTGCAGGTGAGTCAGTGTCCCGCAGACCGGTTTGGTTTATGCGTCAAGCGGGGCGAAGTCAAGCGGCGTATCGCAAGATTAAAGAGCGATATAGCCTATTTGAGATTACTCATCAACCGGAATTATGTGCAAAAGTAACAGCTCTTCCCGTTCATGAGTATGATGTGGATGCGGCTATTTTGTACAAAGATATTATGACTCCTTTGGTGCCTATGGGCGTAGATGTGAACATAAAATCTGGTATAGGGCCAGTGATTTCTAATCCCATTCGGTCCAAAGATGATGTGGAAAAGCTACGGGATATTGTGGTAGAAGAATCATTGGACTTTATGGTGAAAACGATCCAAATGTTGACGAAAGAAATGCTTACAGTTCCCTTAATTGGCTTTGCAGGAGCTCCTTTCACATTGGCTAGCTATATGATTGAAGGTGGCCCTTCTAAGAATTACCAGAAAACTCGTCAATGTTTAGTGGCAACCCCTGAGATTTGGCATGCTTTGATGGAGCGATTGACTACTATGTCCATTACTTATATGGAAGGTCAAATTCAGGCGGGTGTGAATGCAATTCAAATTTTTGATTCATGGATTGGAGCCCTTTCCATGGAACAATATGAAAATGGTGTATTTCCGTATATGAAACATATTATTGGGACTATTAAAGAACGATATCCTCATATTCCTATCACTATGTTCGGCGTAGGTACTAAGCATTTATTCCCAGTGTGGAAAGAATTACCATTAGATGTAATCGGTTGCGATTGGAGATGCTCCATTGCAGAAGCAAGTGCGATGGGCATCAAGCAAACATTACAAGGGAATTTGGACCCTGCCTATTTATTTGCAGATTGGAAGACAATTCAAGGTGAAATTGATCGTATTTTGGCAGAAGGTGCTGCTCATGGAAAGCATATTTTTAATTTAGGCCACGGTGTTGTGCCAGATGCGAATCCTAAAGTATTGCGAAACATAGTGGAGTATGTACATGACAGAGGATAAAGAGATACAACAAGTTTGTGTATTGGTATTAGATTATGGCTCTCCCCGCTCCTTAGAAGATGTGAAAACATATTATACCCGCATACGGAGAGGTCACGGGCCAAGTGACAAAGAATTACAAGGATTGCGACATAAGTATGAACGCATTGGTGGACAATCTCAGTTAATGGAGTCTACCGCATGGCAAGTAGAGCGGTTACAAGAAGAGTTACAAAACGAACTACCCTTTGCAAAGGTAACGGTGGTACAAGCACATAAATATATAGAACCACTCATCGGGGATGTAGCGAAGGAATTGGGCCACTATGATACAGTAGTGGTACTTATGATGAATCCTTATGGAACAGACATATTAAATGCATCCTATCTAGAGCCACTGAAACCGTTTATGAATGACCGATGGAAGGTAGTACAACATTGGGCAGATATACCGACATTAGTGCAATCTTGGACAGACCGAGTACAGAAGACTATGCGTACATTGCCTATTACGGCGAAACCGCTGTATGTCTTTACTGGACATAGTGTGCCACTGATGCAAGGAATTTCCTATGATGGATATGTGCATAGCTTACAACGGGTGATGCAATCTATAGCAGATCAATTGGTGTTGCCCAATGCTACCCTAGCTTGGCAAAGTGCAGGCACTCGTGGGGAATGGCTAACACCTACGGTAGAAATGGTTACGGAACAAGCGGGCGCAGAAGGGCATACCCATGTGGTATATATGCCTATCGGCTTTACTTGCACTCATATGGAAGTATCTTATGATTTAGATGTGGAACGTCGTGAACAATGTGATCACTTAGGTATATCTTATGTGCGAGTGCCTATGCCAGATCGTGACACTCTCTTTGTGAAAGCCATGGCGCATGGTGTATTAACAGCTCTCTTGAAGGAGGGATAATATGAAAGTAGCAATTATTGGTGGTGGTCTAACGGGCTTATCTGCAGCGTATTATATGGGCAAAGCATTTCCTAACTGGGACATTCATGTCCTAGAATCTTCGAATCGTTGGGGTGGAAAGGTACAAACAAAACGTCGCGATGGCTATGTGGTAGAAGTGGGGCCTGATTCGTATTTAGCCAGAAAAACATCTATGACAGATTTGGTACAGGAATTGGGATTAGGTGATACCTTGGTACGTAATGCTACGGGAGAATCCTATATTTATCATCAAGGTCAAATGAAGCCTATCCCTGGAGGATCCATCATTGGCATCCCTACAGAATTTCTTCCTTTTGCTATGTCTAGCTTATTAAGTTGGTTTGGTAAATTACGAGCTGGATTAGATATTTTTAAGAAACCATATCCAGGAAATGAAGATATGAGTATCGATGCCTTTTTCCGGTATCATTTAGGGGATGAACTAGTCAATTTATTAATTGAACCTCTCTTATCTGGTATCTACGGTGGAGACTTAAAACGCTTAAGTTTACTGGGAACCTTTCCAGAATTTCGTCAATTAGAACAAAAGCATGGAAACTTGGTCAAAGGTATGATGGCTATGCAAGGTATGCGCAAACAATCTGGGGCGGCTACCGAAGGACAATTTGCCCAATTAACGGGAGGTTTAGAATCATTAGTAGATGCTCTTGTGGAACAAATGCCAAAGAACGTTTCTTTGCACACATCGACTGAGGTGCTAGAGGCATCATACACAGATAAGCTCTATACAGTGCAAACACAAAACGGTACAGACTCCTATGACCGTCTTGTGATTACTACGCCACCTAAAGCCTATGAAAAATTTTTTTTGGGAGATGAAAAATTTGAAGACTTGCGGCATATGGAACAATCTTCTTGTGCCATTGTCATTATGAGTTTGCCGAAGTCAGCGTTTACAAAACCATTGCAAGGCACAGGCTTTGTGATTACTCGCAGCACAGAGACGCCATTGACGGCATGTACTTACATTTCTAGTAAGTGGCCACAAACGACACCACAAGACAAGGTGGTACTACGCGTCTTTTTAGGGAAACCTACAGACTCTACGGTAGATACGCACAGTGAAGAAGAACTGTGTGAATTGGCGCTTTCAGAAATACGAAATATATTGAAGTTTACAGGAAATCCAGAATGGATGGAAGTGGTACGGTTACAAAAAAGTATGCCCCAATACGAAGTGGGACATAAAGACCGAGTGGCAACCCTCATGGGCCATGTCCAAGAACACTATCCAGGATTGGCATTAATTGGAACTCCATTTAAAGGGGTCGGCATGCCAGATGGCATCAAACAAGCCTATGAATTGGTAACAGTATGGAAAGAAGAAACTAAGGAGGTAGTTCCTATGGATACACATACAGAATCTGTTCATGCAGGCGCAATACCTATGCATGGACATACTACAGGACTAGAAAAAGTGCCTGAAACGTACGAAGGTTGGTTTAGCTTACACGCTAATTATTCCATTAATTTTGAAAAATGGAGAAGCTGGTCCGGTGAGCAACAAAGTGAAGCATTGCAATCTTTCAAGGCGTTTATTGGAAATTTAGAAGCAGCTCATGAGGCCCATACAAGTAGCTATGCTATGTACCAAATCAATGGTCACAAGGGAGATATTATGTTTTGGTTCTTGCAACCAAGTTTGCAAGAGTTGAACGAAGTAGAATTGACACTAAAAAAATTACCAATCTTTAGTGTATTACAGCCAGAATCTTCTTTCGTATCTGTTATTGAAGTAAGCAATTATGTGAAATCTCCGAAGGACCATCCAAAAGTGCAAGCCCGGTTATACCCTAAAATTCCTAGATTGGCTTGCATGTGTTTTTACCCTATGGCTAAGCAACGTAATTTAACAGATAATTGGTATATGCTAGATCGTCAAAGTCGTGGTAGTATGATGCGTTCTCATGGTCAAATTGGTAAAAAATATGAGGACACTATCAAAGAGTTTACGACGGGTGCTTTTGGCATGGATGATTGGGAATGGGGTATTACATTGATGAGTGATGATCCAATTCAGTTTAAAAAAATCGTCAATGAAATGCGATTTGATGAAGTAAGTGCTCGTTTTGGTATCTTTGGACCATTTACGATTGGTACTATTCTAGATATGGATGGCATAGATCATCTGTTTTCTTAATACATCAATAGGGCATTAAACTATAAAGAAATACAATTGCGACAGGTTTGCATACTAGTACTATGCTAGATTGTATAATCTGTCGCGATTTTTTAGGGTCTTCGTCAATGTAGTAGCTGCACATCTAAGAGTCGTAGCTAACATCTATGGTTGTGTCATCTTTTGTATCATGTTAGATAGAACTGTTTGTATCTTAGTGATACTTATGCAGTAGTTATGTGTGGTTATATGGTATAATGAAAGATATGATAAAGGAGTGATATCATGAAATTGTTAGCTATAGACTTAGATGATACGCTGTTACGTGATGATAATACCGTGTCTGATTATACAAAAGCAGTGCTAAAAAAAGCACAGGACAAGGGAATTGAGGTACTCATTGCTACAGGTCGAATGTACCAAACGGCATATCCTGTAGCACATCGCTTAGGCTTAGGTGATGTACCGATGGTACTGTATTCTGGCGGTGTCATCCAACGTGTAGAAAGTAAAGAACTCATTTGGGAACGAGCTATACCACCGGAGGTAGCGCGCAAAGTATTAGCCATCACGAAAGAGCATAATATCTATATTCAGTCCTATATTGATGATGAATTATTAGTACACAGTGAAACAGAGTTTTCTCGTCTCTATGAAGAGATTACAGGTGCCAAGGCTGTGTACGTAGGAGATGCTATCTATGCCCCTCAAAAGGGAACGAACAAACTATTAGTGGTGGAAGAGCCTGAACGTATGACAGAGGTGATTGCTATACTTTCCAAAGAAGTTGGCCACATGGTTGAGTTAGTTCGATCCAAAGTGAATTTCCTAGAAATCGTGGCACCTCACGTGTCCAAAGGGGAAGCTTTGGCTTTCATGGGCGAGCGATTGGGCATCGGTTTAGAAGATATGGTATCCTTTGGTAATTCAGAAAATGATATTTCTATGTTACAAGTAACAGGCCATTCTGTGGCAGTAGGAAATGCAGAGGAACATGTGAAGACAATTGCCAAAGAAGTATGCGACACAAATGAAAAAGATGGCGTCGCTAAATGGATTGAAGCGAATGTATTATAAAATTTTGTAGGAGGGCCTCATGGAAGGGTTTCGTTTAATCATTGTGACCGGTATGTCCGGAGCAGGTAAAACACAAGTGATGCAAGTTTTGGAAGATATGGGATATTTCTGTATCGACAATATTCCTCCTGTGTTGATTCCTAAGTTTAGTGAAATTTGTCGTCAAAGTGCAGGCACTAAAGTGAGTCGAGTAGCCTTAGTGGTAGATATCCGCAGTCGTGAATTTTTTGATGATTTAAATAGTGCCTTAGATGATTTGACGGCTATGAGTGTGCCTTATGAAATTGTGTTCATGGAAGCTAGCGATGATACTTTGATTCGCCGGTATAAAGAAACACGTCGTAGTCACCCCTTGGCACCATCAGGTCGTATTAGTACAGGGCTGTCACAAGAACGGGCACTTTTGGCGGATGTACGTAGCAAAGCGGATCATATTATCGACACCACAAATATGAAAACATCTGCCTTGAAATCATTTATGCGCCGTACTTTTAGCCACGTGAAAGAACAAACAGATGGCATGGCTATTACAGTGGTAAGTTTTGGTTTTAAATTTGGTATGCCTAATGATGCGGATATGGTATGGGATGTGCGATTCTTGCCGAATCCGTATTACATTCCTGAATATCGTCATAAATCGGGGCGCGTACCAGTGGTAAAAGAGTATATTCACTCCTTTGAAGTGACTGATGAATTTAAAAAGCATTTCTTTACTACACTAGATTTCCTTGTGCCAAACTATGAACAAGAGGGAAAAAGCCAATTTGTGGTAGCTGTAGGCTGTACAGGCGGTATGCATCGTAGCGTAGCAATGGCAGAGGCATTATATGCACATTTGAAAGAAAAAGGCTGTAATGTTTCTGTGGAACATCGTGATATGATGCGTAATCATGTAGAAGAAGATGTGAATCCACGTTCTAGATTAGATCTATAAAGAAAGGAGTGGGACGATTCCTTCGTCTCTCAAGCCTATGAAATATAATAATTGGATGCGCTGGTTTGCGCCAGGCATTAATATTAAGCGGTGGCTATTCCTATTTTCTTTAGGCACGATTTGGCTGGTAGTGGGTGTCCTTATGATGATGAACTACCAGTGGATTAGCAACTTTGAAGATATTTTCTTAGAATTTTTATTCCATCTTACAGGCTCCTATAACTATACGGTCATAGCCAGTCTTGGTTTAGCAGGTATTGTGGCGGGTATGGTAGCTATGTTGTGGGGGATACGTAAGCTCATTCAGACCATTGTGAATGCGATTTTGCCTAATACAGAAGATGGTGTGAGTGATTATATTTTTGAAAAAATTCGCTTAGGACAAGGACCAAAAATCGTAGTGATTGGTGGTGGTACAGGATTGTCTATGCTATTGCGAGGGCTAAAAAGTAAAACCACGAATTTAACCGCTATTGTTACAGTAGCAGACGATGGAGGTTCTTCTGGTCGGTTACGAGAAGATTTTCAAATGATTGCTCCTGGAGATTTACGCAACTGTTTAGTAGCATTAGCGGAAAAAGAAGGACTTATGGAAGAACTATTCCAGTATCGATTTACTAAAGGAGCAGAATTATCGGGCCATAGTTTTGGGAATTTATTCTTAACAGCAATGACTCAAGTGCTGAAAGATGATGTGGAAAAAGCCTTAGAAGCCTCTAGCAAGATCTTGCGAGTTCGGGGACGTGTTATTCCATCATCTACAGAAGAAATCAAACTGATTGCTAAATTGACGGATGGTACCATCGTAGAAGGGGAAAGTAATATCCCTAATGCGGGTAAGCCAATTGCGAAGGTCTATACTGAGCCACATAGACCATCTCCTGTAGGAGCTGCCTTGCAAGCTATTGATGAAGCCGATGCCATCATTTTAGGCCCGGGCAGTTTATATACTTCGGTAATGCCGAACCTATTAATTGATAAGGTAGCGGATCACATTGCTAACTCTAAAGCGGCTAAGATTTATATTTGCAATGTGATGACGCAGCCAGGTGAAACAGATGGGTATACTGTGTCTGACCATGTGAAAGCCATTGAAGCACATAGTGAGGTGGGAATTATCGATACAGTTCTTGTGAATGATAACAGAATCCAAGATGCCACATTAGAACACTATAAACAAGCGGGGCAAGAACCAGTAGACGTAGATATGGACGTGTTGCAATCGATGGGGATTCGGACAGTTCGTGCAAATCTTGTAGATAGTCAAGATAAAGCGGTCCACAATTCTGATCGGTTAGCGAAAGTGGTCATGGATGTTGTCTATGCTTTGCAGACGGATATTGAACCGCACATTTTAGAATATTACTTACAGCGAGAAGATCATTAAGTATGAAAGTAGAGCCTCTAAAGGCTCTATTTTCTAGTAGAAATAGTAAAGGAGAGGCTATGTCATTTGCAGAAGATGTAAAAAATGAATTGTGCCAATTTAAAACAGAAGATGCGTGGGCATCCAAGGTAGAGGCCTCTTGTTTATTACGGATGGGTGGGTCCATTTTACTAGGTATGCAAGGACGCGTAGGGGTACGTTTGGTGACGGCCAATAATGCAGTAGCTAGACGAGTGCTAGGAATTATTAAAGAACAGTATGATTTGCCTACTTCTGTGCTAGTGCGTAAAGGGCTAAACCTACGCAAAAAGAACATGTATACGTTGACGGTAGAGCCTACAGAACAGAGTCGTCTTGCTCTAGAGGAGTTACAATTATGGCCTGTGGATGCTATGATTCCAGATGAATGGTTAAAAGACATGGAATCACGTCGAGCTTTTTTGCGGGGAGCTTTTTTGGGATGCGGATCTGTGAATAAGCCACAAAGTGACTATCATTTAGAGTTTATGACTACAAAGGAAGACTTTGCAGATCAAATTATTCGTGTCTTAAAGATGTTCCGATTGCATGCTCGAAAGGTAGAGCGCAAAGAGGAGTTTGTAGTGTATTTAAAAGAAGGGGATGCGGTGACCTCTTGTTTACAAATTATGGGAGCTCAATCAGCCCTGATGAATTTTGAAAATGTACGAATTATGAAAGATGTACGTAACACCATTAATCGTCAAGTAAACTGTGAAACAGCAAATTTACAAAAAACGGTGAATGCAGCAGTGCGTCAATTAGATGCGATACGTATTATTGATAAGCATCAAGGTCTCGACTCCTTGCCAGTTCGTCTTTATGAGGCAGCTATATTACGTCAGGAATTTCCGGATGGTAGTTTGCAAGAATTGGTAGATGCCTATGAAACAAAGTACAAGCGAGAATTGACAAAATCTGGTATTGGACATCGTTTGCGTAAATTAGAAGCCCTCGCCTTACAGTGGGAGCCAGAGGGACTTACGATAGAATAGAGGTAGTATGAAATTAATGAATCGAATACAATGGAAACAATGGTTATTAGGGAGCATTTTAACAGTACTTGGGCTAGGCACTACGTATGGACAAGCACCGAGAACGGTAAATATTGATGAGTATACATTTACACCCTTAGAGGTAAAAACTGTTAAAGAGATAGATACTTTATTATTGTCCGATAGCCCAGAATATGTGAAAGAGCCTGGGATTGTAGGGGCAGGTACACTTCATGGGAAAAGTCGTATTTACTTTTATCATGTGAACGAACGAACAGAACCTATGAAAGTAGGTATTTTATTGGAAAATAAAGGAAATGCTCCAGCATTTGTAGAGATTGAACGAGCTATCTATGCGAAACCAAGTCCTGACTATTTTAAAGTGGGACGAGAGCTTTCGAAAAAAGAAGTGAATAGTACTGCATTAGATTTAGGTGCTTGGGCGAATGAAGGTGTAACGATTCCTGTTCGTTCTAAAGGATTACAACAAGAAATTAAAAAAGAAAAAGAGAGTCTTGCACAATCGAAGAAATTAAAGGCAAAAAAAATTGAAGAGGCAATTAAAAAGGATACTACATCAAGAACTATTTCATTAGTATCACACAATACTAGTGGTACAGAATTTGTATTACGCCCTGGGGAAGTGCGCCCTATTTTTACTGAGTTGGAAAAAGTTCTTATAAAAAAAGATGATTTATTCAGTGGTATTATCGATGTTTCTACTACGGAACCAGTATATGCATCTGTGGCGGTGATGGAACCTAAGTCAACCGTTACATATGGCTTGCCTTTATTACCAATTCATCCTATAGATGAAGTAGAGTTGCGTGGTACCTATGAAGGAATGCGTCGATTCCATGTGGTGGAACCGCAGTTTAATAGTGAAGCAGGCCCAGCTAGTTTTGAAATTGCCAATGATCGAGAAGATGCCTTTATTAGTGGTGTTGACGAGACTAGTAATAATAAGTCGGTAAAAAACAAAGGAAATTATGGTATTTCTAATGTATATGTGTTACACACAGAAGGAAATACTCCCTATGCCTTGTATTTTAATCCATTAGGTGGTGCTTTTAGTGGCACATTCAGGATTACATCTTCTAAAGGTGTACGCACCTATGATGTGCCTGTAAAAGGTCCGTATTTGGGACATGAAACTATTTATGACACACAGCTATTAGATGTATTTGATAGACCAGAAGATTTACTATTAGAATACATGTCACCAGGGGCGTCGAATTTGCCTGTTAGATTTTTGTTGATTCCACAAATTTCGGAACATGAGAATACAGATGGTAAGACATCGCAGTATATTACTAATTTAGTGAATAAAATTTTGGGAAAATAATCAAGTTTTTATATAAATAATCTAAAAAGATATCTTGAATTAAACTAAATATAAATTATTTTATATGAACAATTATTCCTATTAATATGCGAAACTATGCAAATTGAAATTTCACTGTTTAATTTAAAATAATCTAGATAGACAAAGTTTATATTGACAATCATTGCTATTTATAAATATAATGAGTGTTAGAAATGATACTCAGATTAAAGTAGGCGATGTAATTCGGCAAAAGAGGCCCATTTGTTAGTCGTATGAGACAGCAAATGGGCTTTTTTAGAGGAGAAAATATGAATCAAAATAGTATACATGCTGTAGAAAAGTTTAAACCAAAGGTGATGGATTTAGATTTGCTATCTAGTACAGAGGTGGAACATGGCACCATTTATGAGATGAATACGCCTCGAGGTAAGGCCAAGATGTATAGTTATCCTGTATTCGGTGGAGTAGAATTGACGTTCCAAGAGGTGACCATGAAAGAAATCCGTCACCGTGCAAAACCCTTAGATGGTATGTTTGAAATCCATTATTGCAAAGAAGGGCGTATTGAGTGCGCCTTTGATAATGGAAAAGTATTATATATGGATGAAAACGATATTTCTGTAGGGTGGAAAGAGTCACCTAGCTATGTGCACTCTACAAAGTTTCCTACCTCTTATTATAAAGGTATCAATTTATCTATTTATATCCCCAAGGCCCAAGAGATGGTGAATAAGTTCGTAGGACATGATCGGATTGATCTTCGTGACATATGTAATCGCTTTTGTCAGGATTTTGAATTTGGGTTTGTATGTCGTAGAGAATCTAAACTTAGTGACATTTTTAAAAGTTTATATGATCTTCCCGATGAAGTGATGCCACAGTTATTTCAATTGAAATGTATGGAAATCATATTGTTATTAAGTACCATCGCATCAGATAATGATTGCTGTATGCCATATTTTGAACGAAAACATGTGGAAAGTGTGAAACGTATGCACGAATTTTTGATGAAAAATTTGCACAAAAAACCGACTATTGAAGAGTTGGCAAAAACATATGGATTAGCACCGACAGCATTGAAAAAATGTTTCAAAGGGATTTATGGTAGTAGCATTCATCAATATATTAAGCACATGCGGATAAAGGAGGCGGCAAAGGATTTAACTAATACAGATGATAGTATTCTCAGCATAGCTAACCGATATGGCTATGAAAATGCTAGTAAGTTTGCAGAAGCATTTCGGGTTATTATGGGACATAAACCTAGTGAATATAGGAAAATAAATAAAATGTCGGAATGGATTAAGTAGAAGCTATTTAGAGTAGATTTGAAATTATTAAATTTGATATTATAAGTATAAGCTGATAAAAATTATCATATTTTTTTAATGGAGGTAATAATATGGACAGCCTTTTATACATTGTACATTTATTTAACAGCGGTGGATTAGTAATGTATCCATTGGTTATTTTGTCAATCATTGTGATCGCAATTGGAATTGAGCGTTATACGTATTTCAAAGCTAATACTGCATTGCTAAAGGAATTTAGTCATGATGTGTATTTTGCAATAAAAGATAATGATTGGAAGAAAGCGAAAGAGTTATGTGAGGCAAATCAAACGGCAACTGGTCGTATCTTGAATGCAGGATTAACATACTCCAAAAACGAAACAAGTATGAAAAATGCGTTTTCCGAACAAATGATGATTGAAGCCTCTCATTTAAAAATTCATTTGGACTACTTAAGCGCTATCGTAACAATTTCTCCATTATTAGGTTTATTAGGTACAGTATCTGGTATGATTGGCACGTTCAGTGTATTGGATAATGGTGCTGGTGCATCCGCTATTTCTGGCGGCGTTGGTGAAGCCTTGATTGCCACAGCAACTGGTTTGTTAGTGGCTATCTTATCATTCTGTGTGTACACATACTTCAGTCATCGTATGGATGCAATTATCAATGATACAGAAACTTTATCTGTAGTGTTATTAAATGGTATGAAAGAACAATGGAGTGATTCTCATGTTTCAAAATAGTCGATTAAAAATGAAACCTGAGTTCATGATTGTGCCAATGATCGATATCATTTTCTTCTTACTGGTTTTCTTCATGATGAACAGTATTGAAACGGTGGCACAAAAGTCCTTGGGTGTACAATTACCGCAAGCACAATCAGCAACACAAGTCAAACAAAGTCCTATCATTCTTACATTGGATAAAGAAGGACATATCTTGATTGACTCTAAACCATATAGTATCGATGAAGCTCGTAACTATATTACAAGCAAAATTGGAGAAAATCCAAATACAGCGGTACTATTACAAGCAGATAAAAATACGCAACATGGATTCGTGGTTGCCATTATGGATATGCTAAAAACGATTGGGGTTAAGAAGTTCTCAATTGCTGCTAGCTAGAAAGGATGACACATGGAACAATATATTTCCTGGAAAAAATCCTACATAATCTCTGTTGTAATCCACATTGTCCTAGCTGTTGTTTTAGGTATTGCTTTAGTATCCGTAGTAGAGCATAAACAAACCGAAAATGCTTTTGAAATTGACATGTCTATTTCCGACGATTTAAAAGCATCCGCAGGTGGCGGTGGCGGTGGCGGCGGGGTATCTTTCCCTCAACCACTTTCACAAGAAGTTGTACAAGCTAAAGTACAAGCAGCGCAACAAAGTTTATCATCTCCGGTGCCAGTTGATGATGCTGTGAATGTGCCAACATCTACCAACGCAGCTACAGGTGCAAGTGATGGAACATCTACAAACCAAGGTACTGGTGGTGGATCTGGTGGCGGTAACGGAACAGGAAACGGTACTGGCGATGGTAGCGGTAACGGCTCTGGTAGCGGTGGTGGATCTGGCTCTGGCAGTGGCGGAGGTAATGGAGATGGTGTAGGTACTACATCTGGTAATGCACCGTTTGACTGGGCAGGATTTGTGGCTACTGTACAAGCCCAAGCACAAGGTACGTACCCTGCAATGGCAGTAAAACGTAACTTACAAGGTAGTGTTACAGTTAGCGTAACCATTGATGCGAGCGGTAATATAGCCTCTGTTTCGGCAGGTGGCGGACCTGGTATTTTAAACAGTCATACCCAAGATGTTGTCTATGGCATAGGCAATTATCCAAATGGTAGTGGCTCATCAGTATCAAATACATTCACAGTGTACTACACTTTGAATGGTGACTAGTGCAAAGGCACAAGAAATAATTCAGGAGGAATTATGGATTTAAAAAGTTTATTTGACTCCATGTCGGAGGAACAACGTAATATTCAACTTGGTTTTGATACGGCAACGCCGTTGACGCATGCTTTTACAAGCAAACGTGCGGTACATGCTGGTCTAAGTGGTCGTCCTTTAGAAAAGGATGAGGCACAACGTGTATGGAATGAATTAATGCAACAACCGCCTGTTCCAGGGCAAATGCAAACGGCATATATTCATATTCCATTCTGTCAAACTAAATGTACCTATTGCGGATTCTATCAACATGCTACGAATCAAGATGCAGAAGATAAATATGTAGATATGTTATTGAAAGAAATGCAAATGGCTGCCGATCAACCGCGGTTCCGTGATGGTTTGATTCACACTATCTTTATTGGTGGTGGTACGCCAACATCATTATCTGCTAATAATGCAAAACGCATGTTGTCTGCCATCCAAGAATATTTCCCGTTGGCCAATGACTATGAGTTGACATTAGAAGGTCGTATTCACGACTTGGTGCCTGAAAAAATGGATGTATGGATGAGCCACGGTGTCAACCGTATGTCCTTAGGGGTACAGTCTTTCCATACTCACGTACGACGTCAATTGGGACGTTTAGATGATCAAGATACAGTGTTGTCTCGATTAGAACAATTAAAAGCATACCAACAATGTTCTGTAATTGTGGATTTAATCTATGGTTTACCAGATCAAACGATGGATGTGTGGATGGAAGACTTAAAACTTCTTGAACAATCCGCAGCAGATGGTATGGATTTGTATCAATTAAATGTTTTTGAAAATAGTGATTTACAAAGCTTAATTGAACGCGGCAAAGTAAGCCCAGCAGCTACCACTAAAGAACAAGCATTAATGTATGAGGCAGCTGTAAAATACTTGATGAAACGTGATTTTACACGTTTAAGTGCAGCTCATTGGAGCCGTGCACCGCGTGAACGCTCAATGTACAACACTATGGCGAAAGCGGGATACCCAATGTATCCATTTGGTTGTGGTGCTGGTGGTAATTTAGGTGGATACATGACAATGTTACACCGTGTATTGCCTCCATATGAGGCTCTTGTAGAAGAAGGTAAAAAACCATTTATGGTTCTCATGAAACAATCTGAACTACAAGAATTCTCTAATTATGTAATCAGTTCCTTGGAACGAGGTGTTTTAAATCTAGACACTTTGATCGAAATGGATTCAAAATTAGAGGACTTACGTTGGTTGCTTGATACTTGGGTAACTCGTGGTTTGATGGAATATAATGGCGTATTATATCGCTTAACAACGGCTGGTGGATTCTGGAATGTCAATATTACACAAACCGTTATTGAATGTGTTCAGTACATCTTAACGGGTGAAAGCACATTGTTACATGAAAATATTGCGGCTCAAAACCATGGTGGTAGACCAAAAGATCATCCACATGTAGGTGGTGGTCATCCTGAAGGTGTGGCGAAACATCCACAGGGAGCAGGCGGTCATCCAGCAGGTGTTCCAAAAGGACATCCAGAAGGAGTACCAATGGGAGGACATCCAGCGGGCGTGGTGAAACACCCACATGGGGCAGGCGGACATCCAGCAGGTATCCCAAAAGGGCATCCAGAAGGAGTACCAATGGGAGGACATCCAGCAGGTGTACCTAAGCATCCACATGGAGCAGGTGGACATCCAGCGGGCATTCCAAAAGGGCATCCTACAGATATGGAAACTACACGTGCTCATGGCACAGTAGGACATAGTCCATTTAAGAAAAATATTTAGGTAGTATCTATTACAGGTGAACTCCTACACACCTTACCAAACCAAACAATATAGTTTCCTGTAATAGTTCTATAGCCACTCATAGAGTGGAATCAGGTATACCAGGTCAAAGTTGGTAGGCTGCATCATACTATAGTACGTTTAAAATCACTTCAGTAATAAGAGTGCAGTATCCGCAGGCAATGCCTGCGGATGTATATCTGATAAAGGAACATTGTGCCTTAGGCTACAATGTTAGATACAAAAATAATGATATACTATTTATAGTATTTATATGTTATGTAAAAGGAGCGCACTTCCTAGAAGTGTGGAAAATGAATGAAAGCAATCGTAGTTTACTCAAGCCGTACAGGCAATACAAAATTAGTAGCAGAAGCTATGGCAAGTGCTTTGCCTGCTGGTACACCATGTGTATCTGTGAAAGAAGTTCCAGCTGATTTAGCATCTTACGATGTAGTATTTATGGGTTTCTGGGCAGACCAAGGTAACGCTGATAAAGCGGCACAAGCAGTACTTAAAGAAATCACAAATGAAAAAGTAGCTTTATTCTGTACTTTAGGGGTTCCTCCAGTATCTCCTCATGCACAAGAAACTGTAGAAGCAGCTGCGAAATTGTTACCAAATGGTCAAACACCAGTAGGTTACTTCAAATGCCAAGGTAAAGTAGATCCGAAAGTAATCGAAATGATGTACAAAATGTTCCCAGAAGGCCATAACCATGGTAAAAGCCCTGAACGTGATGCACGTCATGCACAAGCTGCATCTCATCCAGACGAAAACGACTTAGCTAATGCAAAAGCATTTGTTGAAGAAGTTATTGCTAAATTATAAGTTTTCTACCTATGTAATAGGTTGCAATATAATAACACTCCGAAAAAGACTGCCAGAAATGGCGGTTTTTTTCATTTACGAAGATAACATGCTAGTATGTGTATAGATAGTATAAAATGTAAATAAATCTCTTGACGTATAAGCGTCCTTGCTTTATAATACTTATAAGCTTAATGAATCGGTACGAGAGACCGAAGAGCGTAATTTGAACCTTTTAAATTAGTCCTGTGAGGCTAGTAAGGGAACGTAGTAGGAGTCTTTACCTATATCTATAGGTGTACTCTATAATAGAATCACTATAACTATGCGACCTCTTGCCTTACGGCAAGGGGTCTTTTTGCGTGTAATAGAAGTACTACAAAGGAGGCTATGATGGGAGAAATCAGCTTAAAAGGTAAGCACCTATTAGGACTGCAAGGTCGGTCAAAAGAAGAAATTGAACTCATTTTACGTGTAGCTAAAAAAATGAAAAAAATTGTTTTATCGGACAATAAGAAACATCCATTATTAAAAGGCAAATCTATTATTAACTTGTTTATGGAGAATAGTACACGTACAAGAAGTTCTTTTGAGTTAGCAGGTAAATATTTAGGGGCTGATGTCATCAACATTTCCAAGAGCGGTAGCTCTATGGCAAAAGGGGAAAGTTTCCGTGACACATTATTAACGATGTCTTATATGGGAACAGACGCCATCGTAATGCGCTCTAGTGAAGAAGGAGCTCCTTTATATGCCACAAAATGTGTGGATCCAATTATTATCAATGCTGGTGATGGAGCTCATGAGCATCCAACACAAGCCTTATTAGATATGTACTCTATCTTAGAACATAAACCTACATTAGAAGGTTTAAAAGTAGTTATCATAGGCGATATCATGCACAGCCGTGTAGCGCGCTCCAATATTTATGGATTAAAAACAATGGGTGCTGACGTGCATCTAGCTGGTCCACGTACGTTAGTATACCCAGAACTAGAAAAATTGGGTGTTACAGTTCATCATGATGTACGTGAAGCTGTGAAAGATGCAGATGTGGTAAACGTATTGCGTATCCAATTAGAACGGATTCACTCCGCGTTATACCCAAGTAATCGTGAATATGCACGTATCTTTGGGATTAATAAATCTGTGTTAGAAAATGCAAAAGATGATGTATTAGTATTGCATCCAGGACCAATGAATAGAGGGCTTGAAATTGCGCCAGATGTGGCGTATGGTGATGCATCAGTAATCCAAGAACAGGTGCGTAATGGTGTAGCCATCCGTATGGCGATTTTATACTTAACAATTATCGGAGGTGACGGTAGTGAGCTTGCTGATTAAAAATGGTACGGTAGTTAACCCGGCAAAAGGACAACATGAAGTAGCAGATATTCTTGTAGAAAATGGTGTAATTGCAGCAATTGGACAAAATTTACAAGCGAATCAAGCAGAGGTATACGATGCAACAGGTCTTATCGTAGCTCCTGGATTAATTGACATTCACACGCATTTGCGTGAACCAGGTCAAGAAGCAAAAGAAGACTTTCACAGTGGTACACAAGCGGCAGCAGCAGGTGGATTTACACGTGTTGTAACTATGGCAAATACAAACCCTGTTGTGGATAACGCTCCACTAGTACGTGGATTGCGTAAACAAGCGGAATTGACAGGGGTTGTAAAAGTAGATTTTATGGGCGCTGTGTCTAAAGGCTTGCAAGGAAAAGAACTTGCAGAAATGGGTGATATGGCAGAAGCTGGTGTAGTAGGTTTCTCCGATGACGGACATTATGTAGAAAGTGCTGCTTTCATGCGTCGTGCTTTAGAATATTCATCCATGTTTGGAAAAATGGTTGTAGACCATGCAGAAGAATGTAGCTTAACTTGTGAAGGTCACATGCATGAAGGTATCGTTTCCTATGAAATGGGTGTAAAAGGTCGCCCAGCTGTGGCAGAAGATTTAGCGGTAGCTCGTGATATTATGCTAGCAGAAATGACTGGTGGACATATCCATATTGCACATGTGAGTACAAAAGAAGCTGTCGATCAAGTACGCCGTGCGAAAGCAAAAGGAATCAAAGTAACTTGTGAAGTAACAAGCCAACATTTAGTATTCACAGATGAATATTTACGAGATTATAATCCAGACTTTAAAATGGCTCCGCCAATTCGTTCTGAAGATCATCGCCAAGCGTTGTTAGAAGCATTACAAGATGGCACAATTGATGCAATAATTACGGACCATGCACCACATGCGTACGAAGAAAAAGATGTGGAATTCTGCTGTGCAGCGAATGGTTTCACAGGATTGGAAACATCCTTTGCGGCAGTAATTACACATGTATTAAAAACAGGTATCCTCACAATTGATGAAATCATCAATTTAATGAGTACTAAACCAGCTCAATTAATCGGAGTAGACGGAGGCGTACTTGAAGTAGGAAAACCTGCGGATATCTCAGTCCTTTCTTTAGATGAAACTTGGACTGTAGATAGAAATAAATTCTACACTCGTGGTAAATCATGTCCATTTGATGGTATGACAGTCACTGGTAGAGCAAAATTAACAGTAGTAGATGGACAAGTTGTAATGAAAGACGGGGTTGTAATCGGGTGACAGGAAAACTGGTATTAGAAAATGGAACTATCTTTGAGGGCACATTGCTGGGGGGCATGCCAATCGTTGGCGAAGTAGTGTTTAATACAGGGATGACGGGATATCAAGAGATTTTAACAGATCCGTCATATGCAGATCAAATTATTACTTTAACTTACCCATTAGTAGGCAATTATGGTGTCACACGTGAGGTAGATCAATCTTCTAAGCCCTATTGCAAGGCAATGATTGTAGGAGAATTGTGTACGTTCCCTAGTAATTGGCAAAATGAGGGGACATTTGAGGAATATATGAGAAGCCATGGTATTCCATGTTTATACAATGTGGATACACGTGCAATTACACGTGCTATCCGCAGCCATGGCGTGATGAAAGGGGTTATTTGCCCAACAGATACACCACAAGAGAAAATCGATGCTTTATTAGCGCAACTACTAGCGACAGATCACATTATGCGTGTTACCACAAAATGGGAAGGTCGCCGTGGTCAAGATACAGCTGAGTTTCATGTAGCCGTGTACGATTTTGGTGTGAAAGAAAATATTCTTCAATCTTTGGAAAACGAAGGGTGTCGATTGACAATTTTCCCAGCTCATACAAAAGCTGAAACAGTGATGGCTTGCAATCCTGATGGAATCTTCTTGTCCAATGGACCGGGAGACCCGAAAGACGTACCTGAAATTGTTGAAGAAATAAAAAAATTAGTAGGCCAAAAACCTATTTTTGGTATTTGCATGGGACATCAACTGATTGCTCGTGCATTTGGTGGTGAAACGTATAAGTTGCGTTTTGGTCATCGTGGATCTAACCATCCAGTAAAAGATTTAGATACGAATCGTGTTCATATTACCTCTCAAAATCATGGTTATGCAGTTGATGAAGCAAGCCTAGAGGGTTCTGGATTGCGCGTATCCCATCGCAGTGTGAATGATGGTACTGTAGAAGGATTAGTGCATAATGAATTGCCGATTATGTCGGTACAATATCACCCAGAAGCATCTCCGGGGCCAACTGATAATGTATATTTGTTTGAACGTTTTAAAACATTGATGAGAAGAGGTTAATGATGGAAAAGAAAAAAGTTCTTGTAATTGGTTCTGGTCCAATTATTATCGGGCAGGCAGCTGAGTTTGATTATGCAGGCACACAGGCTTGTCAATCTCTTCGTGAAGAAGGTTATGAAGTTGTATTAGTGAACTCCAATCCGGCTACTATCATGACAGACCGTGATATTGCGGACCGTGTTTATATTGAACCGATTTCTTTGGAGTTTGTTACAGAGATTATCCGTAAAGAACGCCCATATGGTGTGTTGGCTACATTAGGTGGACAAGTTGGTCTCAATATGGCGGTAGAACTGTCAGAGGCAGGAGTCCTTAAGGAGTATAATGTAAAATTATTGGGTACTACTTTAGAGGCTATCAAACAAGCGGAAGACCGTGAATTGTTTAAAGAGGCAATGAAACGTATCAACCAACCTGTGCCAGAATCTGATATTTTCAGTGATGTGGCGGAGGCAGTGGATTTTGCCAATCGTATTGGATACCCTATCATCATCCGTCCTGCCTATACACTAGGTGGCACAGGCGGCGGTATTGCTCATAACGAAGAAGAAATGTACATGATTGCTCTTCGTGGCATCAAGCTTAGTCCAATCCATCAAATTCTTGTAGAACGATCTGTAGCTGGTTGGAAAGAAATCGAATACGAAGTGATGCGTGACCGCGCAGATAACTGTATCATTGTATGTAATATGGAAAACATTGACCCAGTAGGGGTTCATACAGGTGATTCGGTGGTAGTAGCACCATCTCAAACCTTGAATGATACACAGTACCAAATGTTGCGCACTGCCTCTGTGGATATCATTCGCTATCTTAAAATTGAAGGCGGTTGCAATGTGCAATATGCCTTAGATCCATATAGCAATCAATATTATGTAATCGAAGTAAATCCACGTGTGTCTCGCTCTTCTGCATTAGCCTCTAAAGCAACGGGATATCCCATTGCTAAGGTAGCGGCGAAGGTTGCTATCGGCATGACCTTAGATGAAATTACAAATGCTGTTACAGGAGAAACAAAAGCGTGCTTTGAACCATCCTTGGACTATGTGGTAACAAAATTTCCTCGTTGGCCATTTGAAAAATTTAATTTGGCGGATCGTACGTTGGGAACACAAATGAAAGCCACTGGCGAAGTTATGGCTATCGACAGAACCTTAGAAGGTTCTCTATTAAAAGCCATTCGTTCTTTAGAAATTGGATTAGATCATATTGAACTGAAAAAGATTGCTCATGAAACGCCTGAGCAACTGATTGAACGATTACAATTAGTGGATGATGAACGTCTCTATGTCATCGCTCAAGCTCTTCGTGTGGGTATTAGTGTAGAGAAAATCTGCTATATTACAAAAATAAATTCTTTCTTCATCAATAAAATTAAAAATATTATATTAGTAGAAAAAGATTTGGCTACTAATGGTGTAACAGAAACAAATTTAAAAACTGCGAAGCGTTACTCTTTCCCAGACAAAGTCATTGCTAGATATGCAAATTGTAGTGCAGAAGACGTATTGGCAAAACGCAATGAATGGAATATTCATCCAACCTATAAATACGTAGATACCTGTGCCGCAGAATTTGAAGCGCACACACCATATTATTACAGTGCCTATGCCACAGAAGATGAAGTAGTACCACGTGGTGAAAACAGCGTTATCGTTCTTGGTTCCGGTCCAATTCGTATCGGACAAGGGGTAGAATTTGATTATTGCTCTGTTCATTCCTCTTGGGCATTGCGTAAAGCGGGCATGAAATCCATCATTATTAACAATAACCCAGAGACAGTAAGTACAGATTTTGATACATCTGATAGCTTATACTTTGAACCGTTGACAGTAGATGATGTGATGGAAATTATCCGCAAGGAGAAGCCGGTAGGGGTTATCGCTCAGTTTGGTGGACAAACAGCCATTAACTTAGCAGGACCGTTGGCTGCACGGGGTGTAAACATTCTAGGTACATCTGTAGACAGCATCGATATGGCAGAAGACCGTGAACGTTTCGATGAATTATTGGCAAAATTGGAAATTCCTCGTCCAGTAGGGGCGTTGGTGACTAGCGATGAAGAAGCCTTAGAAGCAGCAAAACGCTTACAATATCCATTGATTGTCCGTCCGTCTTATGTACTAGGTGGTCGTGCTATGGAAATTGTATATAATGACCAAGAATTAGATCGTTATATGAAAGAAGCTGTAGTAGCATCGAAAGATCACCCAGTGTTAATCGACCGCTACATGGTAGGCATGGAAGTAGAAGTAGATGCGATTTCTGATGGTATCGATGTATGCATTCCGGGTATTATGGAACAAGTGGAACGAGCAGGGGTACACTCTGGTGATTCTATTGCGGTATATCCAGCACAACATTTGTCGGAAGAGTTGACGAATCAAATTGTAGACTATACTCGTCGCATTGCTCAAGGTTTGCAGGTAAAAGGGGTACTCAATATCCAATATATTGTGGTCAATGATGAGTTACATGTTATCGAAGTAAACCCTCGTTCTAGCCGTACAGTGCCTTTCATTAGTAAAGTAACCGGTATCAACATGGTGGAGTATGCAACACGAATTGCTTTAGGAGAAACCTTGGAAAGCTTGGGATTACCAACTGGATTAGTGCCAGCCCGTCCACATGTGGCTGTAAAAGCACCAGTATTCTCCTTCTCAAAAATGGGGTTGGTAGAAATTGCACTAGGACCAGAAATGAAATCTACTGGAGAAGTAATGGGAATTGGCCGTACTTATGCAGATGCCTTGTTCAAAGCGATTCACGGAGCCAATATGCGCATTCCAGATAAAGGCAATATTTTGATGACCGTAGCCGATCGTGATAAAGAAGAAGCAGCCCGTTTGGCAAAAGGTTTTATCGAATTGGGGTACCACATTCAAGCTACAGGTGGTACTGGTCGTTATTTCACAGAACACGGTGTAGATTGCACTATAGTGAATAAGCTATCTGAAGGTAGTCCAAACTGTGCAGATGCTATTCGTGAAGGTAAAGTAGATTTGGTGCTAAATACCCTAACCTATGGTAAACAACCAGAACGAGAGGGATTCCAATTGCGTCGTTTAGCTGTAGAAATGGGCGTACCATGCTTAACATCTTTGGATACAGCTCGTGAAGTATTACATGTTGTAGCTAGTCGAGCTACCGCAGGTGATGCTATTACAGTGGATGCAGTGCAAGATTATGAAATGGAGTAATCATAAATGAGTGGATATGTAGAAATGGGTCGAGTGATTCATAACACCCAAATAGGCAGTGATGTATGGAGAATGTCCATATATGCACCCAAACAAGCAAAAGAGGCACAACTAGGACAGTTTTGCAATGTTCGCGTCACAGGGGGCACAGCTCCCTTGTTGCGCAGACCTATCAGTTATGCCGGCTTTGATGCCGAAGCAGGTACCATCGACTTATTATATCGTGTGGTAGGTAAAGGTACAGAGATTATGACTCAGCTACGAGAAGGGGATACCTTAGATTGCTTGGGACCATTAGGTCAAGCTTTTACCACTGCAGACCGCATGTTATTAGTGGGTGGTGGTGTTGGAATTGCGCCTATGCTATGTATCGCTGATCGGTTACAACCAGGTCAAGAGGCTCATGTGATATTAGGATTCCGTAATGCAAGTGAATCATTTTGGGCTGATTTATTTAAAGATAGTCCTGTGACTGTACACATCACCACAGATGATGGCTCACTGGGTACTAAAGGATATCCTACGTCTGTGATGGAAACGCTGATGAGAGAAGAGCAGTTTCATGCGGTCTTGACATGTGGTCCTACACCAATGATGAAAGGGGTAGCCGCTGTAGCTCAACAAATGGGAGTGCCTTGCCAAGTGTCCTTAGAGGAACGCATGGGTTGTGGTACCGGTGGTTGCGTAGGCTGTGCATGCCAAGGTAAAAGTGGCACACGATATAAAGTGTGTAAAGATGGTCCTGTATTCCCTGCTGAGGAGGTGTTTTTCTAATGGCTACTGTAGATCCTAAATTAGCAGTGGAGTTCTGTGGTATCTCCATGAAAAATCCTATTGTAGCAGCATCGGGCACTTTTGGGTTCGGATTGGAATATGATGGATATTTAGACCTTGATACAGAGGTAGGGGCGATTTCTGTAAAAGGTTTAACACCTACTCCTCGACCTGGTAATGCTGGTGTACGTATCGCTGAAACACCATCTGGGGTGTTGAACTGTATCGGATTAGAAAATCCAGGAGCAGAAGCATTCGTAGCAGATATATTGCCAAATTTAAAACAATATGATGTGCCAATTTTTGCCAATATCTCTGGTAATACACTGGAAGAGTACGAATATATGGCAAAAACATTGACCGTCGAAGGTGTAGCAGCCTTAGAGGTCAACATTAGTTGTCCTAATGTAAAATGCGGAGGTATGGCATTTGGTGTGCAGGCGGAGAGTGCGGCTGCTGTATGTAAAGCGGTAAAAGGGCATACAGATTTGCCAGTAATTATGAAATTATCACCCAATGTAACAGATATCGTAGAGATTGCTCGTGCTGTAGAAGCGGCAGGTGCAGATGGTATCAGTATGATTAATACCCTATTAGGGATGTCTGTAGATCTACGGACTCGTAAACCATTATTGGGGAATATCTATGGTGGTTTATCTGGTCCAGCTGTGAAACCAGTGGCATTGCGCTTAACACATCAAGTGGCACAAGCTATTGAAATCCCAATTATGGGGGGCGGCGGCATCATGACTGGTGAAGATGCCTTAGAATTTATGCTAGTAGGAGCTGACATCGTGTCTGTGGGGACGGCAACGATGGTAGATCCACGAGCTATTGGCATCATCGCTAGTGAAATGAGTGCTTATTGTGAAAGCCAACACATCGATCATGTATCGAACTTAGTTGGTGGTATTATTATGCCTTAATAAGAGAAAATGTATATCTCCTGTAATAGGTTTATAGTGTCAGCAATACATCTAAAATCAGAGTGGTTATCAGGAAATATATCGATACAGGGAAAGCCTTAAAGAAGAGAACTTTGAATACAATACAGAAAAGGACTGTTCCAGTGAAAGAGACACTGGCAACAGTCCTTTTAGTGTTTAAATTTTATTGAGTAATTCTTCTTTTTTCTGTTGAAATTCTTCGTTGGTTATGGCTCCTAGGTCAAGGAGCTCTTTTAGTTGTTTGATACGAAGGATGGGATCATCCAGGGCTGATACTATATCAGATGTGGTAGTATTCTCTGATGTATCCTCTACTTCAATGGTAGCAGTTTCCACTGGAGGACCTGCATCGATGGCAGCTTTCACAGCAGCTGTATTAACCCATAAGCCACGTTGTTGTTGATCATAATCGTAGGCTACAGTGCCACGAGATTCAATCCAGGCTTGTAAATTTTCATTTACTAAATTAGTCAATACATCTAATGTGGCAAGACAGGTATCTCGACCTTGAATGAGCAAGACTCGATGGGTACGACTCACCTCTTTGTTGTCGATATGATCGATATCTGTATCATAAAACTTAGCACGTGTACCATAGCGACCACGATACGTAAATAGACCTGTTTTTGTGTTGTAAGTAATTTTAACTTGCAATGTATGACCGCCAGGGGCATAGCTTATGATATGGTCTGGAGTTTGCGTGAACCAATCGAAGAGTCCCATAATCACTATCCTTTCTTACGTTTGCTTGGCCAAGGACTAGGAGGTCCGTAGCGATTGTTTCCAGTAGAACCAGGGAAACAAGATAAGAATCCGTGTATAATTACTACAATAATAGTGTGCAGAATATAAATATTCTTTAATGGTAGATATAAATTTGTACAAATAATATACATACCCAATAGTATACCAAGGAGACGACCTGGTAATCCGATGTCATTGAATCGTCGTATGTATAGGGTATAGTATAGAGGGAGCAATATGATATATCCTGCGTAAGCTAATGCTTTGATGCCAAAATAAGCCGGCAATATGACAACTACATCTAATAGTTGTTGGATAAACATATTAAAAATATGCATAGTAGCAGATAAAAATAGTATGCCAATGATAAATTGAAATCGATTCATCCGACCTGATGAATTTAATACGCCATGACTGTGTGGTTCTAGCGCAAGTAAAAGAAAGAGGGCTGCTACACCTACTAGAAATGATAGGCCCATATTAATCAGTATGTCCATAAGGAACCTCCTTATATGCTATGAATAAGTATAGCATAGATTAGGATATATGGCGAACTGTGGTCAAATGGAATGAAATTGAAATAGATTCTTCATTAAAATATTAAAAAAATAGAGTAGTATAAAGAAAGTTAGCAGAAAAAAATAGGCAAAATAGCGGTTCATTGGTATAATAGTAAAGATAGTAAGAAATAGGTTCACTTTTTTCTTTCTAACTACGATTATATAGTTATGAAAGGAGGAATGTATGAAACCTGTAACAACACCTATGGAAAAACGCATTCGCATGGTTCGTGCTTGGTTAGATGCAGCAGCTAAGTCCTATGCTACAAAGGGAAGTGTGAAGGGGAACTTTCATTTATTCTTGGCTCAAGCAGAGATGAAGCAAATGAATGAGGGTAGACCCTCTATTGTGTCCTACGCACAACGAGCTATGTTAACTATTGCATTAGTAGGAGTCATAGGGGTAACACATTGGTGGCTATCACAACATGAAGCAGGGAACGTAACACATACTCCTGTCATAGAAACAAAGGTAGAGGTGAAACCTGCACCTGTGTCTTCCACAGTGGTAGTGAAAGAATCACCAACCATAGAACAGGCTGAACCTAAGCCCGTAGAGACGGTGATAGAAACCAATCATGTTGTAACAACACAGCCCAATGTAGAACCTAGAAAAGATCCTACTATTAGCTCGAAAGACATGGTACATGCAGTGCAAACTGGTGGACGTATTTTGCGAGATTAGCACCTTTTATATTCTAAGGAGGAACATATATGAAGGGAAACCTATCTTATAAGAAATTTTTAACCTTTGCTGTCCTAGCGGCAATCAGTACAACTCCAGTATTTGCTGATACTGCTACTACGACTGAAAGTGGCAAAACAATTGCTAAATTATCCATGGAGGATTTAGGAAAGCAAAATACTACACGCCAAGAAACAGTAGCCTCTGGTGATACGGCTACAGAGGCAGCGATTGCAGCAGCTCGTGAAGGTTTGTCTGAGGCTGCACAACGTGATGCTATTGAAGAACAACGTAAACGTGTTGATAACTCTTCCTTAGCTACTAATGACAAAGAAGTTAAAGTTATCACAAAAGCTGGTGGTGATAAATTAGAAGAAGCACAGGCGGCAGGTGTGGAAACAGCGATTCCTCAAGTACAAGCTCGTTATTTCACATCCCTAACTGAAGCGGAGTTACAAAAATATGTAGGCAAAACGATCACTCATATTTCTATTGAAGGTCTTGACCAAGCAAATCAACCGGCTTTCCTTTCTTTATTACAAGGTAAAATTGGTGATGCTGTTACAGTAGAAGGAATCTCTAAAGAGATTGCTAACCTAGGTGGTTCCGGTGTTCTTTCAGAAATTACACCAGTATTTACAGAAGTACCAGAAGGTGTAAAAGTAGCATATCATGTAACCTTAAACCCAGTGATTAAAGGTGTGTCTGTAGAGGGTAATACGGTATACAAAACAGATGTATTATTGAACTATTTAGGTGTACAACCTAACACTGTGTTAAATACTATTGCAGTTGGTGAAAAAGTACAAGGTATCAACGCAGCGTACCAACGTGATGGATATATTTTAGCTCATGTAAAAGATATGGCTGTAGATGACAATGGTGTATTACACGTATCTGTAGTAGAAGGTATTGTAGAACGTATTACTCCACATGGTAATAAAAAGACTAAAGATCGTGTGATTACTCGTGAATTTAACCAAAAAGTGGGACAACCATTTAATAAATTCTTAGTACGTCGATCTGTAGAGAAAGTATATAACTTAGGTTTCTTTGATGATGTAAATGTACGTTTAACACAAGGCTCCACAGAAGAAATGGTGAACATTGAAGTGGACGTACTAGAACATAAAACAGGTACGATTACATTAGGTGCAGGTTATTCTGATGCTGATGGCTTTGTAGGTATTGTAGAAGTGGGTGAAGAAAACTTACGCGGTACTGGTGATAAAGTGAAAGTTCACTGGGAGTTTGGAGGCACAGCAGGTTATAAAAACTACTCTGTTTCCTACTTGCGTCCATGGATTGATAGAAAAGGCACATCTTTAGGGGTAACCTACTACAATCAATTAAACGAATATACAGATTACAACGAAAAAGGTCAATCTGTGGCTACCTATGATAGAAAATCTAATGGCTTTAATATTTCCTTAGGTCGCCAAACTGCTGAGTTTACTCGTGATTATGTCACATTAGAGCATCGTAAAGATACTTATGTTTGGGATAATAAAGATTCCAGTGGTTTCCGTTATGATACAAACCAATCTCAAGGACCTCGTTGGAATAACCATGGATATCCATTCTTAGCATCTGGATATTTGAAAAACAACTTTGGCACAACAAACAGCATTAGCTGGCAAAAAGTATTTGACTCCCGTGATAATGTATACGAACCAACACGTGGTAAACGTTTATCCAGTACATTACAATGGGGTGGTCATGGCTTAGGTGGTGACTTTAACTTCTATAAATTCACTGGTGAAGCTAGAACATATAAAAAAGTAGGTAATAAACAAGTTCTTGCCTTCCGTGCAAGATTAGGTTGGGCAATGGGCGATTTACCATATAGCCAATTATATACAATCGGTGGTTCTGATTCTCTTCGTGCCTATGAGGATGATCAATACCGTGGTAAAAAAATGTACAACTTTACGGCAGAATATCGCTTCCCAATTTGGAATAAAGTAAGCGGTGCATTATTTACAGATTTAGGTGATGCATGGGATGCACCAAATGTACCTTGGTTCAAACATTCTAAAACATTTAATGTTTCTGTAGGTGCCGGCGTGCGTGTGACAACACCAATTGGTCCAGTACGTATCGACTATGGTATTAGTAAAGATCAAAAGAAATTCCACTTTAGCTTTGGTGGACAATTCTAATTGATGACTATACAACAATGGATAGGAGGGGCTTTCCTAATGGTTACATTAGGGATTCCCTCCGTCTATGGAGCGCCTGTTCAGACTGTAGATGTGGACCTACACAGTACAACAGGAACGATTCCAGCAGCCTTAAAAACACGTATGGTAGCTAGTATTCAAGGTGCAGCTTCCTATATATACAAAGGTAAAGAGGATTCTTATATCAAGGAATCTATGCAGGCCTATGAAAAGGCTACAATAGATGTAGTGGATCGCATTCTATATGGATATACGGTAAAATCTATATCTATGGATATTGGTGAATCTATGTATATGCGCCTTACATTAGAACCCTATGGAAATGTGGTACAATCTATAGAAACTAAGTTTAACTATGGGAATATATCTCCTTATGGACAATCTCTCATACATAGAGATATAGGAAATGTAAAGCCCCGGTTAGAGCAAATTCTTTTGGGAGCATCCCTGGAGTCCTTAGGTTGGATTACACCATTAGCACAAAAATCAATTCGAAGTGAATTAGAAGGAACTCTTCCTGAATTTACACCACAAATTGATATTGTAGGTGGAGAATTAGCAAAGGCTACCGTATATTTAGTACCTCATGGTAATAGCGTACATCGTACAGATGTGGCTATTCACTCTAATACTTTACCGAGTGCTCTTTTTTATAATATGCGTCAATACTATGAAAAAAAGTTACAACAATTAGAGGGACTACCTGTGTCGTTTGTGCGACGTCATCAGTTGATGATAGAAGCGGAGATACAAGAAGAACTTAATACAAGTCGGGGTGTTACGCAATTTGGTGTGACCATGACTCCAGAACTTCAGGTAGGTACGGATACAAGATTAGACATTCACGTGGATTCCTCTAAGTATATTCTTCGAGGCGAAGGGTATTTGGATATGGGGCGTGGTGTGGATTCTGTAGGATTACGAGTGTATACGGGGGTTCATCGAGGTCCCCATGATTGGTATTTAGAAACAGAGTTTTTACCCAATCGTTTGAAATGGTCTTTTGCGCCATCGTATGGGTATCAATTCAGTAAAGATACAAAGGTAGGTTATCAATACAGCCTGCCGAATCATCACCATCATGGTTTTGTATACCAAAATATTGGTACACGTTGGAATGCAAGATATGAAAGAGATATAACTGCGAAAGCTAATGAATTTGCTCTTTCCTATGATGTACATGAATATTTACGATTAGAATATGTCTGGGGTGACCAGGATCGTTGGTTACGCCTAATAGGACGAATATAAGGAAAGAAGGTAGATACACTATGATGCGTTTATTGAATAATAAAAAGAATGTAAAAACAGTGTCTATCATTGTAGGCATTCTTTTTGTCATCAGTGTGGGGGCTTTGGCCTATACACAGATGGCGGGACATGGTGGTTCCAATGCAGTGAGCAATATCGGTGTTATTGATATGCAGCGAATTGTAGAAAGCAATCCAAACTTAGTGCAAGATGCACAACAAGAATATGCTGCCTATAATGAAGAACTACAAAAAGAATTTAATGAAAAATCTGCTAATTTAGATGAAGAAGGTAAGGCTAAATTATCTAATGAACTTCGTCAAAAGATGCAAGAAAAACAACAAACAATTCAAGAAAATCTTAAAAAACGTGTAGATGAAGCTTCTAAAACAGTAGCTGATGGCAAAGGCCTTAGCGTGGTATTGAGCCGTGAATCTGTATTGTTTGGTGGTACTGATATTACGGATCAAGTGAGCAAGAAGCTAGCAGAAACTAAATAAGGTAACATCCAAATGGGAAAAGGACCTATCTTCGCTTTATTAGGTATACTTGTATGTGCTGCTAGTATTGGTAGTTATTATGTACATCATCAGCCTGTGGCTTTGCAAGGACCACGGATTGGGGTTGTACGTTTGCAAGAGGTAGTAGAAAAGCATCCAAACTTTCATAGTTATGATGAACAAAAGAAAGAATTGTTACGACTGGAGGCTCAACGGGACAGAGAGGATGAACTTCTCAAATCTAAATTGGGTACTGAAGTGGGAAAATCTGAAGAACATCTAAAACAGTTAGAATCAAATTTAACTGAAAGTTTGAATCAGGAGCTACAAACAAAAATTGCATTACGTGAAGCTGAGTTAAATCAAGAGTTAGCGGCTAAGCAACGTGAATTGATTGAACAATATCGTAAAAATTACAAAGTAGAACCTAGTGAAGCAGATATAGAAATTGTAAATTTACAATTGTGGTTAACAACTGAAATGAAAGTAAAGCCAATTGATGAAGAGCAACGAAAACGTTGGGACACTCTAAAAGCTGAGAAGGAACAACGATTATCTGATTTGTTAGCACAACGGAGTCATCGTATCAACGGATCTCAACAATGGAAAGATCTAGAAGCCAAAGTGGCTGAGGCGATGGTACCTGCCCAGACAGAAGCACAGCAGAAGTTAAGTGCCTATGCTACTGAGCAGGCAAAAGCCTTAGGGGCACAGCGAGATCAATCTATGAAAGGTCTGGTGGATTCGCAACAAGAAGTGTTGGCTAAGGTTCACCGTGAGGGCACCACTTTGTGGGATGCAGAATGGGAACAACGATTGGCACAAAAACGGGATGAAGTACAAGCCCTACATGATGCCATTTTAGAAGATATTCGAGTTCGTGCAGGAGTGTTGGCTAGAGCTAAACAGTTAGATTTAGTGCTGGTAGATCATATTACAGATCGTACGGGTATGGATTTAACAGAAGAAATCATTCAATCGTATGGACAATAAAGGAGTAAAGTGATGAAATCAATGTGGAAACGTATGGCTACAGGTGCCATGATGGTATGTGCATTAGGATTAGTAGCTGGTTGTGGATCAAGTGAAAAAGTAGGTGTGGTAAACACTGAAAAGTTAGTGCAAGAAAGCCAAAAAGCTAAGGATATTAATAAAGAAATGGAAGCTAAACAAAAGGAAGTTACAGACCGTTTAGCTCAAGTGCAAGGTACACAAACTGAAGAGCAATTCCAACAAACACAATTAAATGCACAACAGGAATTGCAAATTTATGGACAAGCAAAAGGTAAAGAGTTTAAAGCCTATGTGGAATCCAATATCCAAGCTGTAGCAAAAGAAAAAGAATTGACTGTAGTAGCAAATGATCAAGCCATTGTAAGTGGTGGAATTGATATTACAGAAGATGTGCTTAAAAAAATGAATGAAAGTGCTTCCTCCGGAGAAACTAGTAAATAATAAGAGAGTAAAAAGTAAGGAGGCTTCATAGTGAAGTTTTCAGTAGAAGACCTAGCCAAATTGGTTGAGGGCACTGTATATGGCGATGGTTCCATTAATATTGAAGAAGCCCGTAGTTTAGATCAAGGTGCAGCTCATGCTATCAGTTTTGCTATCGGTGATTATAGAGAGTTTGCCAAAGATAGTAAAGCAGGAGCTTTGTTAGTAGATACTAAAATTGAAGGGTGTGAAACTCCTCAAATTGTGGTGTCTAATGCTAAAGCAGCTTTTGCCAAATTGCTAGAAGTATTTCACCCTCCGGTGGTATTCCCAGAGGGGATTCATGAAACAGCAATTATTGGTAAGAATGTAACAATCGGAAACAATGTAAAAATTGGACCTTATTGTGTAGTTTATGATAATGCTATTATTGGAGATAATGTTACATTACACGCCTATGTATATATTGGACATAATGTGCGTATTGGTGAAGGTACAACGATTTATGCAAGTTCCATTGTGCATGAGAACTGTATTTTAGGAAAACGAGTTGTCTTACGTGCGAATGCTGTTGTAGGTGGAGAAGGGTTTGGCTTTGCCACGGAAAATGGTAAACACACACATATTCCACAAGTAGGTAATGTTATCTTAGAAGATGATGTGGAAGTAGGATCTTGTTCTTGTATAGACAATGCTACTATGGGATCTACCTTAGTTCGTCGTGGCACTAAAATAGATAATTTAGTTCACCTAGGCCATAATGTAGAAATTGGAGAAGATTGTTTCTTAATTGCCCAAGTCGGTATCGCAGGTAGTACAAAATGTGGTAACCATGTTATCTTTGCTGGACAAACTGGTTGTACAGGACATATTACAATTGGTGATAATGTTACTTTTGCAGGAAAAACAGGCATTACAGGTAATGTGCCATCGAATGGACTTTATGCAGGGTTCCCAATGCGACCACATAAAGAATGGTTAAAATTAGCTGCCTATGAAAGCCGTTTACCAGATATGGTAAAACAGTTAAAAGCATTAGAAAAAGAAGTAGCTGCATTACAAGCTAAATTAGAAGATAAATAGGTGTAGATATGTTATATACCTGTATGAAAGTGTTAAGTGCTATCCTATGTGCTTTGCCGTATCGAATGCAATATGCTATTGGGTATCTATTAGGGCAATTAGGATGGATTTTTACACCAAGCAATCGAAAACGATTGGCCATTGGACAAATATTATTTTGTCGTATTACAGATGATCCTGTAGAGGCAAAACGAATTGCCAAAGCCAGTGTGACAAGATTTGGTCGCATGATTGTGGATGTGCTTCGTTATCCTGAAATTAAAGATGGTAAATACAAAGAGATGTTCACCATGGAAGGTAGAGAATATCTAGAAGATGCCAAAGAAGATGGAAAAGGTGCTATTATTATTGCTCTCCATAGTGGAAACTGGGAATTACTAGGAGGTATTTTAGCATCTGAAGGATATCCTTTGATTTCAGTAGCGATGCAGCAACAAGGTGATGCGGACAAATTTATCAATGAATATCGTGCGCTTATGAAACAACACGTCACTTATAAAACAGGTGTCCGTGAAATGGTAAAAGAATTACAACAAGGTTCCTTCATTGGTCTTATTATGGACCAAGATCCAGGAGATAAAGGTCAGTTGGTTCCGTTTTTTGGCTATGAAACATTGACTCCCGTAGGACCTGCGGCAATGGCTCGTATGCAGGATGTGCCGATTATTCCTATAACAATACGTTTTAATGAATATACTGAGAAATACGAAATTACTGTACATCCACCTGTATACGCTGAAAAAACAGAAGAGCGGAAACGTGATATTGCGGTTACATTGACGATGCTCAATGAATGGGTGGAAGATTATATTCGAAGATATCCAGAAGATTGGTTCTGGCTTCATAATAGATGGAAATGGACACGTCGCTTTTATGGTGATACCATAGAAGTACCACCAGATGTGATGAACCAAAAACTGTAGAAAGGAGGCCCTTATGAAACAACAAACAATTAGTAAAGCAATAAGCTATGAAGGGGCTGGATTACACAGCGGTTTACCTGTGCAAATGCGTATCCTTCCTAGTGAGCCCAATACAGGGATTACCTTTGTACGTACAGATTTGCCGGGCACTCCTTCTGTGAAAGCGGACATTCGTAATGTAACAAATACGATGCGTGCTACCACATTAGAAGAGGGTGAGGCAAAAGTATTTACAGTTGAACATATTTTAGCAGCTTTTTATGGTATGGCTATTGATAACTGTATTATTGAATTGAATTCACCGGAACCTCCTATAGCTGATGGTGGATCAGCCACATTTGTGCAGCTTATCAAAGAGGCAGGAATTATCGAACAAGAGGCAGACCGTCAAGTTTATGTGGTGAAAAAATCTCATGGTATCTATGAAGAAGATAAATTTATCATTATTCGTCCTTATGATGGATTCCGTGTCACTTTTACAAGTATTAATAGTCATCCTATGCTAGGTACGCAACATGCAGATTATGAGATTAATCCTGATGTATTTGCTACAGAAATTGCGCCAGCAAGAACGATTGGTTTTACAAAAGAAATCGAACAATTGCAAGCGATGGGATTAGCTAAAGGCGGATCCACGGAAAACGTGATTGTCTATGATGATACAACTTGTTTATCGGAACTTAATTTTCCAGATGAATTAGTACGTCATAAAATTTTAGATATATTAGGCGATTTATTCTTGGTGGGCCATCTAAAAGGCCATATTATTGCTGTGAAATCGAGTCATAATTTAAACTCGCGATTAAGTCGAGAAATTTTAAAAGAAATGCAAGAGGAGGCATAACATGATTCTTACAATTGAAGAAATTATGGAAATTCTACCACACCGTTATCCATTCTTATTGGTAGATCGTATTATTGAAATGGAAGCAATGAAACGTGCGGTAGGTCTTAAAAATTGTACTTTCAATGAACCACATTTCATGGGTCACTTTCCAGGTAACCCTGTGATGCCAGGTGTATTGATTACAGAAGCAATTGCTCAAGTAGGTGGTATTGCACTCTTGTATCCTGAAGAAAATCGTGGCTTAACACCAATGTTTACAGGTATAGATAAAGTACGTTTCCGTCATCCAGTTAAACCTGGTGATCAAGTACGCATCGAGGCTGATGTAGTAAAAATCAAAGGTCGTATGGGTAAAGTAGAAGGTCGTGCGTATGTAGGTGATAAATTGGTGGCAAGTGGTGAGTACATGTTCGCCTTAGTGAAGCCAGAATAACTTTCAAAATGTAAGGAGTGACACAGATGATCGTAGTTGGCATGGAAAATGCAACATCTGAAATTCATAGTACTGCAGTCATACATCCAGATGCAAAAATTGGTAAAAATGTTATTATTGGTCCTGGTGCAGTCATTGGAGAACATGTTGAAATCGGAGATGGTACTAAAATTGGCGCTAATGTAGTTATTGGTGGCTGGACAACGATTGGTAAAAATAATGAATTTTTTCCGGGTTGTGCTATCGGTTTGGAACCACAAGATTTAAAATTTAAAGGTGAAAAAAGTTATTGCATTATTGGCGATAATACAGTAGTTCGTGAATTCGTAACTATCAGTCGTGCTACTGGTGAAGGGGAAGAGACACGAGTTGGTAACAATTGTTTGTTCCAAGCGTGCACACATGTGGCGCATAACTGTATCGTAGGCAATAATGTTATCATGAGTAACTGTGCAGGCCTTGCTGGTCACGTAATTGTAGAAGATCGCGTGGTTATTGGAGGTATTGCAGGGGTCCATCAGTTTGTAAAAATTGGTCGTAATGCTATGGTTGGTGGTATGGCGAAAGTCGTACAAGACATCCCTCCCTATGTCATTGCGGATGGACAGCCAGCGCATGTAATTGGGTTGAACTCTGTAGGGTTAGCTCGCGCTGGAGTATCTGAAGAAGTGCGTCGTGAGTTGAAGAAGGCATTTCGTATTCTATATCGCAGTGGCTATAGTCTGTCTAAAGCAATTGAAGAAATGGAATTGAATTTAATATCTTCTGTTGAGATTGAACACATGCTACGTTTCTTACGCAATGCAGATCGTGGTATCATGCGCGTACGCAGAGATTAATAATGGAATTATAATACATGGAAGAGCATACAATGTATGCTTTTCCATGTATTTTTTATTGTGAACTTTCATGCCATTTATGCCCTATATATGGTATAATATAGATTAGAATTTTTATAATTAAAAGTTAGTGGGAGGCGTTATGGCGAAAGTAGGATTGATTGCAGGAATTGGTAATCTGCCAGTTGAATTTATGCGAGCTGCTCAACATGAAGGCTATGAAGTTGTGGTCATTTCTGTTGTAACAGAGGGAGCTCCTGAATTACAAGCAGAGGCCGATGCATACTACCAAATCAGCGTCTTTAAATCAGATACAGTGATTAAAACGTTCCTTAAAGAGGGCGTCACAGATGTGACTATGTTAGGAAAAGTAACAAAAGAACATCTGTATAAAAAGATAACAACCATACCAGATATGCGTACGATCAAATTGTTGAATCGTTTGCGCAATCGTAAAGATGATACGATCATGCTAGCTATCGTAGAGGAATTAGAAAAAGAAGGACTAGCGGTAGCGGATCAAACAAAATATATGAGATCTCTTATGCCACCAGTAGGTGTCATGACAATGAGAAAACCAACAGAGGTGGAGCAATTAGATATTGAGTTTGGTTTTACCTTAGCGAAACAAATGGGTGCACTTGACATTGGACAAACCGTAGTAGTGAAAGAACAAGCGGCGATGGCCATAGAAGCCATTGAAGGAACCGATGAGTGTATCAAGCGAGGCGGTGCCTTGGGTCGTGAAGGGGCTGTGGTGGTAAAAACTGCAAAACCTAATCAGGACGTACGTTTTGATGTTCCAGCGGTAGGTATGAAGACGTTAGAATCTATGATTACCGGTAACTGCAAGGTCCTAGCTATGGAGGCGAAACGGACGATTTTTGTTGAGCAAGAAGCAGTTTTGCAAAAAGCAAACGAATTAGGTATCGTAATCTGTGCCGTAGAAGGGCCGGATGAGGAGTAAGCATGAAGATTATGTTTTCTGCTGGTGAAGCATCAGGAGATACGCATGGTGCCAGTGTGGCAAAGGCTTTATTGGAGGCATATCCAAAAGCACAACTATTTGGCATGGGCGGAGACTTGATGAAGGAAGCGGGTGTGAATATTATATACGATATTCAGCAACTAGGGTTCATCGGTATTGTTGAAATAATAAAACATTTGCCCACATTTTTTAAACTTCGCAGCTTCTTAAAAGAAGCTATGCTACGAGAAAAGCCAGATGTGTTGGTGTGTATTGACTATCCAGGTTTTAATATGAAGTTAGCGAAGGTGGCAAAAGAATTACATATACCTGTGGTGTATTACATTGCCCCTACCATTTGGGCTTGGAATAAAGGACGAGGCAAGGATATCGCTAAAACGGTGACAAAAGTAGCTTCTATTTTTCCTTTTGAAGCAGAGGCATACCGTGAATTTGGTGTAGATGTGGAATTTGTAGGGAATCCTTTGGTAGATATTGTACATCCTACCATGTCCGTCGAAGCAGCGCTTGCTCATTTTGGTGCAGATACAAGGAGTCGTAATATTCTTTTGATGCCAGGTAGTCGTAAACAAGAAGTAGAAGGGTTATTACCAACAATGCTGGCAGCAGCAGAACGGTTATATAAAAATCATACAGATTTGAAGTTCTTCTTACCACGGGCACATACAATACCTAGAGAAGATATTGACAGAATTTTACAAAGTTATTCTGTACCAGTCACTGTTACAGAAGGTCATAACTATGATTTAATGCAGATTTGTACCGCATGTATTGCGGCTTCAGGGACAGCTACCTTAGAAACAGCCTTGATGGATGTACCTACTGTATTAATTTATAAAGTGGCACCTGTTACGTATGGAATTGGTAAATTACTGGTAAAAATAGATCATATTGGATTGCCTAATATTATGGCGAAGCGTCGCATTATTCCTGAGTTATTACAGGGGGATGTAACGCCAGAAAATGTAGAACGAGAACTAGCTAATATCTTAGATCATGAGGCGGTATATACGCAGATGAAAGCTGATTTAGCGCAAGTGAAAGTAGAATTAGGGGCACCGGGAGCGGTGCAACGTGTAGCTGATGTCATTGCATCAGTCGCAATGAAGGAGGCGTAAATGAATCGTTATAAACAACTATTGGCATTTATTGTGCCATATAGGATGCGACTCATATTAGGGATATTTTGTATGATTGCAGCTGCCATGGGGTATTTAGTGGTACCATGGTTAATCCGAAATGTAGTGGATGGCGTATTGCAAGATAAAGATTTAGGCTTATTAACATTAATTGTGATTGCTATTTTAGTAATTTTCTTGCTTCGTGGATTTGCTACCTATGGGCAAAACTATATGATGGCTTATGTAGGACAGCGCGTGGTTATCGATATTCGTGAAACCTTATTTAAGCATTTACAAAAGTTAGACCAAGCTTATTTTGACCGCCGTAAAACAGGGGTTATCATGAGTAATGTGACTAGTGATGTAGGGGCGTTACAACAAGCTATTGTAGATAACCTTATATCGTTTATGACAGAAGGAGTTACCTTGGTAGGGTCCTTAGTCTTCATGTTTTACTTGGATTGGAAACTATCCCTTTTAACATTGATTATTGTGCCTGTTGTATTAGGATTAACGAATATATTTGGTAAAAAATTGCGCTCTGCAGGTCATGAGGTACAAGGTAGAACAGCGGATATTACGGCGTTTTTACAAGAAGTTATTTCAGGGGTGCGCGTGATTCGTTCTTTTGCTCGTGAAACATATGAATTTAAGCGATTTGAACAAGAGAACCAAAATAACTTTGATGCAGCTATGAAAGCTACAAAATTAACAGCTGTCATGGGGCCTATGGTGGAATTTGCAGCTGCTATTGCAGTGGTGATTATTTTATGGTATGGCGGATATTCTGTAGTGCAAGGTTATATTACAGCAGGTTCCTTGATTGCATTCTTAATTTATGCTATTAACTTATCTAACCCTGTGAAACGCTTAACTCAAGTCTATGGTAACTTGCAAAAAGCAATGGCAGCAGGAGATCGTGTCATTGATATTTTAGAAACAGAACCTCATGTGAAAGAATCACCAACGGCAAAAGCGTTAACAGATGTACAAGGAACTGTAGAATTCGACAATGTACAATTTGCTTATGATGAAGATAATTTAGCTTTAAAAGGCGTCAACTTAACGGTGAAACAAGGGCAAACCGTGGCGATTGTTGGTCCTTCTGGAGCTGGTAAATCAACGATAGCGAACTTGTTACCACGTTTTTATGATGTAACAGGTGGCGCTATTCGCATTGATGGTGTAGATGTGCGAGATGTCACATTTACATCCTTACGAGAAAATATTGGTTTAGTGCCACAAGATACGATGTTATTCAATGCATCAGTACGTGAAAATATTTTATATGGTCGCTTAGATGCTACTGAACAAGAAATCATTGAGGCGGCTAAAGCAGCGAATGCCTATGAGTTTATTGAAAAATTACCGAATGGATTTGATACGATTGTGGGAGAGCGAGGTAACTCTTTATCGGGTGGTCAGCGTCAACGTATTGCTATTGCACGAGCTATCTTGAAAAATCCGAGCATTTTAATTCTTGATGAGGCTACCTCAGCCTTAGATACTGAAAGTGAAAAGATTGTACAGGAAGCGTTAGAACGACTAATGAAAAATAGAACGGCTCTAGTCATTGCTCATAGATTGAGTACTATTAAACATGCCGATCATATTGTGGTCTTACAGCAAGGTTGTGTTGTAGAAGAAGGCACACATGATGAATTATTAGCGTTGAATGGCTTATATAGCCATTTATATTCTGTTCAATTTGCCAGAAAAGGATAAACTATGTATTGGATATACAATATACTTCTCATTATCTATTGGATTGGCTTGATACCGGTGATTCTCTACCGTTTGGCCTTTGAAGACGGATTCTACGAGCGGATCAAACAAAGTGCAGGATTCATGCCTAGCACATTGATGAAAAAAATTGAAGGTAAACGGGCTATTTGGTTGCATGCGGCTTCTGTAGGCGAAATTGTAGCTACCAGCCCATTGGTGAAAGACATCAAAAAAAGCTTTCCTGATGCAGTTGTAGTTGTATCTGTGGTAACTGCTACTGGACATGCCATGGCACGCCGCATCATTCCAGAAGCAGAAGGGATTATTTTCTTCCCCTTAGACTTACCATTTTTGACACGAAGAATTTTGACAACGATTAAGCCCATTGCAATTTTATTGGTTGAAACTGAAATTTGGCCAAACTTTCTTCGTATTGCCAAAGCTGAACAGATTCCAGTTATGATGGTCAATGGTCGTATCAGTGATCGTTCTATGTCACGGTATATGCATATTAAATCTTTTATGCATGATATGTTGGGGTCCATCGATCGATTCTGTATGCAATCTAAATTAGATGCGGAATATATCACTGTATTAGGGGCAAATGTACAAGAGGTAACCGTTACAGGGAATACGAAATATGATCAAACCTATGCAACGGTAACAGATGAAGAAAAAGAACAATTGCAACATGAGTTTGGATTTGGACACAATCATCCTATTATCGTGGCAGGTAGTACCCATAAAGGGGAAGAGGATAAGTTGTTTCAAGCGTTTAAAGAAATTTTACAATCTTATCCCAATGCGCGATTACTGATTGCACCTCGCGAAATTATGCGTGGCCATGATGTAAAAGCATTATCTCAAAAATATGGGTTGAAAGCGATTTGTCGTAGTGCTATGACAGAACCTGTACATGAAGAAATTCCAGTAGTGATTTTAGATACCATCGGTGAATTAGGTCGTCTATATAGTTTGGGGGATATTATTTTTGTAGGTGGATCTTTAGTAAAAACTGGAGGTCATAATATATTGGAACCAGCTGCTCATGGTAAGCCAATTATTGTAGGACCACATATGTTTAACTTTAAGGAGATCTATAGTTTGTTGAGCTCCCGTGGTGCTTGTACAATGGTACATGATGAAAGAGAATTATTAAGAGTATTGCAAACTTTGTGTGCTAACCATACTATGCGAGAAGAGATGAGTCGTCATTGCTTGGAAGTAGTCAGTGAAAATCGGGGAGCTACACAACGCAATACAGAGGAGTTACGCCGTCTTTTTGAACGCTTTCACATAGTACCATAATCGATTCATATTAGTTTTAATATCCTAAGTTATACTAAGGGGATACGGAGGAGGTTTACTCATGAAAGGAGAACAACTCTTTAAGCATATCATTAGTGGACAGATGGAAGGCTCCTTAGGAGATGCTCTGCGCAATGGTTTAGAAAAGGCTAGTAAAGTCTATGAAAGAGTCGTAGAATATCGCAATGAACGCTATAACCACCCACACCGAGTATTGCGAATGCCAGTGCCGGTCATTAGTATAGGAAATATTACAGTTGGAGGCACGGGCAAAACACCCATGGTACGTTATGTATGTGAAACATTAGATACAGCCCAACATACAGTGAGCGTCTTAAGCCGTGGTTACAAAGCAGATAATAATAAAAAGCCTATTGTCGTATCTAGACGAGGGGCTGTGGATGTATCCTCTTTTATTAGTGGTGATGAAGCTTGGTTATTGGCAAAAACATTACCTAATGCGAATGTTATTATTGGTTCAAAACGAGTAGAGTCTGCAAAAATTGCCGTTGAAGATATGCAATCCGATGTGCTTGTTTTGGATGATGGATTTCAGCATCGTGCCTTAGGCCGTGATGCAGATATTGTGTTGATTGATGCAAGTCACCCATTTGGTTATGGTGCGGTATTGCCAAGAGGACTTCTACGAGAACCATTGGAAAACTTGAAGAGAGCTACCTATATTGTGTTAACGAAAACGAATCAAGTGGATTCGGAACAACTAGAAGAACTACGTGCAGAGATTCATTCCTTGGCACCTCTTGTTCCTGTAGCAGAAACCATTCATCAAACAGTGGGCTTTCAAACCTTGGAAGAATGGAGCCATAATGGCCCGATTCATGATATTAGTGACTATGATGGCACTCCATTGCTAGCGATTAGTGGCATTGGACAACCTAGTTCGTTCATTGCTAATTTAGAAAGCTATGGATTTACGGTGCAGGATATGATGAGCTTTGGTGACCATCATGATTATTCCGAAGATGATGTTGTAAAGCTATGGCAACATTGCTTTAAAACGGGGATTCAAGGCATCATTACAACGGAAAAAGATGCAGTTAAGTTATCACAAGTACGGGCTATACGAGATTTAAAAATCCCTGTTTATGTATTAGTGATAGGTATTGAATTTACCAAAGGTGAAGAAGATTTTAAATCTTATGTCTTGCAAATAGCAAAGGGGAAGTAATATGCGTATAGCTTGTATTATTCCAGCTCGTTATGGATCTACTCGATTACCGGGAAAACCGCTGGCGATGATTGGTAATAAGCCAATGATTCAACGAGTGTATGAACAAGTTTCAAAAGCCACTGAAATTCATGAGGTCATTGTGGCCACTGATGATGAACGGGTATATGAGGCGGTCATCCAATTTGGTGGGCAAGTTATGATGACAAGAGCTGATCATTTGACGGGTACTGACCGTTTAGCAGAAGTAGCATCTACAAGAACTGATATTGATGTGATTATCAATGTTCAAGGTGATGAGCCGTTGATTGATGCTTCAGTTATCGATGCATTGGCACGTCAATTTAAAAAAGATGTAACCTTACAAATGGGGACGGTAGGCTGTCCTTTGTTAGAATCAGAATATAATGAGCCTAGTGCTGTCAAGGTAATTGTAAATCGCCTAGGGAATGCCATGTATTTTTCCCGTTCTTTAATTCCTCATCCTAGACATGCATTTGTGGTTCCTCCACTCAAGCATGTAGGCATGTATGGATATAATCGTCAGTTTCTATTAACATATGCTAAGATGGAACCGACACCAGCAGAATTAACTGAATCTTTAGAGCAGTTACGAGCCTTAGAAAATGGATATACCATTCGGGTCATTACTACGGACCAACGCTTTGTGGGCGTAGATACACCAGAAGATTTAGAACGAGTGAATGAAATATTTCACCAATTGGAAGCATAAACAATTTCGTTTAGAAAGGAGATACTATGAAAACAGTACAAGTAGGCAACCTTACACTTGGTGGAGGTAAAGGCTTATTTTTATTAGCAGGCCCATGCGTAATTGAGGGCTATGAACGTACATTGGAGATTGGTCGTCGTGCGAAAGCAATTTGTGATAAAGTGGGTATTCCTTACGTATTCAAAGCTTCCTTTGATAAAGCCAATCGCTCTAGCTATTCTTCCTTCCGTGGCCCAGGCCTCGTAGAAGGTTTAGAAATTTTGAAAGCTATTAAAGAAGAGTTGCAGGTACCAGTGGTAAGTGATATTCATGATATTACTCAAATTGAACCAGCTGCTGAAGTGTTGGATATCCTTCAAATTCCAGCATTCTTGTGCCGTCAAACTGATTTGGTATACGGAGCTGCGGCTACTGGAAAATGCGTGAATGTGAAAAAAGGTCAATTTATGGCTCCTAAAGATATGAGCAATGTGTTGAAAAAAATGGAAGAATCCGGCAATCAGAACTTAATGTTGACAGAACGTGGATTTAGCTTTGGCTATAATAATTTAGTGGTAGACATGAGATCCTTCCCGATTATGCGTTCCTTTGAGTATCCAGTTATTTTTGATGCTACGCATTCCGTACAATTACCAGGTGGGGCAGGTACAGCTTCTTCTGGTCAACGTGAATTTGTTGCGAACCTAGCACGCGGTGCTGTAGCAAGTGGTGTAGATGGATTGTTCTTTGAAGTTCATGATAATCCAGAAGAAGCCCTTTCAGATGGGCCAAACATGTTATATTTAGACTCTTTAGAAGAACTATTAACTGATTTAGTGGCTATCGATAAAATCGTAAAAAAATAGTACAGATATAAAGGATGCAGGTGAACTATGAAGATACTTGAACGAGCAGCACAAGTGCTCCAAGAAGAATCAAAAGCAGTGTTAGACTTAATTGAAACATTAGATCATCGTTTTGAAACGGCTGTAGAGTTAATTTTAGCAGCTAAGGGACGCGTGGTCTGTACAGGTATGGGAAAATCTGGACATATTGCACGAAAAATTTCGGCTACATTAGCGAGTACAGGTACACCTGCATTATTTTTACACCCTGGTGAAGGGGTACATGGTGATTTAGGGATGGTAACATCTGATGATGTAGTATTAGCTTTCTCAAATAGTGGGGAAACTAGTGAAGTCATTAGCTTATTGCCTTCCTTGCGCCGTATTGGTGCTAAATTAATTTCTGTAGTGGGAAACCCAAGTTCTACATTGGGAAAAAATTCTGATGTAGTCTTGGTTGTGTGTGTAGATAAAGAAGCCTGTCCGTTAGGGCTAGCTCCCACTAGTAGTACCACCGCAGCATTAGCATTAGGTGATGCATTAGCAGTATGCTTATTAGATCAACATAAATTTACGCCAGAAAACTTTGCTGTATTCCATCCAGGTGGTTCCCTAGGTCGTAAATTATTGCTCACAGTAGAAAATATTATGCATAGCGGAGATAACAATCCTATTATTCATAAGGGTGCTACTGTGCAAGATGCATTATTTGTCATGACCAACAAAGGACTTGGAGCAGCTAACGTAGTAGATGAAGAAGGTAAATTAATCGGATTAGTAACGGATGGAGATATTCGACGTGGTCTAGATTCTGGATGCAATTTCCTAGTATGGTCTGTGGAAGATATGATGACAAAATCACCGCGTACCATTACTAAAGATAAACTAGCGGCAGAAGCGCTACATATGATGGAGAAAAATCAGCCTCGTCCGATTACTGTATTACCAGTTGTTGGACAGGATGGAATGAGCCTTGGTTTAGTACATATTACAGATTTATTGCGGAGAGGTATTGTGTAATGGCAATACGTTGTTTAGCCTTAGATGTAGATGGAGTACTTACAAAAGGTGAGATTATTTATACATCTAGTGGAGAAGAAGTGAAAGCTTTTCACGCAAAAGATGGTTTAGGATTAGCTTTGGCGAAGCGCATGGGATTGCAAACAGCCATTATTACTGGGCGTACATCTTTCATGGTAGAAAGACGAGCAAAAGAGTTAAACATTTCTCATATTCAAATGGGAAGTCATAATAAGAGTGCTGCCTTACAGGAACTCTTACATACATTACAATTAGAGGCTCATGAAGTAGCTTATATGGGCGATGATCTCAATGATTTAGGCATTATGTCTAAAGTAGGATTAGCTATGACACCACAGGATGGTGTATCAGAAGTGCAAGCAGTAGCTCACTATATCTGTCAAGCAAAAGGCGGAGAAGGAGCTGTGCGAGAAGCAGTGGAGTATATTTTAAAGCAAGAAGGACTTTGGGAGGATGCTGTGCGTACATATCGTGAGGAATCCTATCAAGTAGGTCAATAGAAAGGAGGCTTTCATGGCAGGAGAATGGCAATATACAGCCTTAAAAACACTAAGTAAGTTAGTTTGTACATTACCTTATTCTACAATCTTATCCATTGGAGCATCTCTAGGACCTTTATATAGATTAGTAGGGAAAAAACAGGTCAAACGAGGATTACATAACCTCATGATTGGCCTTTCTATAGATGAAAAAGAAGCGAATGCTATATTAGGTCGACTCTTTCAAAACTTAGGTCGCTCCGTTATGGAAATGTTGTACATGCCGAACTTAACACCTCAGTTCATTAAAGAACATATTGAAATGCGTGGATTAGAGCATTTAGATGCAGCCTTAGCAGAAGATAAAGGTGTTATTATTTTGACGGCTCATGTAGGCAACTGGGAATGGATGGGAGCAGCCTTAGCGGCCCATGGGTATCCGTCTACAACGATTGTTAAAAAGCAGCCTAATGCTCAATTTACTAGATTGCTGAATGAATACCGTGAAATGGTAGGTTTAGAAGTATTTGCTCGTGGTGGATCCGAAATGAGGGGTGCTGCGCAAGCAATGAAAGCGAAGAAACTATTGGGATTTTTAGCGGATCAAGATGGATGGTATCAAGGATTACCTGTCATGTTCTTGGGACAAGAATCATCAGCAGTGACGGGACCAGCATCATTTGCGAAAAAATTTAAAGCCCCTGTAGTTCCTGTATTTGCTTCTCGTAAAGAGAAAGGGCACATTGTACATATATTACCTCCTTTATATTATGAAGATACAGGTGATGTAGAGAAAGATATGTTCCGCTTAACAGAAGCGACTGTTAAAATTACGGAAGATTTTATTAAGGAACATCCAGACGAATGGTTATGGTTCCAACATCGTTGGAATACTAAAATTCATGAAATTGTAGATATTGAACATAAACTACAAGTACGGGAGGCTGTGCATGAAGAACAATAAAAAACTTCTCCTCACGATTGTGGTAGGCATTTTAATTCTTTTGGGAGTTGGATATTTTTTGTATGGTGGAGTAGAAACCACCACGATGGGACCTTCTGGAAATTCTATTAGTTTTAATGGAACAGAATTGAAAGAAGAAAAAAATGGACAACTTATTTGGTCTGTCAAAGCAGAAAAGATAAGTGTTGATCAGGTCACAAAAGTAGTTACCTTAGAAAATGTAACAGGGGCGTTTCATAAGGATGGAAAAATACTTACAGTGAAAGCACCAAAAGGCGTGGTATCTAAAGACCATGGACAGATTACATTATCTGGTGGCATTGAGGCTATCTCTAGTACGGGTGCAACTCTTCGCACAGAAGGGCTAGAGTATAGAAGTAAAGAACAGTTATTTAAGTCAACTTCTAAATTTATTTACACCGATGTTGACACAACATTAGAAGGTGATGTGTTAGAAGGCGATATGATTTTGCAGCAAGTAACAGCAAAAGGTCATGCTAAATTGATTCGCAAGTAGGAAGGATATTCATGAAAATACAACGTTTAATCATGGCTGCTCTTATGGGTGGTGCTATGATGATTCCCGTATGGGCAGCGCCAACGGATGCAAATCCTGCTGGTAACAGTAATTTAATGATTACAGCCGATCAGTTGACATATGATGGAGTTAGTGGTCGTGCTGAGGTAAAAGGTAGTGTAGTTATTACCAAAGATGATAAGACTATGACTGGTGCTATAGGTTGGTATAATACGAACACACAAGAAGGATTTTTAACTGGTGGAGTGAGTATGATAGGCACTAATATGTCAATGGCAGCATCAGAAGTGCATGTATTACATAATCATCAATTTGATGCTACAGGTAATGTGCATTTACAAAAAGATGATCGTCAACTATACGGTGATCATGTAAACTATAATACGGAAACTGGTTATGGTGAAATTATTGGTAATGGACAGTTAATGGTGGCTGATAACATCTTGACTGGAGAACATATTACAGCATTTACAAACGAAATCTCTGCCACAGCGAAAGGGAATGTAACCGTATCTAGTACAAGTCGTAATATAAATGCCACAGCAGATGAAGCTATATATACGCAGACTCCAAATCAAAATGATGGAGTGGCTTATTTAAAAGGGAATGCAAGAGCTGTACAAAATGGTAATGTCTTAGAAGCGCCAGAATTAAAAATTCAACTTAGTGATAATAGTGCAGAAACGCTTGGTGGGCGCAGTACCTTAATCATTACTCCAAAGTAAGGAGAATTTATGTTTATACAAACCAAGGATTTAGTAAAAACCTATAAATCAAGAAATGTAGTGGATAAAGTGAGTGTTCGTGTGGAGGAAGGCGAAATTGTGGGATTGTTAGGCCCTAATGGAGCAGGCAAGACAACTACTTTTTATATGATTGTAGGTGTAGAAAAACCTAGTTCAGGAAGTATCTGCATCGGTGATGTGGATGTGACCCATATGCCGATGTATAAACGATCTGCCTATGGTATTGGATATTTGCCACAGGAAGCCTCTATTTTTCGTAATCTAACCGTTGAAGATAATATTTTAGCTATGTTAGAAACTACGGATCTTTCTAAAGTAGAACAAAAGGCAACCATGGAGTCTTTATTAGAAGAATTTCATATTACCCACGTACGTGACCGCTTGGGCATTCAGTTGTCCGGTGGTGAGCGACGTCGTGTAGAAATTGCTAGAGCCATTGCTTTAAATCCTAAGTTTATATTACTGGATGAACCTTTTGCAGGGGTTGATCCTATTGCGGTAGCAGATATTCAATCTATTATTCGTCATTTGAAAGATCGAGGGATTGGAGTGCTGATTACAGACCATAATGTACGTGAAACATTAGGGATTGTAGATAAAGCTTACATTTTAAATAGTGGTACGATTTTATTAGAAGGTACAGCCGATGAAGTGGCTACGAGCGATGTGGCTCGTAAGTTTTATTTAGGTGATGATTTCCGAATGTAGGAGTGGGTATGAGAATTTTAGATAAATATATATTGAAAGCTTTCATAGGGCCATTTCTGTTTGGGATTTTTGCCTTTACTAGTATTTTTATTGGTACAGGCACGCTATTTCGTATTGCCCAGTATATTACAGAATATGGGGCTAGTTTATGGTCTGTGACTAGAGCCTTTTTATTGGCATTACCGAATATTGTAATATTAACCTTTCCTATGTCTGTCCTACTAGGATCGCTTATGACATTTGGTCGATTAAGTGGTAGTAGTGAAATTATCGTGATGCGTGCGGGGGGACAAAACTTTTTACGTTTGGCCACACCTGTATATATCATGGCATTTCTTATTTCTCTTTGCTCTATTGCTTTTAATGAATATGTAGTGCCAGCAGCAAACCACGCGTATCAAACGATTATCCGTGAGGAGATTATGAAACGTGCTACCCCACAAACACAGGAACATATTGTATTAAAAACATTAGCGGACAAAAAGATTAACACTTTAATGTATGCAGGTAAATATGATAGCTCTACTAAACTGTTGTCCGATATTACAGTGCAACAATTTACGGATGGACAAGTGACACAAATTGAACGTGCTAAAACTGCGAATTGGAACGGTCAATACTGGATTATGCACGATGGTACTATTTATGATATTAATGCATCTGGTGAGGGTATCGATCGAACTATGAAGTTTGAAGAACAAGTATTGCCAATTACGCAAGATCCAGATAAAATTAGTCGATCTCAACGTAAGCCAGAAGAGATGACCATCAAAGAGATTAGACAGCAAATCAAAGCGATGGAGGCTACTGGTGGTAAAATTACAGAATGGCAAATGGAAATGTATCAACGCTTTACTATTCCTGTAGCAAGCTTTATTTTTGCCTTGGTAGGAGCACCATTAGGTTTACAAAAACAACGGTCTAGCTCTTCTATTGGATTTGGCATTTCTGTGTTAGTTATCTTTATTTATTATGGGGTAATGACATTGTCTGGAGCCCTAGGTAAAGGAGGGGCGTTACCACCAGTATTGGCAGCGTGGATTCCTAATACGTTAGGTGTATTAGCTGGTTTATATTTAAACTGGAGAGTATCTAAATAATAAGATTTAACAAGGGTAGCATTACTAATCTAGTAAGTAATGCTACTCTTTTATATCTTGATTGCAGATGAGTATATGGAGACCTTTTATTGTATAACCATTGTAGTGTACTAGGGATTTTGATATACTAAGTAAAGATATAGGACTAGTATTTTACATTGAGGTATATGACCATGTTAGTAGGACTACGGATTCTCCTTATTATTACCATTATGGGGGGATTAATTGCATTTTTAGGCGATAAAATCGGCACTAAAGTAGGGAAACGGAGGATGAGTTTGTTTGGGTTGCGTCCTAAACATACATCTATTATTGTGACTATTGTAACGGGGATATTCATTTCTGCTGCTACGATAGGCGTGTTGAGTATTGCTTCAAACAATGTACGGACCGCTTTATTTGGTATGGATAAATTGAAAGCTGAAATGGCGCAACTTTCAGCAGATATAGATCAAAAAACGAAGGCATTACAACAAAGTAATGATGAATTGAATCAAAAAAATAAACAATTGCAAAAGGTACAAAGTGATGTACAAGCAACGGAGCAAGAGTTAGAAGAAACTCGCAGCGCTTTATCTAGCATGGGAGACCAATTAGTATCGATTCAAGATGCCTATGCAGAAGCGGAACAAAAACTTGTTAACTCAAATGCAGAAGTAGGACGGTTAGAACAGGTACGTACACAATTGGAAAGCCATGTACAAGATCTACAATTAACTACGAAACAATTAGAAGATGGTATCAATCATGTGCGTGAAGGGAACGTGGTATTCCGTAATGGAGAAGTTTTATCTCAAGCTGTGATTCGACCTGGCTTAGGAGAAGTAGAAAGCATGGCTGCTTTAACAAGCTTCTTGAAAGACACGAATCGTCTTATTTTAAATCGATTCCAAATGGAAGAAGAAAAGACAGTCATTTATGTGAGCCGGGATAACTTAAATGAAGTAGCAAAAGTAGTAGCCTCTACGGATAAACCATTGATGATTCGCGTTACTGCTTCAGCAAATATTATTTATGGAGAACCGGCGCTAGCAGAAATTCATGCATATCCTCATGATATGGTTTTCAAAAAAGATACAGTCCTTTGGTCATCTCTGATAGATGGTGGTAAAAGTGCGCAAGACCAAGTGTTGGCATTTTTAAAAGAAGTCAATGGGGAAGCGAAAAAACACGGTATATTACCAGATCCTATTACAGGTGAAGTCGGTTCTTTACCGGGAAATGAGTTATTTATTACTATTCGTAAAATAGAAAATCAACGTGGCCCCGTACGATTAGAGGCAGTCACAAGAGAAGATACTTTCACTAGTGGACCTGTACAAATTATGTTACGCGTCATTCCAGTGAATCAGTGAGGAGTGGACTATGGTATTGGAACCCTACGTATTGGCAGTTGATCCAGGGCGTGATAAAACAGGCGTTGCCATTCTAACAAAAACAGCTCAATTAGTGATGATGGATATTGTGTCTACTGCATCAGTTCAAAAGGAATTAGAAACTTTGCTGGCTATGTATCCAACAATAACCTATATGGTTTGTGGTAATGGAACGAATCACAAAGTGGTGGGATCCATAGTTAAAACACTAGCAATATCACAAGAAAGAGCATTTGCATTCATGAATGAAAAGCATACCACAGAAGAGGCAAGGCGCCGTTATTTTGAGGTGCATCCACCGACAGGGTGGAAAAAATTAGTGCCTAAAGGCATGTTATATCCTCCAGTTCCGGTCGATGATATTACGGCATGGATTATTGGAGAACGTTGGTTATTAGTTAATGAGGAGTGAGTATCCAAAGGATGAAAGAACATAAAAGCAGAAAACGAAAGATAATGGATATGGTTATGCGATACTTTATGATGATTATTGGAGCGGCCATTTATACCTATGGACTAGATGTATTTTTAGTGCCAAATCACCTTATCGATGGTGGCGTTGTAGGTATTGCCTTGATGGCTAGTAGGTTATCTGGTATATCATTTAGTGTACTCGTTATGTTAATTAACCTACCATTTTTATATGTAGGGTATATGCAAATTGGTAAAAGTTTTACCATATCAACCCTATTTGCTATAGCGTGTATTTCCGTATTTTCTGCTTTCATGCATCAAGTACCTCCTATTGTACATGATCCCTTGTTGGCTTCAGTCTTCGGCGGTATTATTCTGGGGCTTGGAGTAGGTATTATTATACGAAATGGTGGGTCCTTAGATGGCTCTGAAATTGTAGCTATCATTTTTGATAAAAAGAGTTCCTTTTCCGTAGGTGAAATCGTTATGTTCCTGAACTTCTTTATTTTAGGAGCAGCGGGATTTGTATATGATTGGAATAGTGCCATGTATTCCTTGATTGCCTATTTTGTAGCTTACAAAATGATGGACCTAGTTATTACTGGGGTGGAAGAATCTAAAGGAGTTATGGTCATTACTGATAAATCGGAAGAGGTCGCTGATGTAGTGATGCATCGCTTAGGTCGTGGAGTTACTTTATTGTACGGCGAAGGGGCCTATACTAAGACCCCAAAGCGTATTATTTATTGTGTTGTGACGCGATTGGAATTAACAAAATTGAAAGATATTATTTACGAAGTGGATGAGAATGCTTTTATCACCATCAATGATGTACATGATGTATTTGGTGGTCAATTTGGTAAAAAATCAATTCATTAATAGATAATTGTAAGATACGTATCATTGCGTATCCTTAGAATAGGAGGGTCTATGGAAAAAGATACAGCCATAGGAAGTCAAATTTTGAAAGAAGTTCGTGAGTGGTTACAAGCCATTGTTGTAGCTCTTATTGTAGCCATGTTAACGCATATATTTATTGTGCAGCCCACGAGAGTGTCCGGCGAATCCATGGAGGATACTTTACATAATGGGGATTTCCTATTAATTAGTAAATGGTCTCATGTAATGCGAGATGTACCAAACTATGAAGATATCGTTATCATTGATAGTCGCGTGCAACGAGAGCGTTCTTGGAAAGATGATGTGATGGAACCACTTTTGAACTATGCCAGCGTGGTGGTACCATCCTTACAAGGTCATGATGTATGGGTCAAACGTGTCATCGGTCGCCCAGGAGATACGCTGGAGTTCAAAGAAGGTCATGTATGGAGAAATGGCGAAAAATTGAACGAACCATATACAAAGAAAGAGACGATGAAGTTTGAACGATCCTTACCAATTACAGTACCAGAAGGACATGTATTTGTAATGGGAGACAATCGTAATCATTCCTCTGACAGTCGTTTTATCGGATTTGTGCCAGCTGATCATGTACTTGGTAAATTGGCATACCATATACGTAATCCATTTTAATTGTATATACTACTGCGGAATCCTATGCCTTGTCATGGGATTTCCATATACCCAAAGAAAGGGGGAACTGACATGAGTGAAGGTTTAATTTTAGTGAATACTGGGGACGGTAAAGGTAAAACGACAGCAGCCCTTGGCGTGGCGTTACGTTCTGCAGGTTGTGGACGGAAGGTGTTGATTCTTCAATTTATAAAAAGTGGTGCTAACTATGGTGAATTGGCAGGGATTGCATTACTACCAACGGTAGAGATTCGATCGATGGGGAAAGGGTTTATCTTTCATAAACAAGAAGAGTCGGAAGAGAAGATGAAGGAACATCAAGCGGCAGCGAAAGAAGCGTGGGCCATGGTGGAACAAGAAGTGCAGTCGGGTCAATGGGACTTGATTATCCTCGATGAAATCAACTATGCCATTCATTATGGGTTGGTGGACGTAGAGACAGTAGTAGATTTATTGAAACGCAAACCAGAGGGATTAGATATGATTCTGACAGGACGCAATGCACGACCAGAGATTATTGAATTGGCACATACGGTGACGGAAATGAAAGTCATTAAGCATGCGTACCAACAGGGGATTAAGGCAAAGCGTGGCATAGAGTTTTAGCTTAGGTGGTCTAAGTATGTGTTTGACTAATAGATGTTGCAAAAAATAGAAGGCTTATGCAAAAACCACATCGAAAATCTTAAAAATAGTTCTTGCGTAAGTGACGAAAAACAAGTACAATATTAGTGTACTAATTTAGTGCTTTACATGGAAAGGTTTTCATGTTTGGATATGATATTAATTCAAGGGGGTTATACCTATGGCTATCACAAATTATGTAAAAACAGCTGAATTCGCAACAGAAAAACACGTTCCAGTTATCACAGCACCTGACACTGTAAAAGCTGGCGAACGCGTAGTGATCGAATTAGAAGTAGGCAAAGAAATTGCACATCCTAACACTGTAGAACATCATATTTCTTGGATCAAATTGTACTATGTAGAAGAAGGTACAAAACTTCCTTACGAAGTAGCTCGTCTTGAGTTCAACGTACACGGCGAAGCTCCTACAGGTGCTAATGAAGGTCCTGTACACGCTGAAGCAGCTGGTGTTGTTACAGCATCTTTCAAAAAATCTGGTCGCTTGATTGCAACTTCTTACTGCAACATCCACGGCTTGTGGGAATCTGAAAAAGATATAGTTGTAGAAGGCTAATTTTGGATTAGACATCTAACTGAATTGATTATGATAAGGACTGTTACCCCTAGTAAGGGATGACAGTCCTTTATTATTACGTATAGAATTTGTATAGGCATAGACTGTTGTATAATATAGTAAAAATATATATAGAAATATCTACCTTAAAAAGACAAATGTATGATAAAAATAGTAAAATATTACAAAAATCCTTTACTTTAGTAGCGTAGTATGGTAGATTAATATAGATATTATTTTATACTTTGTATCTTATAAATGAGGGATTGCAGTGGCATTAATTGTGAAAAAATTTGGTGGTAGCTCTGTAGCGACACCTGAAAAAATATTTAACATTGTAAATCGCGTGTTGCGCGACAAACAACCAGATGATCGTGTTGTGGTTGTTGTTTCAGCTATGGGCGATACAACAGATGACTTGGTGAGCTTGGCGAAAGAAGTCACATCTATGCCGTATGGTCGTGAAATGGACCGTCTTTTGTCCACTGGTGAGCAAGTGACGATTGCATTGATGGCATTAGCATTCCAAGCAAAAGGTCATGCAGCGGTGTCTATGACAGGTGAGCAAGCTGGGATTGCGACTAGCGATACCTTTGGGAAAGCACGTATTTTAGATATTGAACCGAAACGTGTGCTAGATGCTTTAGAAGCCGGTAACATTGTGGTTGTGGCGGGTTTCCAAGGCATGACGGAAGCAGGAGATATTACTACATTGGGTCGTGGCGGTTCTGATACAACAGCCGTAGCATTAGCAGGTGCTATGAAAGCCGATGTATGTGAAATCTTTACAGATGTAGATGGGGTATACTCCACAGATCCACGAGTGGCACCAGGAGCTGTGAAATTGAAAGAAATCACCTATGGTGAAATGCTAGAAATGGCCCGCTTAGGAGCAGGGGTTATGCAACCAAGAGCGGTCGAAATGGGACATCGGTATGGGGTGCCAATTCATGTACGATCTACTTTCAGTGATGAAGAAGGCACGATAATTCGAGAGGAGTATACAATGAAAGCAAATCAATACGCTATTACAGGCGTTGCAGATGATACAAATGTAGCAAAAGTAAGTCTTGTAGGTGTAGAAAATGTACCGGGTGTGGCGCATCAAGTATTCCAAGCGTTGGCAAATAAGAGCATTGATGTAGACATGATCGTACAAAGTATTCGCACTACAGATGACAAGCGCACGGATATCGTGTTTACCATTACACGTGATGATGTGAATTTAGCGAAACAAGTACTTGAAGAACTTGGTCAATCCATGTCTATCGAAGAATGTGTCATTAATGAAAATATGGCAAAAGTTTCCATCATCGGTGCTGGTATGTTGGGACAACCAGGTGTAGCAGCAAAAATGTTTGGTATTTTATCTGATGAAGGTGTGAATATCGAGATTATCAGTACATCTGAAATCAGTATTTCCTGCCTTATCGGAGAGGAACATATTAAAACAGCTGTACGAGCTATTCACGATAAATTAATTTTAGACGGCAGAGGTTAAGTAACAATTAGAAAAGAAGGTATAGGAATGAATGATAAGAAAAAGGAACGGTATATACAACTAGGGTTGTTAAGCGGATTAGTAGCACTGGGTCTTCTAGTGTACGTCCTTGTTCCAGGTTTCTATGATGATATGTGGGAATTAATCCTTTCTGGTGATGTACAACGCATGGCAGAGGTATTACAATCCTATGGGCCATGGGCCATGGTGATAAGCTTTGCTCTGGATGTGCTCATCAATGCATTGGGATTTTTACCATCCATCTTCTTTTCTACAGCCAATGGCTTGTTATTTGGTGTGGTGCCGGGGATTATTATTTCTTGGTTAGCAGAGACTGTAGGTGTGGTGCTTAGTTTTATGATTATGCGCTACATTTTGCGAGATACGGCACATAAGGTCATTGAAAAGAGCGAGTTTTTACTGAAAGTAGATGACTTTAGTGGTAAAAATGGTTTAGTTATGATGCTTTTTGCTAGATCTATTCCATATTTTCCAAGTGGAATCATCACAGCCTTAGGAGCCATTAGTCAAATCTCCTTACGGGATTACATCATTGCGAACTTGATTGGTAAGTTTCCATCTACCGCACTAGAAGTGATTGTGGGTCATGATACGGTGCTGTTACAAGATAATCTAGGACGATTGGCAGTAGTGGTGCTCGTTGCTACGGTTATCTATTTCCTGTTGTGGAAAGGATACCAACGGTGGGCTAAACAGCGGTAATATAAAATGATGCCTCCTACTATTTGTAGGATTGGTGTATCTCACTGTTTGAGACAGTGAGGTATTTACTAGGACAATCTATGATCTTAATATACGAGTAAATATATAAAAAGGAACGTTGATAATGTTTGATCAACGTTCCTTTTTTCGGTCTTATGATACTTTGTTTAGTCGTTAGTATAACGTAATATGATTTATGTATGGTATCGTGCTTTAAAAGAAGGATAATAAAAAACTCAATTCTTAATGAATTGAGTTAAGTACCCACAGCGGGTGCCCCAAGGGCGATGAAAATAAATTCGTATTTGAACTAGTAGTGTGATTCTGTAAATGTCTCAAACCCTTGAGACACCTTTATTGTATACAGAAAAAGATATGGAGTCAAGGGTTTTTTAGTAGTATAATACAATTAAATAACAAGCGGTAATATTCATCTTGAATTATTGTAAGGGATTATTTCATGGTAGTTGATCAAAAGGAGAAGAACGATGAGTAATTTTGACAATCATAAGGATTCAATTTGTAAACACAAAGGTCTAAAGAAGGGGAATTACTATATAGGGTTAGATATTGGGACGAATTCAGTAGGCTGGGCAGCTACAAATGAGCAATATGAGTTGTTGAAATTTAAATCTCATAAAATGTGGGGATCTAGACTGTTTGCAGAGGCACAAACAGCTGTTGATACACGTATGAAGCGGTCTGCTCGTCGTCGTCTGCAACGTCGTAAATTTCGCCTGTTACTATTAGAAGAATTATTTGCTAAGGCTATCAATGCTGCGGATGATACTTTTTTTCTTCGACTTCATGAATCGAAATATCATGTAGAAGATAAAACAAATCCAGTGAAATATACACTGTTCATGGACAAAGATTACACAGATGTGGATTACTACAAGGAATTTCCTACTATCTATCATTTGCGTCATCATTTGATGACAGAAGGCACGAAAGATATTCGTTTGTTATTTTTGGCGATTCATCATATCTTAAAATATCGGGGAAACTTTTTGTATGGGAAAAAAGAATTTTCTGTAGATGGAGAGATGTATTCAGTTCTTAGATCTACTTTAGAAGAACTAGGTTTTGGAAGCTATGTGGAGGATGAAAGTGTGCTCCAGTCTATAGCCAATTTAGTGCTAGATAGAGGTATTGTACGAAGTGAAAAGGTAAAGCAGATAGAGCCGTTGATTGCACAAGGAAAAAAATTATCCAGTGTAGAAAAAAACAGGTTAAAAGCTTGGGCTTATCTCATCATGGGCTTGAAAGCTAATTTGGTCAATCTATTTACAGATGAGGATGTAGAAGTAGTACTTCCAGAAGAAAAAGAATTTAAGACTATTAATTTACATGAAGGTATCTATGAGGATGTACGGGATGCTTATGAAGATGCCTGGGGAGACCGATTTGTAATTGTTGATCAATGTAAGGTTTTACACGATATCATTGTGATTAGCTCTATTATAAAGCCTGGACAATCTTTGTCAGAGGCAAAAATAGAATCCTATGATCAACATAAAGATGATCTAGGGCTCTTAAAATCTGTGCTGAAAGAGGATAAAAAATTATATGATGACATGTTTGTTGTAGATATAGATAAAGGTACAAATTACGTTAAATATATTAAGCAAGGTGTGAATGGTAATACCTCTACAACACAAGAAGCGTTTTATAAGTATGTTAGAAAAGTACTCTCCGTATTACCAGAAACAGAACATACAAAATGTATAGTGCAGAAAATAGAAGAAGGTCTTTTTTTACCATTGCAACGAATCAGTAAAAATGGAGTAGTACCTTATCAACTGCATAAAGAAGAATTAGCACGCATTCTAGAAAAAGCAAAGCTAAACTTCCCATTTTTAAATGAAGTAGAAGATGGATTGACGGTAGCGGATAAAATTATATCTATCTTAGAATTTAAAATCCCGTATTATGTGGGGCCATTGAATCCAACACACTCCATTGAAAATGGTGGTTTTGCTTGGGTTGTCCGTAAAGAAGCAGGACAAGTATTGCCATGGAACTTTGAACAAAAAGTTGACGTCCAAGCATCGGCGGTTAAATTCATTGAAAACTTAACTAACAAATGTACCTATTTAATCGACCAAGATGTGTTACCTAAATATTCCTTGCTCTATGCGGAGTTTTCGTTGCTGAATGAATTGAACAATATTCGTGTCAACGATAAACCATTACCTGTAGATGTGAAACAAGCATTTATCCGAGACCATTTTATATCCTTGCAAGATAGTAAAACAGCTACGAAAAAAGTGGTGGCAAAATATTTAGTAGGTAATAACTATGTGTCACAACCGCCTATCATCACAGGCATGGACCAACAGATTGCTACGAAGTTAACATCCCACAGAGACATGACTCGTATCCTAGGGGAACATTTTGACTATGCCATGGCAGAAGATATCATTCGATATATCACTATCTTTGGTGAAAGTAAAGATATGTTGCGACAAGTGTTGAAAAACTATTATGGAGATCGTCTTACTACAGAACAAATTAAAAAATTAGGGAAACTTACCTATACAGGTTGGGGTAGATTGTCTAAAAAATTCTTGTCCGATATTTGGGGTATGAAAAAGAATGATGACGATGCAGAAGCAGGTACTATCATTGAGCATATGCGTGAGGGGCAGGAAAATTTGATGCAACTATTGAGCTCTTCTTATTCTTTCATTGATGTGGTCCAAGAATATGTGACAAACGTATTGGGAGCCAAAGAAAAGACAGCATTTGAAATGTTAGAAGATTTATCCTTATCGCCGATGGTAAAACGTAGCGTATGGCAAACATTGCGCATCCTTGATGAGATCGTATCTATACGTAAAGAACTACCAAAGAAAATATTTGTAGAAGTAGCTCGCACAAATAAAGCGGATAAAAAACGTACTCAGTCTAGAAAAGCACTGTTGGAAGAGTTATATGAACAAATTAAAGATGAAGATGTACATGTTTTGCAACAAGAATTGGAATCTAAAGAAGATTCTGCTCTGAATAGTAAAAAGCTATACTTATACTTTATACAAATGGGGCATTGTATGTATTCTGGCCGTAGAATCGATATTCATGAATTGTTTACAGATAAGTATGATATCGACCATATATATCCGCGTAGCTTAACAAAGGATGACAGTTGGCATAATATTGTGTTAGTGGAAAAACAATTAAATGCAGAGAAAACAGACCGGTTTCCAATTTTATCGGCTATTCAATCTAAGCAAAAAGGATTTTGGAAATTATTATGGGATAGGGGATTTATTTCCGAAAAGAAATATGATCGTTTAGTTCGTACAACAGACTTAACCGATGAGGAACTCAATCAGTTTATCAATCGTCAGATGGTATCTACGAATCAGTCTGTTAAGGCGGTTACTACTTTATTACATCAACTGTATCCAGAGACAGAAGTAGTATTTTCTAAAGCAGAAAATGTATCTGATTTTAGGCACGATTATGACTTTGTAAAAGTGCGCTCTATTAATCATCATCATCATGCAAAAGATGCGTACCTAAATATCGTAGTAGGCAATGTGTATCATGAAAAGTTTACGAAAAACTTTTTATCCTTTGCTAAACAAAAAGGGACACATCGTACCTATAATTTAACAAAAATGTTTGAATATGAAATTAAATTAACAGAAGAATCTAAGAAGGTGATCTGGGATCCTAATATTCATATGGACATAGTGAAAAAGATGATGAAAAGTAATGATGTACGTGTTACACAACGGGCGGTACCTCAAAAAGGTGGTCTATCTGATGAAACTATATACAAAAAAGGAATCGCTAAACGTGGTGTATATCTGCCATTGAAATTATCTGATGAACGTGTAAGAGATGTGGAAAAATATGGTGGAAGAACATCGATTACCATTTCTGAATACATCATTTTGAATATTAGAGATACTTCGGACAAAGAACGAATTGAATTATTTTCTCTACCACTTTATGTAGCGGGTAAAAAAGATATTCATAAGGCAATAGAAGAGGTGTATTTATCTACTTGTAAAAAACCTACGTCAGTGGTAGACATCCAAATACTATATCGAGGACTATATATTGGTAGTAAAGTAAATATTAATGGTTTTACTTATTATATGGGTGGTAAAACAGGCTCTAATGTTTCTATCGATAGTGCAGTTGATGTGGTAATGGATATAACATCGAGTGTATATATTAAATTGCTAGAAAAAGTAGCTATTAAAAAGATAGAAAACCCAAAAACATTCCGTATTGAGAATATAAAAACATCTTATAATCATAAAGAGGTTAGAGTTAGTAAAGAACAAAATATTGCCTTATATCAAGAGTTGTTAAAAAAACTTGATACTCCTCTATTTTCTAAGATGAAAGGAAATAAATTAGAAGAGTTTCGAACAGTTGGCTTTGGTACATTCATAGCATTATCTATAGAGGACCAAGCTAGTGTGCTATTGGAAGTGTTGAATGTGTTAACGAACTTTAAAACAAAACGAGATATTACAAAAATTGGCATGACTAGTTCTCGTTCTACACTGGGGATTAATATATCTAATACGGAACAATTTAGCGTTATTACAACATCTATCACAGGCTTATATGAACAAGAAATTAAAATAAAATAGGAGATACTATGAGTTGGCGCACGGTAGTTATCACTAAGCAATCAAAACTTGATTTTAAGATGAATTATATGATTGTTCGGCAGGGATTCGATGTAAAGAAAGTGTTTATTGATGAGATTTACATGGTGATTATTGAATCTACGGCAGTTAGTTTAACTGCCGTGCTTCTCAATGCATTAGTAAAAGCTAAAGTTAAAATAGTTTTTTGCGATGAAAAGAGGAATCCTAGTAGTGAAGTAATGCCATTATATGGTTGTCATAATACAAGTAAACGATGCCGCGAACAAGCTAACTGGGATGATGAAATTAAGGGGCATATTTGGAGTCGTATCGTAGCTGAGAAGATTCATAATCAAGCTCGTGTGCTTGAAAAGAATGGGCATACTAATGAAACCAATATGCTATATGGCTATATTGATAGTATATGCTTTAATGACATAACTCAGAGAGAAGGACATGCAGCGAAAGTATATTTTAATAGCTTGTTTGGCAGTACTTTTACGAGAGAGCAAGAAAACCCTATTAATGCTGGATTGGATTATGGGTACAGTATATTTTTATCTGCTGTTAATCGTGAGATTGTTAGAAATGGATATATAACACAATTGGGAATTAATCATCGAAATCAATTTAATTCTTACAATTTAGGGTCAGACCTAGTAGAGGTATTACGAGTATTTGTGGATAACAAAATAGTCGACTTAGCCCCTAAGGAGTTTGGAAAGGAAGAAAAACTTAGTCTAGTGAGTTTACTAGCTTTAGATGTAAAAGTAGAAGGTACTAGCTTTATTTTAAAAGATGCCATAGGAATCTATTGCAAAAGTGTATTGGATGCACTGACATATAAGGATCCAGATTTAATTAGGTTTATTACATATGAGCTATAGATTTATGAGAGTATTCGTAATGTTTGATTTACCGACAGAAACATCGGTTCATAGGAAAGCCTATCGTGATTTTAGGAAATATTTACTAGTAAATGGATTTATTATGCTACAAGAATCGGTGTATGTGAAGTTGGTATTAAATACAACAAGTGTTAAATTGCTGGAAAAACAACTTCGAGAACATAAACCAGCAGATGGAAATATTTGTTTATTAACCGTAACTGAAAAGCAATATTCTAAAATGGAAATATTGATAGGAGAAACACAGTCTGAAGTGTTAGATACAACAGAAAGAGTGATAGTCCTATGAAGCTATTTTATCAGGATTCAACCATTGAGATAGACTTGAATAGTACAAAAGTTAACTATTTATGTATTGAAAAGCATAGTGTTTTTCGACATATGATTCTAGAACTATATGAGCAATATAATGGGGGAGAAGGACCTTGGATATATAATGTGAATGCTGAAAGGATAGCGATTGATAAGTCTTTTCATATTATCATGAACCCCATTCAAGTAGATGTAAATAGTAAAACAATCTTAACAAAGTTGAATGCTAATTTAGTGAAAGAAAGTAATTTGATGATGGAAGATTTGCACGATGTAGTATGTAAGCTGCATCAGTTCTTCTATAAATTAGAGTTTGGAGCCAACATTGCACTTGAACATAAAGAAGAAATTGTAGCAGCGGATCTTATTAAGTTAGGAGGATTTAAAATACATGAAAGTGATACAGATACAGTGGCTCGTTTAATAGACTACATTGATATTGTTCATGAATTATTAGATCCAGATTTATTTGTAATTATGAATATAGATTTGTATTTAGACCTAGAGGAATTAGATCAATTTTTTAATACTATATTAGCTAAACATCTATGTTTTCTATGTATATCTTCAGGTTCATATGGGCTACAAAATATTGATAAATCTTTAATTTTTTGTTACACTTTAGATTATTACTTTTTCTTGTTTTATGTTTGAGTTAAGGTTTAATCTTTTTTTTTACAATACATGTTATTGTTAATTGAATTTTTATTTTTTGTTTGAGAGTAGTGTGATTCTGTAAATGTCTCAAACTATAAGAAAAAAGATATTGTCGATGTTTTAGTTTGAGAGTAGTGTGATTCTGTAAATGTCTCAAACTATTATAAAGTCTTTAATGCAGAAGTATTTGTTTGAGAGTAGTGTGATTCTGTAAATGTCTCAAACGGAAGAAGATTTAAATAATCCAGAGTTATTGTTTGAGAGTAGTGTGATTCTGTAAATGTCTCAAACCACTACTTACATCTCAGAACCAGCTGAATAGTTTGAGAGTAGTGTGATTCTGTAAATGTCTCAAACTAAAATTTCTAGGGTATAGCCATATTCTTTACTTATAAGTAATTAAATGTTAATAATAACTATCGAATGTTTTTCAAAATATGATATACTATCAGTAGCTGATATATATTTCCAAAAGGTATCAACTAAATACATATAAAGTTTACGTGTTTTGCGATATAGCAAGCTTCTAAACTTTAGCTGAAAGTGTGGTTTGAGAGTAGTGTGATTCTGTAAATGTCTCAAACTCTTAATTATGTGGGTAACCACATGTAACTTGTGCATGTATAAAGGTTAAATTAATAGTATGTTTATAATAGGAAGAACGCCAAACATGCATTTTATGAAAATGGTACGTTTGAATATATTAGAGGCTAGATTAGACTGAGATTACATAGTCTAATCTTTTTTTTATAAACTTTCACGAACCATTATCAGTAAATTGTATTTCCCTCTCCACTCGTGTATAATAACAACTATAAAGATTTTTAAGGATAAAGAATTAAACAGGAGGCATGGAATGAATCGATTCCAAATGGAACTTGCTGGTCGCACGTTATCAATCGAAACTGGCGAGTTAGCAAAACAAGCAAGTGGTTCTGCATTAGTACAATATGGTGATACGGTTGTATTGGTTACAGCAACGGCATCTAAAGAGGCAAAAGATATTGACTTTTTCCCATTAACAGTAGATTACGAAGAAAAAATGTATGCTGTTGGTAGATTCCCAGGTGGTTTTATTAAACGTGAAGCACGTCCACCAGAGTCTGCTATTTTGAATAGCCGTTTGATTGACCGTCCAATTCGTCCTTTATTCGATAAAGGTAGCCGTAATGAAGTACATGTAGTAGCTACTGTATTATCTGTTGATCATGACCATGCACCTGAAATCTGTGCGTTGATTGGTGCTTCTGCGGCATTATCTATTTCTGATATTCCATGGGCAGGTCCTATCGCTGGCGTGCGCATGGGCCTTGTAGAGGGCAATATTGTGGTGAACCCAACCAAAGCACAATTAGAAGCAACTACATTAAATATGGTAGTAGCTGGTACAAAAGACGCGATCTTGATGGTAGAAGGGGAAGCGAATGAAATTCCTGAAGATGTCATCTTAGAAGTGATCATGACGGCTCACGAAGAAATCAAAAACATCGTAGCTTTCCAAGAAACTATGGTAGCTGAAATTGGTCATGCAAAACGCGCGTTCCCAATTAAAGAAGTAGACCCAGTGGTAGCAGAAGCAGTTCGTGCCTATGCACATGACAAATTAGATGCAGCTGTACGCTGTGCAGATAAAGTGCAACGGGAAGAGCAACAACAAGCTGTGTTCGAAGAAGTATTGGCTCATTTTGCGGAACAATTCCCAGAGCAAGCAGGCGATATTTACGCTACATTAGAGAAAATGGTGAAAGAAATTGTGCGCCATATGATTACGGTAGAAAAAATCCGTCCAGATGGCCGTCAATTAGATGAAGTTCGCCCTATTTCTTGTCGCGTTAGCGCCTTGCCACGTACGCATGGTTCTGGCTTGTTCACACGTGGTCAAACACAAGTATTAAACATTTGTACCTTGGCTCCATTATCTGAAAAACAAACTATCGATGGCATTGGTCTAGATACAGAAAAACGCTACATTCACCATTATAATTTCCCATCTTTCTCTGTAGGGGAAACTCGTTCCTCTCGTGGTCCTGGACGTCGTGAAATTGGTCATGGTGCGTTGGCTGAAAGAGCATTATTAGCAGTTCTTCCAACAGAAGCAGAATTCCCATATGCTATGCGTTTAGTATCTGAAGTATTAGAATCCAATGGTTCTAGCTCCATGGCCAGCGTATGTGGTTCTACTTTATCCTTGATGGATGCAGGGGTACCGATTACAGCGCCAGTAGCAGGGGTGGCAATGGGTCTTGTAACGCAGGATGAACATTACACAATCTTAACAGATATCCAAGGTATGGAAGATGCTTTAGGTGATATGGACTTTAAAGTAGCAGGCACTACAAAAGGTGTGACTGCCATCCAAATGGATATTAAAATTTCTGGTTTATCTCGTGAAATCTTAGAAGAAGCATTAGCGCAAGCTCACAAAGGTCGTATGCACATCATGGGTAAAATGATGGAAGCGATCCAAGCACCACGTGAAGAAATGTCTAAATGGGCTCCTCGCATCGTAACGATGAAAATTGATCCAGATAAAATCCGTGACGTTATCGGTACAGGTGGCAAAGTTATCCGTGGCATTATTGAAGAAACTGGTGCTAAAATTGACATCGAAGATGATGGCACTATCTCCATTGCTGCCGTAGAAGCGGAAGCGGCTGAAAAAGCAATCCAAATCATTACGAACTTGACAAAAGAAGTAGAAGCAGGCGAAGTGTACATGGGTAAAGTCACTCGTTTGATGAATTTTGGTGCTTTTGTAGAAGTATTGCCAGGTAAAGAAGGCTTAGTTCATATTTCTCAATTAGCAAGAGAACGTGTAGAAAAAGTAGAAGATGTAGTCAATGTAGGCGATGAAATTATGGTTAAAGTTATCGAAATCGATGACAAAGGTCGTATCAATTTGTCCCGCAAAGAGCTATTAAAATAATTGAGGTGCACTATGGATATTCGTGGATTTGAAGTAGTTTCTGCCTTTGAAGGACAAGGTATCAATTTACCGAAGCGTAAGACTTCTGAAAGTGCAGGCTATGATATTGAATGTGCAGAATCTGTTGTAGTAGGCCCTAAGGAAACAGTATTGATTCCTACAGGATTGAAAGCGTTCATGCATTATGATGAATATTTAGCGATCCACGTTCGCTCAAGCATGGCTATCAAACGAGGTTTGATGCTTACCAATAGTACAGGGATTATTGACTCTGATTACTATAACAATGAAGATAACGAAGGTCATATTATGATTGCTGTGTATAACATTACAGACGCTCCCGTTGCCTTAGAAAAAGGAGAACGAGTAGCACAAGGTATCTTCTCCAAATACTTACTCACAAATGATGACGATGCGCGCGGTATTCGTACTGGTGGTATTGGTAGCACAGGCAGTAAATAACAACATATACTAAGGAATGTAACCACATTTCTTTCACTAGAGAGTTTTAAGGCTTAGTCTTAGAACTCTCTAGTTTTTTGCATATCATTGAATTTCATTGTTGAAATGGAGTATAATATAGTTTGATATAGTCTATCCTAAGGAGGATGTACCGTGTTTACATATGCAAAGCAACAATGGGAATTAGGTAAAAGAATATATGGATACCATAGCTGGCGTGAAAAACGACGTATTTTTTTATTCACTGCCCGTTCCTATAAAAATAAATCTCAGTTGAAACAATTGGAAGCCTATTTTGAACACTATCATAGCTATCCAAATTTGTTACAAGATCAAGAGGGTATTTGGGAGATTATTAATCGTGTATTCTTCTACAAAGAATCTACAGCCCAAGAACGATTAACCTGTATTACACAACATTTTGATATGCTACCGAAATATGTGACAGACGATGCGATTCGATCCTTGTACAGTCCCTCTGAAAGCGGCATTCGATTATGGCATTCTGAAGAATTAGCTTTAGAGGCGACCTTACGTTTTATGACTGGTCAACGGAAAGAAGGCTTACTTAGTTTGCTCTTAACCTACGAAGGGGATGGAATCTATCATATCAACTTCCGATTAGGTGTGGATCCATCGGGACAACCATGTATTTGGGTTGGTACTATACAAGGATATAAAGAGGGCTTAGATAAGGCGAAGAAGCTAACGAAAACAATGCATGGCTATCGTCCTAAAAATTTTATGTTTTTTCTATTACGCCAATTAGCCACTTGCTTAGGTATTGAGACCTTGTATGCAGTGTCCGATGAAGGGTTCTATACGAATACGCATTTGATTCGTTTCAATCGTCATAAATTAGTGAAATTTGATGACTTTTGGGAAGAATTAGGGGGACATGTATGGGAACAAGACTCTCGATTCTTTGTGATTCCTTTAGAAGAGGAACGGAAAACCTATGAAACAGCGAAAACACATAAACGAAATATGTATCGCAAACGCTATGAAATGTTAGATACTTTTATAGAAGAAATTCAACAGCAAGGAAAGACTTTCTTGCGCAACCAATAGGAGGATACGGTATGAAATGTCCTTATTGTCATCATGATGAAATTAAAGTGACAGATTCACGGTCTACTGACGATAATAATATTCGTCGCCGTCGAGAATGTATGAGTTGCGGAAAACGCTTTACGACCTATGAAGTCATTGAAGATTTACCAATCATGGTGATTAAACGAGATCAGAAAAAAGAATTATTTGATCGATCTAAATTGATGAATGGCTTGTGGAGATCTTGTAGTAAACGAGGCATTTCCACAGATCAATTGGAATCGATTGTAAATGAAACAGAAAAACAAATTCGCATGGAAGTAGAGCAAGAAGTGACTACGGAGCGAATTGGTGAAATTGTATTGTCCTTGTTGAAAGATGTAGACCAAGTTGCCTATGTGCGATTTGCCTCTGTCTACCGACAATTTAATAATGTAGAAAGTTTTTTAAAAGAATTACACGAATTATTGGACAATCATGGAAAGGATACAACACATGAGTGAGTTACATCCAATTGTTAGTGCCCGTTTTTCAGATCATGTAGATACATTGAGTGCTACTTATGAAGTAATGGGTGTTATCGAAGCCATGGCGGAGCGTTGTAAGGCAGCGCTAGCAGCAGGCAATAAAATTTTATTTTGCGGTAATGGTGGTTCCGCTGCAGATTCTCAGCACTTAGCAGCAGAATTAGTGGGACGGTTTCAAAAAGAACGCCGTTCTTTGGCTTCTATTGCATTGACTACAGATACGTCTATTTTGACAGCTGTAGGCAATGATTATGGGTATGATGAAGTATTTGCCCGACAAGTAGATGGCTTAGGCCGGTCTGGAGATATTTTGATTGGTATTTCTACATCTGGAAATAGTAGAAATGTGGTAAAAGCCGTAGAATCTGCTCGTAATATTGGTATGCATACCTTTGCTTTTACTGGTGAAGGTGGCGGAAAGATGGCAGAGTTATGCGATTTAACTTTTGCAGTGCCATCTAAAGTGACAGCCCGTATTCAAGAAATGCATATTTTAGCTGGTCATATTTTATGTGAATTGGTGGAAGAAGACTATGCCTAATCGTACATTACAATCGTTTTTGCTTCGTGATTTACCACAATTACAAGTAGGGGTTATTGGTGACTGCATGTTAGATCGCTATATTTTTGGCGATGTAAGTCGTATCTCTCCAGAATCTCCAGTGCCTGTGAATTTAGTGCAACGTGAAACGGAAGTGTTAGGCGGTGCTGCCAATGTAGCAAATAATTTAGCTCAATTAGATTGCCAAGTGCATATGGCATCTCGTATTGGCGATGATGCACATGGTAAGATTGTACGCCAATTATTAGAAGATAATGGTATCCAAAGTACTGGCGTCTTTACTGAAGATTCTATTCCGACTACCACGAAAACACGCATCTTAGGTGGACAACAGCAAATGATTCGCTTAGATTATGAAGTGAATCAGCCTGTGTCCAGTGCCAGTGAAACAGCTATCCTTACTTGGCTAGATGAGTTGTTGCACAAAGGATTGCAAGGCCTTGTGATTTCTGACTATGGTAAAGGTATTTGCCAACCATCCTTGTTAAGTCAAGTATTCAGTAAAACTCGTGCTGCTGGCATTATGACTATTGTGGATCCGAAAGGTTCTGACTGGTCAAAATATAACGGTGCTACTTGTATTACTCCTAATGTGAAGGAACTCAGTGAAGCTGTAGGCTATGAAGTGCCCAACACAGATGAAGCGGTTGTGAAAGCAGCACGTCATATTTTGGATAACATGGAGCTAGACTTTATCATTGTTACGCGTTCTGCTAAAGGGATTACCTTAGTTCGTAAAGATGGCAATGTGTGGCACAATGCAGAAACGAAACAGCAAGATGTATTCGATGTGAGCGGTGCCGGCGATACGGTAGTGGCCATGATGCTCACTACATTAATTGCGGGCTTATCTATCCGAGCCGCTTTAGTAGCAGCCAATGCAGCAGCAGGTGTGGTGGTATCCAAAGTAGGTACCTATCCAATTCACCGTCAGGAATTATTAGATTTATTGTCTTCTATGAAAGCAAAAAAAGAAGATAAAGAAAGCATCTATTCTGTAGATGCATTAGCCCAAAAGATACGGTTGTGGCAAGATCGTGGTGAAGTGGTTGTCTTTACGAATGGTTGTTTTGATATTTTACATCGTGGTCATTTGACCTATTTAAAAGAGGCAGCAACACTGGGTGATCATTTGGTGGTGGCCCTCAATTCAGATAGCTCTGTGCGTCGTTTAAAAGGGGATAGTCGTCCTATCAATCATGAACTAGATAGAGCCTTATTGATGAGCTCTTTAGGCTTTGTAGATGGTGTGGTTCTATTTGAAGAAGATACGCCAGCAGAGGTGCTTTCACAGTTGCGACCAAATATATTGGTTAAAGGTGGAGATTATAAGCCAGAAGACGTCATTGGCAAGGAGTTTGTAGAGGAAGTACAAATCTTGCCGTTCCAAGAGGGATATTCCACAACAGGAATCATTGAACGTATTCAAGGATTAATAGAGGAAGGAAAACTATGATTATTGTTACTGGTGGTGCTGGCTTTATCGGCTCCAATATTGTAAAACAGTTGAATAATAAAGGTCGCAATGATATTTTGATTGTTGATGATTTAACGGATGGTCGTAAAATCCGCAACATTGAAATGTTGGATTTTGCAGATTATATCGATTATGAAGATTTTGATACTGCGGTAGAACAAAATACCTTTGATTGTGGACCTATCGAAGTGGTATTCCACGAAGGTGCTTGTGCAGACACTATGAATTATGATGGTAGATATATGATGAAAAATAACTATGAAGGATCTAAAAATCTCTTTCATTATTGCCAAGAACGTCGAGTTCCTTTCATCTATGCATCTTCTGCATCCACCTATGGACATGGGACTAATGGATTCCGCGAAGACCCATCTTGCGAACAAGCTTTAAATCCATATGCGTATTCTAAACTACTATTTGACCGCTATGTAGCAAAATTTAGAAACCAATTACAATCTCAATGTGTGGGCTTACGCTATTTCAATGTCTTTGGACCGAATGAAACACATAAAGATAAGATGGCATCTTTGGTGCGTCAAATGTATTATAAATTGATGGAAACTGGTGAAATTACACTCTTTAAAGGCATCGATGGATATGGTGACGGTGAGCAAACCCGTGATTTTATCTATGTAAACGATGTGGTAAATGTGAATTTCTATTTCTGGGAACACCCTGAAATTAGTGGTGTATTCAACTGTGGTACAGGTCATGCTCATACATTTAATGAGTTTATGAAAGCAGTTATTTCCTATGCGGGAAAAGGCTCTATTCGCTATATTGACTTCCCAGAGGTGTTGAAAGGTAAATACCAAAGCTACACCCAAGCTGATACAACGAAGTTGTTGGCAACTGGCTATGACAAAGGATTTACACCATTAAAACAAGCAGTTCATGAATATTGTGAGTTATTAGCGACTAATGAAGGATATGTAAAATAATGGAAACTAGACAGGTATTATTTTTAGATCGTGATGGAGTTATTAATGTAGATGTAGGATATTTAAGTGATCCTGCGAAATTGGAATTTATTCCAGGTGCTATTGAGGCTATGCAAGAGGCACAACGCCGTGGGTATGACATCATTGTAGTGACAAACCAAAGCGGAGTGGCTCGCGGATACTACACAGAAGACGATGTGCATCAGTTACACGAAGAAATGTCTCGCCGATTAGAGGCAGAAGGTGTGAAAGTATTGGCCTACTATTACTGCCCACATCATCCAGAAGGATCTGTGGCAGAGTACACGAAAGACTGTGATTGCCGCAAACCAAATCCTGGTATGTTGACGAAAGCAATTCAGGACTGGAATGTAGATGTGGATGGTAGCTTCCTAGTCGGTGATAAACCATCTGATGCGCAGGCTGCTGAGTCCATTGGCATGCGTGCGTACCCATTTGAAGAAGACAACTTAATGACATTCTTAGAGCCTATTTTTGCCTGGGAAGAAGGCAGAAAGCTATTGGGGCTGTAATGGTAGAACGAACACTTGTATGAGGCACCTCATAAGGTGTTCGTTTTCTTGTAGTGTAAGAAAAGTTACATTTTATGATTGACGGAATAGCTGATTTGTACTACTCTATACGAGGAACTAACTGTATAGTCTGTATCAAGAAGAACAGAACTGAGTTCCATTTTTTTATTAGTGGTTCGACTTATATCCTAAGGGAATAAGAACGGAGGAAAACATGGAAAAAGAAACAGCGTTGCAAACACAACCATCGCAAAAATTTACGGTACGTCAATTAACGATTATTGGCTTATTGGCAGGGATTACGATTGTACTTGGCATGACAGGATGGGGCTTTGTGCCAATCCCACCAATTAGTGGGACCATCTTGCATATTCCAACCCTTTTAGGTGGTATCGTAGAAGGTCCTAAAGTGGGGATGTCAGTAGGGTTCTTATTTGGTGCTTACAGTATGGTACGAGCGTATATGTCACCGAATGTTTTATCTTTCGTGTTTATGAATCCAATCATTTCTATATTACCAAGAATGTTGATTGGTTTAGTAGCAGCGTTGGTATATATGTACTTGCCAGTTAAGGTAAGAGCTATCCGTATTGGTGTAGCCGCTTTCTTAGGAAAAGTCACAAGTACTATCCTTGTATTGACTGGTATTTATACAATCTATGGTGTAGAATTTGCAAAGGCAACACACATTTCACAAGAAGCTGTATTTGATGTGGTGATGGGTATTGCATGGTCTCATGGTATTCCAGAAGCACTATTAGGAGTAGCCGTTGTAACACCTGTGGCACTAGCTGTCATCAAAAAATTTAAATGATAATGAAATTGAGTGTATAGACTGCTCATGCATTCAAGTACGGATTTTTTAAATCGGATATAATCAAGAAGTGAATTAGCAAAGACTGATCACTTCTTGTTTTTTTATGTGTTAGGAGGAGTATACTCATGAATTGGAAAAACGATTAATCTACTTTGTGGGTGATAAACCTTCTGATGTACAGGCTGCTGAAGCGATTGGAATGCGTGCCTATCCATTTGAAGAAGAAAATTTAATGACATTCCTAACACCTATCTTCGCTTGGGAAGAAGGCAGAAAATTGTTAGGGCTGTAATGGTAGAACGAACACTTGTATGAGGCACCTCATAAGGTGTTCGTTTTCTTGTAGTGTAAGAAAAGTTACATTTTTTGATTGACAGATGAGCTATTTTGTACTACTCTATACGAGGAACTAACTGTATAGTCTGTATCAAGAAGAGCAGAACTGAGTTCCATTTTTTTATTAGTGGTTCGACTTATATCCTAAGGGAATAAGAACGGAGGAAAACATGGAAAAAGAAACAGCGTTGCAAACACAGTCATCGCAAAAATTTACGGTACGTCAATTAACGATTATTGGTTTATTGGCAGGGATTACCATTGTACTTGGTATGACAGGTTGGGGCTTTGTGCCAATTCCACCAATTAGTGCTACTATCTTGCACATCCCAACTATCTTAGGTGGTGTTGTGGAAGGGCCTAAAGTAGGTATGTCAGTAGGTTTCTTATTCGGTGCGTACAGTATGGTACAAGCTTACATGGCGCCTAATATTTTATCCTTTGCATTTATGAATCCTATTATTTCTGTATTGCCAAGAATGTTGATCGGTTTAGTGGCAGCGTTGGTATATATGTATGTACCAATTAAGGTGAAAGCCATTCGTATCGGCTTAGCTGCATTCTTGGGAACAGCTACTAATACAATCCTTGTTATGACTGGTATTTACACAATTTATGGTGTAGAATTTGCAAAAGCTACACATATTTCACAAGAGGCAGTATTTAATGTTGTGATGGGTATCGTATGGTCTCATGGTATTCCAGAAGCCTTGTTAGCAGTAGCTGTTGTAACACCAGTGGCAATTGCGGTGATTAAGAAGTTTAAATGATAATGATATTGAGTGTATAGACTGCTCATGCATTCAAGCACGGATTTTTTAAATCGGATATAATCAAGAAGTGAATTAGCAAAGACTAATCACTTCTTGTTTTTTATGTGTTAGGAGGAGTATACTCATGAATTGGAAAAAACGATTAACCTATTTTGTATTAGGAGCTACTATGGTGGCTACTGCAGTAGGTATTGCTGGGTGTGGCAGTGATACAAAACAAGCAGCACCAGCTGAAAAAATGAAGGTCGTTACTACCGTGTTCCCTGTATATGATGTAGCGAAACAAGTAGGGGGAGACAAAGTTGATGTGACTTTATTAGTGCCTCCAGGAGCAGAACCACATGATTGGGATCCAACTGCAAAAGATTTAAAAGAAATTGGTACTGCTAAAGTGTTCTTATATAGCGGTGCAGGTTTGGAACCAACAGAAAAGATTTTAGAAAAAGATGTGCTACAAAAAGCGCAACCTGTAGAATTGTCTAAATCTGTTACTTTGTTGCCAGCTCCAGATGAAGATGAAGACGAACATGATCATGACCATGACAAAGATCATAAAGACGACAAAGATAACCATAATAAAGCTCAAAAAGAAGATAAACATGAGCACGAACATGAACATGGCGAGTTTGATCCACATGTATGGTTAGATCCAATGAATGTTGCTAAAGAAGTAGATGCCGTTGTAGAAGCCTTCTCTAAAGCAGACCCTACGAATGCAAAATACTATGAAGCTAACGGCAAAGCATACAAAGAAAAATTACAAGCTTTGCATGCTAAATATGAAGAATTTGGTAAAACACAACACGACAAACATTTAGTGGTTAGCCATATGGCATTTGGTTACTTAGCAAATGCATACGGTTTTGAACAATTGGGTATTATGGGCGTATCTCCAGATGCTGAACCAACACCAGAACGAATGGCTGATATTGTGGCGTTCATCAAAGAACATAATGTAAAAGCAATCTTCAGTGAAGAATTGGTAAGCCCTAAATTGGCTAATGCTATCGCTGCTGAAACTGGCGTAAAAGTGTATGTATTAAACCCTGCAGAAGGTTTAACAGAAGAACAAGCACAAAAAAATGTGACATACCTTGACATCATGGAAGAAAACCTTAAAACATTGAAAGAAGCGTTAGCTCACTAATTCCTATGCCTTTTGCTTGCTTGAAACGGTATTAGATGATAATATAATAGAGTAAGTTTGTGCTTAGGAGGAATGAAGATGTCTAAACGTATTCGTACAATTAACACTGAATCCCTACAAAAAACTGCTAAAACAGGCGGCTGCGGCGAATGTCAAACATCTTGCCAATCTGCTTGCAAAACTAGCTGTACAGTAGGTAACCAAGTGTGCAAACAAAAATAATCATTCGATTAGCAATAAGCTGTTCACCATATGGTGGGCAGCTTATTTGCTTTATATTACTTCTAGGATTATACTAAAAGTGTTACTATAAAACATACAAAAATCCCCCTAGATGTACCAGAACTAGGGGGATTCTGTATGCTAACCCTTTATATCTTTAGCTTATCTAAATTATAATATAGGTCCTTCAAAAGTACAATTTTTTGCATACTATAATTTTAGAAAAAGTATACTCTATATTGATAGCTTTCTATACGTCATGGGTATAAAGTGATATAATACAAATTAGACTTTAGTAAGTTAATGGAGGTATGAATGTTAGAATTACAACCGATGATTCATAAATTTAAAATGAAAGATAAGTTCTTTCTATTGGATGTAAATAGTGGAATTATTCATGTGATTGATGAGCTTATCGATCGTGTATTAGATATCTATAATGGCACAAACCGTGATGCTGTACATAGTGCGTTAGATGCTACAGAGGATGCAGCGGAATTAGATGAAATTATGGATGAGTTAGATGAACTCATCAAAGAGGAAATGCTCTTTGCTCCTATGTCAGCAGAGTTCAAACTAGTGGTAGATGAAAAGCCAATTGTAAAAGCTCTTTGCTTAAACATTGCTCATGATTGCAACTTAGCTTGTAAGTATTGTTTCGCTAGTCAAGGTGATTACGGCGGAGTAAAACGAGAATTAATGAGTTTTGATGTGGCGAAACGTGCTGTAGATTTCTTGATTTCCATGAGTGGTCCACGCCAGCATTGTGAAATCGATTTCTTTGGTGGTGAGCCATTGTTGAACTGGGATGTAGTGAAACAAACCGTAGAATATATTGAATCCATTCAAGAAAAACACGGAAAAATCTTTAAATTGACATTGACCACTAACGGCATGTTGTTGACACAAGATAAAATTGACTATGTAAATGAACATGACATGAGTTTGGTGCTGTCCCTAGATGGTCGTGAAGATGTGCATAATAGCATGCGCCCAAGTTCTGGTGGCAAAGACACTTACAATACAGTAGCGAAGAACTTAGTGAATGCTGTTAAACAACGTGATGGCCGTGAATACTATGTGCGTGGTACTTATACGCATAATAACTTGGACTTCTGTAAAGACGTAGAAGCTATGTCAGATTTAGGGTTTGAGCATTTGTCTATGGAACCAGTGGTTGGCGAAGACGGAGCCTATGTATTACGTCCTGAGGATATGCCGATTATCGAAAAAGAATATGAAAAATTGGCGGACTTATATTTAGAACGTCAACTAGCAGGTTGGGGTGAGAAATTTAACTTCTTCCACTTCCGTATGGACTTATACCGTGGACCATGTATGGCAAAACGTTTGCGTGGTTGCGGAGCTGGTCATGAATATATGGCTGTTGTACCAAATGGAGATATTTACCCATGTCACCAATACGTAGGTAAGGATGGCTATGTGATTGGTACGGTCTTTGATGGTTTGAAAATTTATGACATACCGACACAATTTAGAAATACTCACGTATTTACGAAAGAAACATGTGCCAACTGTTGGGCAAAATTCTTCTGCTCCGGCGGTTGCCATGCGAACAATGAAACATTAGGTGGAGACCTTAGCACACCATACGAAATGGGATGTAAATTACAGAAAAAACGTATCGAATGTGCTATTATGATCCAAGCTGAACTGGATGCAGCGGGGATCCGACAAGAAAATCACTAAAATTTTATAACTGAAGGGAGGCGGGTTCTATGAAAGCATACACCATACATGTAACAGGCATTGTACAGGGCATAGGATTCCGCCCCTTTGTGTCTAAACTAGCCCATGAAATAAGACTAGTGGGGACAGTGAGAAATGACACGAGCGGTGTGGAGATACATATACAAGGTGTAGAGGCAGATTGTCGACTGTTTATAGAGCGATTGCAATCTGACTTGCCTATGCATGGACGCATTGATACTTTGCGTGTAGAACCAAGCACAGTACAATCATTGCACTCGTTTACGATAATCTTTTCCCAAGGTGCTCAGGGCAATGCCTTTATTGGCGCCGATATGGCACCTTGCGAGGCATGCTTGCAGGACATACAAGACCCTGAGAATCGACGCTTTCAATATGGGTTTACAAATTGTACAAATTGCGGCCCTCGGTATACGATTATTGAAAGTACTCCTTACGACCGTAATACAACGTCTATGAAGGCATTTCCTATGTGTGAAGACTGTCAGAAGGAATATGAGGATTTCGAAGGTCGACGATACCATGCGGAGCCTAATGCTTGCGAGCAGTGTGGACCGATGTTTACATTACAAGGTACAGATGGGATGGTGTTGGCTACTGGACAGGATGCCATAGAGCAAGCCAAAGAGTACATACAACAAGGTGCCATTGTGGCATTAAAAGGTGTAGGCGGCTATCATTTGGTCTGTGATGCGTTACAAGAAAATGCAGTACAAACCTTGCGTCAGCGTAAAGGACGGCCTAGAAAACCCTTAGCGGTCATGGCAGGGTCTTTGGAAACGGCAAAACAGTATGTGCATATATCGCACACAGAAGAAGAACTATTGTTGAGTCCTGCAAGGCCTATTGTGTTGTTGCGAAAGGTAGCAGAGCATAATACTGTGGCACCTAGTGTAGCTCCTGGTATGGAAACCTTAGGCATTTTGCTGCCCTATGCTCCATATCACTACAGTTTAGTACCGTCTAATGCTCTATGGGTTATGACTAGTGCGAACCGAAGTGGTGATCCTGTATTATATAATGATGCCCAGGCATTGGAAGAATTACAGGGGATAGCAGACTATATATTGACTCACAATCGGGAGATTATCTCTCCTGTAGACGATTCTGTGGTACAAGTGGTGCATGATACATCAATCATGATTCGCCGTAGCCGAGGATACGTACCTGTATCCATTCCTGTAGTAGCATTAGAGAAGAGGTCAACTATGCTAGCTATGGGTGCAGATATGAAGGCAGCATTTGCGATGAATCGAGGTTCTCATGCTATCCTTAGCCCCTATATGGGAGATATGGAGCATCAGCGAGTACAGGATTTGTTATGGTCCACAACAAAGCGCTATGAAGACTTATTTCAATTACAACCAACAGAGGTCATCGTGGATGCCCACCCGAATTACTACACATCACAGTGTGGTAGAAACTATGCAGAGAAACATCAATTACCTGTCATAGAAGTGCAGCATCATCATGCCCATGTGGCAGCGGTACTGGCAGAGTATAATATTCAGGAACCAGTGTTAGGTATTTGCTTTGATGGGACAGGATATGGCACAGATGGCACTCTATGGGGCGGTGAGTTTTTATATTGTCATCAAGAGCATATGGAACGTATGGCACATTTGAGTTATGCCCCCTTGCCAGGTGGTGAAGTGGCAGTACGAGAACCATGGCGTCAAGCATTGTGGTATGTGAATCAGATCTATCCATCAGGGGTACCCACAGTCATAGAAGAGTGGAAGAAAACACTACCTAAGGGAGGGGAACTATTAGAGAAAATGATGCCTCATATGCAGATGATACAGTCTTCTAGCGGTGGTCGTTTATTTGATACGGTAGCGTCTTTGTTAGGGGTAGGCCATGAGCATCTCTATGATGCGCAACTTGCTATCGAGTTAGAACAACTGGCGCTTTCAGAGAGGGGCACTATCCTAGACATGAAGCTGGACGGAACGGTATTAGATACAATGAGTTTAGTACGATCTGTGATAGAACAATTAGAATGTGGTGAAAGTGTAGCAAAAATCTCAGCAAACTTTCACAGAACTTTGATATATTATTTAGGACAGATGGCGAAACAATGTTGTAAGGAGCGACAAATTTCGCATATTGTCTTGTGTGGAGGAGTATTCCAAAATCGCATTCTCCTAGAAGGAGTGATACGGGAATTAGAAGAGTACCATATCCACATTCCTAACCAAAGCCCTTTGAATGATGGTGGTATCGCTTTAGGACAATTATGGTTGGGAAATTATATGAATAGATAGGAGATACTATGTGTTTAGCAGTACCTGCACAGTTGGTGCATATTAATGAATCCATCGGTACCGTAGAATTAACAGGAGTGCAACGGGAGTGTAGCCTGTTATTGGTGCCGGAAGCAAAAATTGGAGATTGGCTATTAGTCCATGCGGGCTGTGCCGTACAAATTGTAGATGAGGAGGAAGCTCGTTTGACCCTTGAGGCATTCCGCGAGTTAGAAGAACTTGAACAAGATTACTTTAACAGAAAAATCGAAGGTCGCTGCTAGTCTACTAGAGCGCATTCGTGAATTACATAATCCGGAAGAAAGGGTGCGGTTTATGGAAGTCTGCGGGACCCATACCGTGGCTATCTTCCGTGAAGGCATCCGTCAAATGCTACCAAAAGGCATCGAGCTGATTAGTGGTCCTGGATGTCCTGTGTGTGTGACAGATCAACAATACATGGACCAAGCTTTGGCGTATGCAGCTCAAGATGACGTAGTGATTGCCACCTTTGGAGATATGCTAAAAGTACCTGGTACGACAGGTAATTTATGGCAATCTAAAGAAGAGGGTGCCCACATTGAGATTATCTATAGCCCAATGGAAGTGCTTTCCTTAAGTGAACAATATCCAGATAAGAAGATTATCTTTTTAGGCATTGGCTTTGAAACAACTATAGCTGTCATAGCAGCTACAATACAGGCGGTTCATGCAAAGGGACTCAAGAATGTATTTTTCCTGATTTCTCATAAATTGGTGCCTCCTGCATTACGCGCTTTATTAAGTAATCCAGATCATCAAATTGATGGATTCTTATTGCCAGGTCATGTAAGCGTTATCATTGGAGAACAGCCGTATCAATTCTTAGCTGATGAATATCATATGCCAAGTTGTATTGCTGGCTTTGATGGTGTGGAAATTTTAGCAGCCATTGTAAATCTCTTAGAACAACGTAAAGAAAAGAAATTTTATGTAGGAAATACATATCGGTCTGTGGTGGCAAAAACGGGAAATCCAGTAGCACAACAATTAATGGATACCTTGTATGAGCCGTCTGATGATGGTTGGCGTGGTATTGGTACCTTACCTGCATCAGGATTAAAGTTGCGAGGTGAATGGTCTGCTTATGATGCATTAGTACAATTACCATTGCCTCCGTTTACCACTAGTGATGGACCGAAAGGTTGCCAATGTGGGTCTGTTATCCAAGGGATGATTCATCCTGATGCATGCCCTTTATTTGGCAAACTTTGTACGCCAGAGCATCCAGTAGGAGCTTGTATGGTATCCGTAGAAGGTAGTTGTTCAGCTTGGTATAAATACGGTTTTTCCAGCGGTGGAATGACCTGGGAGGAATAAATGGAACGGATTCGGTTAGTCCATGGTAATGGTGGTAAATTTAGCCACGAACTAGTGGACAAATATATTGTGAAATATTTTTCTAATCCAATATTAAATGAATTACATGATGGGGCTGTATTTCCCGTTACTAATGGGCGTATGGCTATGAGCACAGATTCCTATGTAGTGACGCCGCATATATTTCCTGGTGGTAACATTGGTAAGTTAGCTGTATGTGGTACAGTGAATGACTTAGCCATGATGGGTGCTATTCCTCAGTATTTGTCTTGTGGACTCATTTTAGAGGAAGGTTTGCCTATCCCTACGTTAGAAGTGGTGCTACAAACCATGTCTGATATGGCACAACAAGCAGGTGTTTCTATCATTACAGGAGACACGAAGGTGGTAGAAAAGGGTTCTGTTGACGGAATCTACATCAATACAGCCGGTGTAGGTATTGTACCGGACTATGTACAGTTAGGCACTCCCTATATTGAAAGTGGTATGAAAGTTATTGTATCCGGCACCTTGGGTGACCATGCCATTGCTGTTATGGGAACTCGGTATGGATTAGATTTGCCAGACACAATTCAGACAGATTGTGCTCCCTTACATACTATGTCCCATGCCTTATTGGAAACATTTGGAAAAAATATTGCTTTTTTTAGAGATCCTACTCGCGGTGGATTGGCTACCACATTACAAGAAATTGCAAATTCTGCTCAAAAAGGGATTCGATTGCAAGAGTCTGCCATTCCTGTCCGTGAGGAAGTGCAAGCCGTATGCCAAGTATTAGGGTATGACCCATTGTATTTAGCCAATGAAGGTAAAATGATTGCCATTGTACGTGCTGATGTGGCAGATGATGTAGTGCAGATGATGCGGACTTTTACAGAAGGTTGTGATGCTGTCATCATTGGTGATATAGTGAATGGTAATGCTGGTAAAGTAGGTTTACAAACGGCAGTAGGCGGAATTCGTTTGTTAGATATGCTCGGAGAAGACCAAGTTCCACGGATTTGCTAAAAAATATAAGATTTCATGAAAAAATCATGGATATCTCATATACTTTGTATAGAATAAAAATTTATTTTTTGATACAATGGAAAGGAAAAGGAGGATATTACGATGAAAAAACAAATCGTAGCTGCTATGGTAGCATTCTCAGTAGCCACTGTGGGTGTTGTTGGAGTGCAACAAGCTCAGGCGTTCAATTTAGGAAGTTTATTAGGAGGCGCCTTGAAAGTGGGAGGCGTGGGCTTTCTAGTAGATAAATATGGAGACTCCATTAATAATTTTTTGAACAATTTATTAAAGCAAAATAATTTGAGTACTACCTATTCAACAAAAGTAGTTCCTATTGTTAGTCTTGGTAAAGGCGGACATATTGGTGCAGCACAGATAACAGGACCTAGTAGTGAAGTGGAACGTGTGGAAGCGGTAGCACAAATTGAGGCTAGTTTTAATTCCGTAGCTCGCGTAAAAGGACTAGTACCGATTGACAGTACGAACCCAACGACTGCAAACCGCATTCAAGGGGTTGGCGTATCCGCAATTATAGATTTGAAGATTTAATGGATTAGCACGGGCTTGCCCGTGCTATCTATGTGTTAGTAGAGATGAGGAGATACTATGAAACGTTCTGCTGTATTAGGAGCTGTATTTGCTCTTTTAGCAACAAGTGTATGGGCTGCACCAGACACAGTATTAGAAAAAACAGAAGCTTTGGAAAGTACTGTGTATGGTAAAGTACAAGTAGGTGCATTAACAGATCGAGTACATCAATTACAAGATACTATTTATGGTACAAAACAACAAGGTAGTATTACAGGGCAAGTGGAATCTTTGTATACATCTGTGGAAGGTCAAGGAACAAAGGTAACATTGCATCAAGAAGTCAATGCTTTGGAATGGATGTATTATGATGAAGTTCATAGTGGCTCTCTCGTAGAACGCATTGGCGAAATGGAACGCAGTGTGAATGGACTAGAAGCAAAAGGTTCTTTACAAAGTCGTGTACAAAAATTAAAGCAATCTATTTTTGGAACACAAGTAGCATTGCGAACAAAACTAGGAACTATTGGGGCTGATCAAGTATTTACTCTAGAATTAACAGAACCAGTAACATCTCAAAAAAATGTGAAAGATGATGTAGTTCATGTCAAAGTAGCAGAAGATGTAATGGATGGGGAAACTCTGTTGATTCCTAAAGGAACAGTAGGTACTGGCCATATTACGGAAATTACAAAAGCAAGATCTTTTGGACGTAATGCAAAATTAAACATTGTATTTGATAAATTACAAGGTATTGATGGTACAGTTTTCACAGCCATCCAAGGTGAAGAAGCTAAGTCTAAAACAAAGGGAGAACTAAAAGCGGCTGGTGCGTCTGTAGCAGGGGCTGTTTTATTAGGACCTGTAGGCCTTGTAGGGGGCTTCTTTGTAAAAGGTAAATCTATTGATTTACCAGTAGGAACTCTTGTGTATGTACAGCCTGAATCCTCTGTTACTATTTCTGGGGTGGAAGTGCATGGTGTAGATACGGGAGCTGTGCAAAAAGCTCCTGTGGAGCCAGTGGTAGCACCAAAAGCAGCAGCAGAACCAGTAGCAGCATCAAAAGTAGTAGCTGAATCAACGCCAGCTCCGGCTGTAAAAGCAAAAGAAGAACCTGTACAAGTGGTACCAGATGATTCTTTAACTGAAAAACCTGTCATCATTGTAAAACGTGAGAAAGACTAGGAGATGAGCATGAAAAGATATTCTGTAACAGCCGCTGCTATTTTGACGGCATTGGCATGTACACAAGGCCATGCCCAAACAGTAGATGCTACGACCCCAGTATTCGAAGCCGCTCCAAAGGTTGCCGAAACTCAGTATGTGCAAATGCCTAAGACTTCCACAGTATCTACAGATACACAGTATGCGCCAAATTTGCAGGTTAAAGCAATTGAAAAAAAAGGCAAACAAGTGGTAGAAAAACCGGCTGTACCAGTTCGTATTGATGCAGATAAAATGTATTATAACGATACTACTGGTCGTGTATGGGCCAATGGCGCTGTAGAAGTAGAACGGGGCAATCAACAACTATTGTCAGAAAGACTAGAAGGTAATACGAAGACCCAGCAATATGAAAGTGTATCGGACTATCACTTTTTAGAAGATAAAGGGGATACAAAGGACTTAAAAGGTTCTCATATTACCTACAATGCTACTACTGGAGCAGCTCACACAAAAAATGTATTTGGCTATGCTGATCCCTATTGGGTAAAAGCAGAAGTAGGTGACTTTGATGGTAAAACAGGGCGCATTGAAAAAGGTTGGTTAACGACAAAACATGCCATTGCTTTTAAAGGGGCACCTGATTATCGTGTGGAAGGGGACTATATAGAGGTATTCCCTGGAGATAAAGCAGTCATTCATAATGCAAGCTTTTATATTAAAAATAAACGGATTATTTCTGTAAATAAATATACGGTGTCTTTGCGTCAAGATAAACAAGGACAAGTGAGCGTATTTTCCTTTGTACCAAGACCGAAATATAATTCTTCTGATGGATTGAGTTTAAATGGTAAAATTGACTATCCAGTATCTAAACATGGGGAACTTTTCTTACATTATACTTGGGGAACTCATATTGGGTTTAAACCATCCTTTGGGTATGTTCATTTCTTGCCTTGGGGGGAAGCAAAAATAGCGTATAGTCGCGAGTCAGCTACATTAAATGCGAAAAAAGTATGGGTCGAGAAGAAGCCTGAATTATCGGTAGATACGCATGCGTATCATCTTGGTAGCACTCCTGTGACTATTCGTGGTGGTGTTAGCTATGGTAAATGGTATGAAGGTCATATCAAGGGAACTCATGCTAAGATGTATGGTGAAGTATCTCATGACCCAGTTCATATAGGGCCTAATACAGAGGTTACCTTCTATGGTGGTTACCAACGTGACTACTACGGATATAATTCGTCGGTTCGTTCTATGCCATATTGGGGTGTAGCTGCTAACACCAACCTAGGACCTCGTGTGAAAGCTTGGGCGGGATATCGTCAAAGTAATGTATCTGTCTCAGCCGACTCTCCATATCCATTTGATCAAATTGATGTGAAGTATAATTTATACTATGGGCTAAGTGTACAAGCTACTCGATTAGATCGCTTTAGTGTACAGATACAACGAGATATGCAGACTCATGAGTTACGGTATGTAGATCTTACATGGCATCGTGATTTACATTCCTTTGAAGGATCCTTGACATATCGTACAAAACAAAAGAAATGGGAATATACATTGGTAGCGAAAGATTTTTAATCTAAGGGGAAACCATGAAAAAAGTTAGAAAAGCAGTGATTCCAGCGGCAGGCTTTGGTACACGCTTTTTACCAGCCACTAAGGCACAGCCGAAAGAGATGTTGCCTATTGTGGATACACCAACAATACAATATATTGTGCAAGAGGCTATCGATTCAGGTATTGAAGATATTCTAATTATTACGGGACGCAATAAGCGTGCGATTGAAGATCATTTTGATACTAGTGTGGAGTTAGAGCAATTATTGCAACAACAAGGTAAGCAACAACATCTTGATATGGTGAGAAATTTGGCGAATATTAAAGTTCATTACATTCGTCAGAAAACAGCCCGTGGATTGGGTGATGCTATCTATTGTGCGAAGTCTTTTATAGGGGATGAGCCATTTGCTGTTCTCTTAGGGGATGATGTGGTCTATAACCCACAAAGACCATGCTTGAAGCAATTAATCGATTGTCATTATGCCCATGATGGCGTAACAATTTTAGGAACTCAATTTGTAGCTCCAGAAAAAGTTAGCTCCTATGGTATTGTGTCAGGTAGTGAAATCGAACCGAATGTGTATGAAGTAGCAGGTTTGGTAGAGAAGCCACCACTTGAGTATGCTCCATCGAACTTGGCGGTATTAGGTCGTTATATTCTGACGCCAGATATATTTGATGAATTAGAAAAAACTCCCCAAGGGGCGGGCAATGAAATTCAATTGACCGACGCGATTGCTAGACTTTCCTCAAGAATTTTAGCTTACTCTTATGAAGGAGTGCGCTATGATATAGGCGATCGATTAGGATATTTAAAAGCGACTGTAGAATACGGTTTACGAAATCCACAGTTGGCTGAGGCATTTAAATTGTATTTGCAAGACTTAGATATTGATTGTATTATGAATCATAGATCTTAGTTGTATAGAATCAACGGATATTGTGAGGTGAATGCCTTGTGATATCCGTTTTTTCATAACTATTCATCGCATAGTAAAAATACATTGTGATACATATCACAGAGGCCTGTATTTGCTAGACTGATGCAGTAATATATGATTGGTCTCATATTGTGAAATACTTAATTAAATGTTAGAATATAAGAATATGCATAAGTATAGTAAGTTAGAATTAATGAGGAACATATGGCAACAAGATTAAAATGGAAACATTCCGAAATTAAAGAGAATCCGCTCTTTTCCAAATTAAGAAGTACCATAGAAACTGCTTTTTATGGAAATAATGTAACACCGGTGAAGTCTATTGCACAGGCTTATGAGTTAGCCACGAAAGAACCTGGGGTCGTTGTATTAGATATGCCCGTATACCGTGCGGAAGAGCAAGGTTTACCGCAAGATGCCAAAGTATTAGTCACAAATAATGGTAAAACAACAGGTCGTTATGCAAAAGCTCGCCGTATTATTGGCGATGAAGGTATTAATGAAGTAGAATTATGTGATATTGCACGAGATGCAGTATATGATAGCCGTCATAAAGAATGGATTTCAGCGCAAGCTATCGTAGGCTTGGATGAAGCTTTTACTGCTCGTGCGCACTTGATGATTCCAAAAGAGCATGCATCGATCCTATACTCTTGGGCTATTAATTTCCAATTTTTCAATGAGGAAGTGAAAGCCTTCTATAGAGGTAGTAAAGAGATTCCAGAAGGGGATATTTTTATTTACTCTGACCCAGATTATGTGGTAGAAGGTCATCCAGGTGGACTGGCTATTTTTGACCCTGCTCATAACTGTGCTATGATTTTAGGTATGCGTTATTTTGGGGAGCATAAAAAAGGTACTCTTACATTAGGATGGTCCTTGGCAAATCGTTATGGTTATGTGGCATGCCATGGTGGCATGAAACGATACAATTTAAAAGATGGTTCTTCTTATACGATTGGCGTATTTGGGTTATCAGGGTCTGGTAAATCTACATTGACTCATGAACAGCATGGTGGACGATATGATATTTCTGTATTACATGATGATGCCTATATCATTCATACAGAAGATTTGTCTTCCATTGCCTTAGAACCAACATATTTTGATAAAATGCAAGACTATCCAGTGGAACATCCTGCTAATAAATACCTATTAACATTGCAAAATGTGGGTGTTACTTTAGATGAAGATGGTAACAAAGTTGTGTTAGCAGAAGATGTGCGCAATAACAATGGTCGTGCTATTAAATCACAATTCTGGACAGATAATCGTGTGAACTTTGTAAAAGATCCAGTGAATGCTATCGTGTGGTTGATGAAAGATAAAACATTGCCACCAATTTTAAAAGTGGATGATCCAATTTTAGCGGCTACTATGGGTGCTACTTTGGCAACACGTCGTTCTACAGCAGAGAAATTGGATGCTCACGTAGATCCTAATGCATTGGTGATCGAACCTTATGCTAATCCATTCCGTACCTATTCTTTACGTACCGATTATGAAAGTTACAAAAAACTATTCACTCAATCTGGTGTAGATTGCTACATTATGAATACGGGCTTCTTCTTGGACAAAAAAATTCCAAAAGAAGTAACATTAGGCTTGTTAGAAGGTTTGGTTGAGGGTAGCCTTAACTTTGAACCGTTCTATAAATATGAAAACTTAGAATATGTAAAAGTTGAAGGTTTTGAACCAGACTTTACAGTTCGTGAGTACCATCATATTTTGCACAAAGCATTTGAGTTCCGCTACGATTACATTGAAAAATTAAAAGGAACAAAAGATGAGTTGCCAAATGAAGTACTAGATGTATTAAAAATCATTATGTAAGGGGGAATAGTGATGAATCAAACATTATCTTGGGGTTCTGTAGCCTTTATTGGAACTATGTTATTCGGGATGTTCTTCGGAGCAGGAAACTTAATTTTCCCTGTTCACTTAGGACAAGAAGCAGGTCAAGCGTTGTGGCCAGCTATTTTAGGCTTTTTAGCGACAGCTATTGGACTACCATTCTTGGGTATTGTCGCTATGGGTGTGTCTCGTAGTAATGGCTTACAAGACTTAGTAAGTCGTGTACACCCGACCTATGGTAAAATTTTCACCTTGTTATTGTACATCACGATTGGGCCAGCATTTGCTATCCCAAGAACGAGTACAGTATCCTATACAATCGGATTTGAACCATTCCTTGGCAGTGTCAATCCTGATCTTGCCTTAGGTGTATTTTCTGCAGTGTTCTTTATCATTGCCATCTTGTTCTCCTTGAATCCAGGAAAATTGATGACATACATTGGTAAAGTGTTAACGCCATTATTCTTAGTATTCCTAAGCATTTTATTAATCACTGTAGTGATTATGCCAATGGGAGATTACACATCAGTAGCGCCACAAGGGGAATATGCTACCCATGCGTTCTTCAAAGGTTTTACAGAAGGATATAATACACTTGACGTATTGGCATCGTTAGCCTTTGGTATCATCGTTATCCGTGCCTTACAAGGTGTGGGGGTCACAGAACCTAAGGACATTGCTATGGGACTTGTGAAAGCAGGCTTTGTGGCATGCTCTATTATGGCTGTTATCTACGGTTTCCTAGCCTACAGTGGTGCTACAAGTGTCACAACATTAGGCCTTGCTAAAAATGGTGGTATTACCATGGCGCAAATGAATGCATTTTACTTCGGCAATGTAGGGGCTATCTTGTTGGCCATCATTGTTACACTAGCATGTTTAAAAACTTGCGTAGGTTTGATTGGTGCTTGTGGTGAAACTTTTGATGAAATGTTCCCAAACACATTGGGTTACCGTGGTTATGCATACTTAACAACAGCAGTGGGTTTCTTAATTGCTAACGTAGGCTTAACAAAAATCATCGAATTAGCCATCCCTGTATTGATGTTCTTGTATCCATTGTCTATTACAATCATCTTGTTATCCTTTGCAGCACCTATTTTCAAAGGCAGACAAGCTGTGTATGCGTGGACAACAGCCTTTGCCTTATTTGCGGCATTAGGTGATGCTATGGCAACAGCACCAGCATTTATCAATCAATCTGGATTTGTACAATGGGCGTTGCCATATTATGGAATGCTTCCATTTGCTTCTATCGGTATGGGCTGGATTGTGCCGTCCATTATCGGTTTCCTTATCGGTATGGTGCATATCGCATTAGTACGTAAATAGTAGAATTAAAGATAAACGACTAGATTGTAATAATCTAGTCGTTTTGTTTATCTGTGAGGATAATGTCTCGTGACGACATTAGATTCTATAGAAATTTTAATTTATATATTTTCTATTACTTTCACATGTGGTATAATCTCTATATCTTTCCCATAGAAAGACTGTAGGCGGTGGCGCGTGGCTACCATGTAGTATAGTAGAAAGGAGATTTTTATGTGGAAAAAAGGACTGGCCCTGTTGGTGGTCTGTCTGGTGGGATTCTTACTATGGCATGAATCTTCACTAGAAGCACCAGGAGGAGGCAAGATGTACCGAGTGGGTATCTTGCAATTAGCGGAGCATCCCGCACTAGATGCAGCAAATAAAGGTTTCGTAGATGGATTACGGGAAGAGGGATTTGTAGATAATGTGATTCTTGACCACCAAAATGCTCAAGGAGACCAATCCAATCTAAACACCATTGCCCAACGATTTGTGGCGCGTAATTCCGATTTAGTAGTGGCCATTGCAACTCCAGCGGTACAGGCTATGGCGAATGCTACGAAGGACATTCCTGTATTAGGCACTGCGGTTACGAGCTTTACCACAGCACGACTTGTGGATAGTGATGAACATCCGGGTGGTAATGTGTCGGGTACCACAGATATGGTGCCTATGGAAAAACGAGTGGAATTAGTGCATCAATTATTACCGAATGCGAAGAAAATCGGTACTATTTATTCATCCAGTGAAGTGAATTCACAATTACAAGCAGAGAGTTTTCGAAAAGAAGCACAAAAATACGGTATGGAATTAGTAGAAATAACCGTCTCCAACGTGAATGATGTGCCGCAGGCGGCGAATCAATTAGCTATTATGGGTATTGATGCAGTATACTTTCCAACAGATAATATCATTGCTTCATCCTATGCAAACATCGTCACTATATTTAGTAGCGCTAACGTACCAGTGTTTCCCTCTGATGAGACATGGTTAAAAACAGGTGGACTAGCAGCCTACTCTGTAGACTTTTATAGATTAGGGGTACAAACTGGACATATGGCGGCTCGTGTACTTCGTGGTGAAAGTACACCGGACAGTATGCCAATCGAAATGCAAGAGCCTATTAAATTTGTATTCAACCAAGACGAAGCGGATCGGTTACATATCAAAATTCCAGAGACATTGCGACAACAGTAGTATAGTAGTGGGGGCAACCCCAAGTAGGAGGATATATGACAAACTTAATTATTAGCACCATTGCACAAGGCCTATTGTGGGCATTGTTGGCATTGGGTGTATTCATTACTTTCAGAATTTTAGACGTGGCTGATTTAACAGTAGAAGGTAGTTTCCCTATGGGAGCTGCAATTTCTGCAGTATTGATTACCATGGGTGTGAACCCTTGGATCACAGTGATAGTTGCAGGTATTGGTGGTATGATTGCCGGAGCTGTAACAGGGTGGATACATACGAAATTAAAAATTCCTGCATTGCTAGCTGGTATCTTAACCATGATTGCCTTGTATTCTGTGAACTTACATATTATGGGGAAAGCAAATATCTCCTTATTGCGCATGGATACAGTGTACTCCGCCATTCATAGCATGGGTATTTCCAATGCGGTAGCATTGACTATCATTGGTGTAGTGGTAACTGTGGTAGTGGGATTATTCTTATTCTGGTTCTTTGGTACTGAACTAGGCACATCTATCCGCGCTACTGGGGTAAATCCACAAATGATTCGTGCCCAAGGGGTAAACACAGATTCCATGATTGTTCTTGGATTACTATTATCCAATGGTTTTGTAGCTGTATCTGGGGCGTTAATTGCTCAATCCCAAGGTTTTGCAGATATCGGTATGGGCGTAGGAACCATCGTTATCGGCCTCGCATCTGTTATCATCGGGGAGGTACTATTTGCTTCTTCTTCGGTAGTGCGCAAACTATTTGGTAATTCTTCCTTCGTGTTGAGCTTAGTAGCCGTTGTATTCGGTTCCATTATTTACCGTATCGTTATTGCTACTGTACTATACCTAGGTATGCCTCCAAATGATTTAAAATTATTTACTGCTATATTGGTAGCCTTAGCTCTATCCTTACCAACGTGGCAAGGTAAATTTCGTCGTGGTTAAAAGGAGGGTATACACATGTTGGAATTAAAAGGAATTGTGAAAGCCTTCCATAAAGGCACTGTGAATGAAAAAATAGCTCTTCGTGGTATTGACTTACGATTAGAAGATGGAGATTTTGTGACTGTTATCGGTGGTAATGGAGCTGGTAAAAGTACGTTGTTGAACTCCATCGCTGGGGTATTCTCCGTCGATGAAGGTACATTGCATATTAATGATGTAGACGTCACTCATATGGCGGAATACAAACGGGCCAAATACATTGGTCGTGTCTTCCAAGATCCTATGTTGGGCACAGCAGGAAATATGCAAATTGAGGAGAACATGCTTCTTGCCTTGCGTCGCGGAAAACAAATGGGATTGTCTTGGGCATTCAAAGAAAATGAAAGAGAATTATTTAAACAGCAATTAGCTCGTTTGGATTTGGGCTTAGAAAATCGTTTGTCATCCAGTATGGGGTTATTAAGTGGTGGTCAACGTCAATCTATTACTTTGTTGATGGCCACTATGTTGAAGCCAGAAGTACTGTTACTAGATGAACATACGGCAGCTTTAGATCCTAAAACGGCAGAAAAAGTATTGCAGCTTACAGATGAATTGGTAAAGGAACATCATTTGACTACCTTGATGATTACCCATAATATGCGTGATGCCTTGCGATTCGGCAATCGTTTGATCATGATGGATAATGGTAAAGTTATCTATGATGTACGAGGAGAAGAGAAGGCTAGCTTAACGGTACAAGACTTATTAGAGCGCTTTGAAGTAGCTAGCGAAAATACCCTCAGTGACCGCATGATGTTAGGGTAAATACTTTACATTTATAAGAAAGTATAGTATTATAGATACCGATGTATTAACCTAGGCGAGGTAATTGAGTCTCCGCCCATTACTTTGGCCTATGGAATTGTAATTTTTAGGAGGACATGAAATATGTTAACTACAGAAGCTAAAGCAGCTATTATTAAAGAATTTGCTGTTCACGAAGGTGACACTGGATCCCCAGAAGTACAAATCGCGATTTTAACTAACCGCATTGTATACTTAACTGAGCATTTAAAAGAGCACAAAAAAGATCATCATTCCCGTCGTGGTCTTTTAAAATTAGTTGGTCAACGTCGTAACATGCTTGACTACCTTCGTCGTAAAGACATCGAACGTTACCGTGCGATCTTAGAAAAATTAGGCTTACGTAAATAATTTTACGTATTTACAAAAAGCGGCTTCGGCCGCTTTTTTGTTATATATGAAGATATTTTCACAAAATGATTTGCAATATTGAAAATGAATGGTATACTAATAGGAAACTTGATGTTTGTTTTATAGTAAGAAGGGAAGTACGAATGAAACGAGTGAAACGAAATGCAACGCGGTTACTATTATTATCTATGGTTACGGTAGCGTTGGGCAGTTATACAGGGTATGCTCATGATGCACAAGCGGTAGAAGAAACGGTGACCTTGCCAGATGTAACGGTAACGGCAACGAGAACCTTACAAGATATTTCAAAAACGCCTAGTTCTGTGTCTGTGGTGACAGCGAAGGATATTGAAAATCGCAAGGTGGATACGGTTGCAGATGCGATACAATTATTACCAGGGGTGTATAAAAGTCAAGCTTCGGCAGGTGAAATACAAATCCGTGGATTCGATTCTAAAAATATATCGGTACTCGTTGATGGCGTGCCGATGAATAATTCTTTCAATAATAAGGTGGACTGGGAAGTGATTCCCGTGCATTCCATCGATCGAATTGAATTGGTGCGTGGTGCTAGTTCCTCCTTGTATGGTGGCAAAGGGGTAGCAGGTGTATTAAGTATTACAACGAAACAAGTGGCACCGAAGGCAAATCGTCAAGGGATTCGTTGGCATGGTAAGGTCAATGGCGGGACTTATGGCACTTGGAACAATGAGCTAGGTTTTGATGCTCGCGTGTCGGATAAGGTAGCCATTGGTGTATCTGCAGAAGAACGTCGCACAAATGGATTCCCAGGATTTTTTGTGACGGAAAAAAGCAAGGCTATCAAAGGAGATGTAAAAGCTGTATCTCCTGACACGCCATTAAAACAGTTGACAAGTGGTAAATATGTGGTAGGGAATCGTGGGGATAAATCTTTACATAATAAGAATTTGTCTGCTTATATTACGATGAACCTAGGCGACAAAGAAACGCTAACCTATCGCTATGTATATGCGAACCATAAGTACTCTTACCACAACCCAATGAGTGCGGTTACAGTAAATGGAAAGACCGTTTTTACAGGGGATATCAAGGTTAGTAATAAAAAATATGTATCTCTTAATGGCAATAGTTTCTTAGGTCATGATGCAGAGCGAGAATATCATTCTCATAGTTTGCAATATAAAAATGAAGCGAATAAATTACAGATTTCTTTGGGCTATTTAGATAAAAAGAAAGATGGCTATTCTGTGCCAACAAAAGCAACTTCAGGAGATTATGAAGGGCCAGGTTCTCACTCCTTCTATCCAGGCAAAGCGTACAATCTAGATGTGCAAAAAGCATGGAAACCTGAAGGAAAACATCAAATTGTAGGGGGATTGAATTGGAAACAAGAGCGGTTTGATCAAGAAAAGATTTCTTTGCAATATTGGCGTGATAAAAACTCTAAAGATACTAAGGTATTCCCTAACGGTGTGAGTGAAACGAATACAGGGGCATCTCGCACGATGGCAGTTTTTTTACAAGATACGTATCGCCCTAACGATGATTGGGCTATTTATGCCGGGCTTCGTTTAGATCATTTTAAAAAGTACGATGGGTCCCACGGGGAGTACAATAAGAAAACAAAGTCCTACGATGTCGTACATCATAATGATGGATCTTACACGGAGTTGAGTCCTAAGTTGTCCGTAGAAAGATACCTTGATGATTCTACCAACGTCTATGCATCCTATGGTCACTCCTTTGCACCGCCAACCTTGTACCAAGTGTACCGCTTCGGTCAAACATCTAAAACTCCTATTCATGCAAATCCAGAGTTAGATCCAGAACATTCCGATACCTTTGAACTTGGTTTGAAAAAATCTTGGAATGAAAGTACAAAATTAAACGTAGCAGCCTTTTATGTGAATACAAAGGATAAAATTCAATATGTTACATTTAAAAAGACAGATGGTACTGAGGATTACAAAAAGTATATCAATATAGGATCAGAAACACGTCGTGGTGTAGAATTAGAACTTCGTCACAAGTTGTCTAACAAATGGTCTGTCTTTGGAAACTATACATGGCAAATGGGATATATAGAAAGTAAAGCTTTGGTCAATACAGATCAAAGTGATGGAAAAGAACAAAACTTTGAAATTCCAAGGCACCTATTCCATGGTGGTTTGGAATACAATAGTGGCAAGTGGAATGTGTTGTGGGATATGCAATACGTAAGCTCCCGCAACAGCAAAGATACCGCCGGTGGCGAGCCAGAGTCAGAAGATGCGTACTTCTTGACTAATGCGTCCGTAAATTATAAAGTATCCAAAGAAGCGACATTGCAATTCGGAGTACAAAACCTATTCGATCGTGAATATTACGCTAGAGAAGCAACAGGTGGTCGTACGTATAATGTAGGCATGAAATTCAAATTCTAATACAATATAATATTAATAATATGAGACGTTCCGACGAGGGGCGTCTCATTTTGTTACCTACTAGATGTTGTATGACCAATTGGAATAGCACTACCATAGGCAATGGCTCTTACCAATGGTATACTAAAGAGGATATAAAGATATTCATAGTAGAGGTCCAAGTGATTCGTAAGGGGAGTATGTATGAATTATAAGCGAAATGTACTAGCAGGACTTGTTATGGCATGTTTGAGCACTGTACCATTTGTGTATGGAGCGTCGGCAGAGGTAGGCTTTCAACAGGTTGTGACGCAACCAGAGCTCATTGAGGTAAGCACAGCGGGGCGAGCTGTGGCGATGCGCAAATACCATGAGGTACTCAACTATCCAGAGGGACTGCATATTAAGGTAAATGGTGTAGGGTATGACACGGTGCAGCAGAAGCACCATAATGTAACTGGTATTTATGTATTGGATGGTACTAAGTTAACTGTCCACAAGGGCTTGCAAGTAGATCTAAGTAATGCTCACCCTTATGACCAAGCCGATGAAATGGCACATTATTACATGAGCGGTATCTATGCCGGCTTTGGTCGAAAACATGTTGATGACCCGAAATATGATACAAAGGTGGTCGTTCATGGGCCCACTGTGATTCAAGCCGTTGGCAATGGGGTACAAGCTAATAAAGATAGTTATATTACCTTAGACGGTCCTGTGAAAATTGAAACTGTGCCATTTGAGCAGGCAGATGTGTATGCTGCTATTGTCGAAGAAGGTAGCATTGGTATTGGCACTAGTCGGTTGGCTGATACCTATACGGGTACAGCCCCTGTATCTACTCCGAAACCATCCCAGTATGCAAGGGTACAAGTGACAGGCAATGTAGGGGTATTGAATAAAAACTATGGATTGAATCCTAATCCTGGACGTCATGGTTCGTATATTGTGATGAATTTAGGGACGAAGGACTCCGTGTGGACTGGGGCGGCATTAAATGAATTTGCTGAAAGTGGAAATAACCCTCATCAGTCTGGTGTTACACTTGAATTGAAAAATCAGGCAACGTGGCATAATCGATGGATAGGAGCTAAGCGACATCGCAGTGGACATGAAGAATTACTGCTAGCAACCGGCAAAGGATATACTTTTACAGGTAGTCATATTCAAACATTAATCGGCGGTGATACGCCAGAAACGGCAGGTATTATTTACCAAGAAGATACAGAACCTATTGTAGTAGATGTATTGCAGGGGTATGTAAAAATAGTAGATCGTAGGCCTAATGCAACAGATACAACTGCGCCCATTCGAGTGATAAGCAATAGAGGACAACTTACCATTCTCAAATAAGTATGCATATTTTGCATAGGAATCAAGAAAAGCTTGCATACTATTATCATTTTAGAGTATAATTGTATGGAAGTATTATTACTTGGTCATAAAAGGTGGTTATATGAGTCGTATAAAGAAGGAAGAACGACAACAGTTATTGCGCGAAAAACTGAATATAAGTCCCTTCACGACGGATGAGGAATTGGCCACATATTTTGGAGTTAGTGTTCCGACCATTCGATTGGATCGTTTGGCATTAGGCATTCCTGAGTTACGTGAACGGATTAAGGCAATGGCACAGGAGCATTCTGATGACAGACAGCATATTGATCGGGCAGATGTAGTAGGAGATGTCATTGATTTAGCAGTAGGACAATATGGCATCAGTGTTCTTCGCACTACGAAAGAGATGCTAGATCGATCAGGCTATGTGGAGGCACAATATTTATACGCCCAGGCTAACTCGTTGGCAAGAGCTATTGTAGGGGTTCCTACAATGATTGCTGGAGTTGGAAATATTAAATATAAGAGTCTCGTTAAAAGCGATGTTAATTTAGCAGCAAAAGCTGAATTAGTGCGACAACGAGGAGAAAAATTCTTTATAAAAGTAACAATCAAAGATACCATAAAAGAAGTGTTTCGCGCTAAATTTATTATGGAATCTGTGATAGAATAAGGGTGAATTATGAAGATTGCAGTAGATGCTATGGGTGGCGATTTTGCCCCCCTCGAAATAGTCTTAGGCTCTATTGCCGCTGTGCACGAATACGATACTATGGATATCGTGCTTGTCGGTGATGAAAGTAAAATAAAAGAAATTTTGGAAGCAGAAGGTGAACTGGAGAATCCAAGAATCTCTATTCATCATGCTAGTGAAGTCATAGAAATGCATGAGCATCCCAGTATTGCCTTGCGCAAGAAGAAAGATGCGTCCATTGCAGTGGCTACACGTTTAGTTCGTGAAAAGGTATGTGATGCGGTGATTGCACCAGGTAGTACTGGAGCAGCTGTAGCATCGGCTCTATTAGGTTTGGGAAGAATCAAAGGGATTGAGCGCCCTTGTATTGCTACACCATTACCAACAGCGAATGGCGTGACAATTATGCTAGATTCTGGTGCTAATGCGAATAGTAAGCCAAAACATCTAGTGCAAGGGGCTATCATGGGATATAACTATGCGCAGTTATTACTTGGTAAACCTAATCCAACTGTGGGCTTGTTAAATATTGGTGAAGAATCCACTAAAGGAAATGAAGTTGTCTTAGAAACCTATCCGTTACTACAAAAACTGAAAACAATCCCTTTTAAAGGAAATGTGGAAGGCCGTGATATTCCAAAAGGAACGGTAGATGTAGTAGTATGTGATGGATTTGTAGGTAATGTGGTGCTTAAATTTGCAGAAGGTCTTGTATCTGTGGTACAAGATATTCTAAAAGAAGGCATCAAACAAAGTAGCATTATCTCTAAACTAGGAGCCTTATTGATTGTTCCTGTGTTTAAGAAAATAAAAAAACGATTAGATCACACAGAAAATGGCGGAGCACCTCTATTAGGGGTAAATGGTGTATTTATTATTTGCCATGGTAGCTCCAAATCTAAGGAAATTATGACAGCAATTAAAATTGCTGGAGATCTAGTAGAACGGAAATTGATTGAACATATTTCCTCAAGTATTGAAGAAGAAGGGACCCTAACATATGACAATGCTGAATAAGCCAGTCGGAATTATTGGTACCGGTAGCTATGTGCCAGAAAAAGTTCTTACAAATGCAGACTTAGAAAAAATGGTAGATACTAGCGATGCTTGGATTCAAGAAAGAACAGGCATTAAAGAACGTAGAATTGCACCAGAAGGTGTAAATGCTTCAGATATGGCTACAGAAGCGGCAAAAAAAGCCTTAGAAGCTGCTAAGTTAACAGCAGACGATATCGATTGTATCATTGTTGCCACATTAACAGGCGATATGGCAATTCCATCTACAGCATGCTTAGTCCAAGCTAATTTAGGGGCTACAAAAGCAGCAGCCTTTGATTTATCTGCAGCTTGCTCAGGATATGTATACTCTTTGATTACAGCTAGTTCCTATATCAATGCAGGATTGTTTAAAAATGTGCTTGTAGTAGGTGTTGAAGTATTATCTCGTGTAGTAAACTGGGAAGATCGCAATACATGTGTTCTTTTCGGTGACGGTGCTGGAGCCGCTGTAGTATCTTCAGTAGAAGAAGGCTATGGTATGCTCGGTATGGATATGGGGGCTGACGGAAGTGGCGGAATGCATCTATGTATTCCATCTGGAGGTACGGCATTGCCACCAACCACAGAGCGTCGTGAAGAGGGGCTTACCTTCATTCATATGAATGGACAAGAAGTATATAAATTTGCTGTAAAAACGATGGGTAAAACTGTATTGAAAGCTCTAGAAATGGCAAATATGGAACTGGAAGAATTAGATTTCTTCATTCCACATCAAGCGAATACTCGCATTATCAAATCTGCAGCAGATCGTTTGCATCTGACAGAAGATAAAGTATTTATTAATTTACCTAAGTATGGAAACACATCAGCAGCATCCATTGCGATTGCTTTAGATGAAGCAGTGCGTGCAGGAAAATTGCAAAAAGGTGATAATCTTGCCGTTGCTGGATTTGGTGCAGGATTAACTTGGGCAAGTCTAGTAATGAAATGGTGCTAAGGAGGAAAAGATGATTAAGACTGATATTTGTGATTTGTTAGGGATAGAGTATCCCGTTCTTCAAGGTGGTATGGCTTGGTTAGGTACAGCTGAATTAGCAGCTGCTGTATCTGAAGCAGGTGGTTTGGGAATTATTGGTGCAGGACATATGCCTCCTGATGTATTCCGTGCAGAAATTCATAAATTAAAAGAACGCACAAGCAAGCCATATGGTTGTAACATTATGTTAATGTCTCCATTTGTGAATGAAGTTATGGAAGTTGCTTTAGAAGAACGCGTACCAGTCATCACAACTGGGGCAGGTAATCCATCCGCATGGGTACCAGCTTTCAAAGAAATCGGTACAAAAGTAATTCCTGTAGTAGCTTCTGTATTATTAGCGAAACGTTTACTTCGTGGCGGTATCGATGCAGTCATTGCAGAAGGTACTGAGTCTGGCGGTCACGTAGGAGATATTACAACTATGTGCTTAATCCCTCAAATCGTAGATGCTGTGGACGTACCTGTTATTGCAGCTGGTGGTATTGCAGATGGTCGCGGTATGGCAGCAGCCTTAGCATTGGGCGCTAGTGCAGTTCAAATGGGTTCTCGTTTCGTAGTATCTGAAGAATGTATTGCCCATGAAAACTATAAAGAAGCTGTATTGAAAGCAAAAGATCGTTCCACAGTGATGACAGGTTTGACAACAGGTCATCCAGTTCGTATCATTGAGAATTTATTAGCTCGTAAATATCAATCCCTTGAGTTCAGTGGAGCACCAAAAGAAGCTCTTGAAAATCTAGGTGCTGGTACACTTAGAAAAGCTGCTATTGAAGGGGAAACTAAAAACGGTTCCGTTATGATTGGACAAATTGCAGGTATGTTGACTGACATTAAACCTTGTGCAACAATCATTCAAGATATTGTTCGTGAAGCAGAAGAAGTAATGTTGAACTTAAAATCTGTTATCCGATAAGTAGGAGGAAACCTTATGAAAACAGCATTTGTATTCCCTGGTCAAGGGTCTCAAAAAGTGGGTATGTTGAAAGATTTGTACGAAGCGTATCCTATCGTAAGAGAGCGTTTTGCACAAGCAGATGAAGCATTGGGATATTCTATTTCACAATTATGTTTTGAAGGTCCAGATACGGAATTAGTAAAAACAGCAAACACACAACCTGCGATTTTAACAGCTAGTGTGGCGTGCTATGAAATTTTAAAAGAAAAAGGCTTTACACCTGATATCGTAGGTGGTCATAGCCTTGGTGAATATAGTGCCTTAGTAGCAGCAGGTGTTCTTGATTTTAAAGATGCTGTATACGTAGTGCATAAACGTGGAGAATATATGCAAGAAGCTGTACCATTGGGTGAAGGCGCAATGGCTGCGATCTTAGCATTACCTCGTGAAGACGTAGTTCGCATCTGTGGAGAAGTAAACGATACTGTAGGCTCTGTGCAAGCGGTTAACTTCAACTGTCCAGGACAAATCGTGATTGCTGGTGCTACAAAAGCCGTAGAAGTGGCAGCTGAAAAAATGAAAGAAGCTGGTGCTAAACGTGCGGTTATGTTGCCAGTCAGTGCTCCTTTCCACAGTCGTTTAATGGAACCAGCAGCAAAACGTTTACAAGAAGAATTAGACAATATCGAAGTGAAAGATGCTCAAATTCCAGTTGTAGCGAATATTACTGGGGAAATCTTAAAAGATGGAGCTGCTATTAAAGCGGCCTTAGTAAAACAAGCAGCAGCACCAGTACTTTGGGAAGATTGTGTAGCTACAATGGTAGACTTTGGTGCTACAAGATTTGTAGAAGTAGGTCCTGGTAAAGTGTTAACAGGATTCACTAAAAAAATTAACAAAGCAATGGAATTAGCCAATGTTGAAGATGAAGCATCCTTAGCAGCAGCGATTGCATTCTTACAAGGAGAATAAAATGAATTTAACAGGTAAAGTAGCTTTAGTTACAGGTGCTTCCCGTGGTATCGGACAAGCCACTGCTATTGAATTAGCAAAAGCTGGAGCAGATGTAGTTGTAAACTTTATTGGTAATGAAGCAGTAGCACAAGAAACTGTTGAAAAAATTGAAGCATTGGGCCGTAAGGCTATCAAAATTAAAGCTAATGTAGGCGATGCAGACGATGTACAAGCCATGGTAGATGAAGCAATTGCGACATTTGCTCATATCGATATTCTTGTAAATAATGCAGGCATCACTCGTGACGGATTATTGATTCGCATGAAAGATTCCGATTGGGATGAAGTATTAAACATTAACTTAAAAGGTGTATACCTTGTGACTAAAGCAGTTGCTAAGCTTATGGTAAAACAACGTGCTGGTCGCATTATCAATATGACATCTGTATCTGGTGTGACTGGTAATGTGGGTCAGGCCAATTATGCCGCTGCTAAAGCAGGGGTAATTGGCTTTACCAAAACTTGTGCCAAAGAATTAGCAGCTCGTGGTATTACTGTAAATGCAGTAGCACCAGGATTTATTGAAACAGCAATGACAGATGTGTTACCTGAAAAAATTAAAGAAGGTATTGCAGCTACTGTGCCGTTTGGTCGCATGGGTCAACCGGAAGAAATTGCTAGTGTAGTAACGTTTTTAGCGTCTGACTTTGCAAGTTATATTACTGGCCAAGTTCTCAATGTAGACGGCGGAATGGTGATGTAAACGCAAGATTCTATACATAGACTACATGAAAGGAGGTGTACGTAATGAGCACATTTGACAAAGTAAAAGCTATTGTTGTTGAACAATTGGGCGTTGACGAATCTGAAGTGGCTATCGATTCCACTTTCATCGATGATTTGGGCGCTGACTCTCTTGACATCGTTGAATTGATCATGGCATTTGAAGAGGAATTCAATATTGAAATCCCTGATGATGTTGCTGAAAAAATCAAAACTGTAAAAGATACAGTTGATTACATCGATTCTACAAAATAAGTCTAAGCACTTATGCACCACAAAGGGGGCCTCGGCTCCCTGAGTGGATTTGCACATAGGAGGAATAATAGTGAAACTCCCTGAACTTAAAATAGGGAAATTGGTAGCCAAAGTACCGGTAATTCAAGGTGGAATGGCAATCCGATTGTCTACAGCTCGGTTGGCTGCAGCAGTTGCAAATGAAGGTGGTATCGGCCTGATTGCAGCATCTGGCATGCCTTTTGATGAATTACGATACGAAATACAATTAGCAAGAAAATTATCGCCTACGGGCATTATCGGTATAAATGCAATGGTAGCCGCTACAGAATTTTTAGGTCTTGTAAAAACGGCCATTGATGAGGGTATTGACCTCGTAGTAGCTGGCGCTGGATTTTCCAGAGATATGTTTGCCTTAGGTCGTGAATCTGGTACACCTATTGTACCAATCGTATCCACTCCTAAATTAGCTCGTATTTCTGAAGGATTAGGAGCCTCCGCTGTGATCGTGGAAGGTTGTGAAGCAGGTGGTCACTTAGGTACAGATCGCTCCTCTCGTGAATTAGTACCTGAAGTAGTGGCAGCTGTGAAAAATATTCCAGTCATCGGTGCTGGTGGGGTTCTTGATGGAGCAGATATTGTGGAGATGATTAAGCTCGGTGCTAGTGGAGTGCAAATGGGAAGCCGTTTTGCTGCTAGTGTGGAGTGTAATGCCTCTGATGAATTGAAAAAAATGTACGTTCGTGCAGATGCTCCAGATGATATTGTCTTGATCCAAAGTCCAGTAGGACTTCCAGGACAAGCGTTGCGTAATAAGTTTGCAGAAACAGTATTAGACGGTACAGTACCGCCACCTACAGAGTGTCATCGATGCTTAAAGCATTGTTCTCACAAATTCTGTATTATTAAAGCCCTTTCACGTGCTCAACAAGGTGACGTGGAAACGGGATTAGTGTTCTCGGGTAATAATATGCGTAAAGTAGACTCCATATTACCTGTGAAAGAGATTTTTGCTCGCCTAGTTTCAGAGGCAGCAGCCATTGATTAAATGAGATTATAAAGAGGTGGAATAATGGAAAGACGTGTTGTTATTACTGGTTTAGGTGCTGTGACACCAGTGGGAATCGGTAAAGATGACTTTTACAATGCATTGCTACGTGGCGAATCTGGTATCGGTCCAATTACTCGATTTGATGCAAGTGATTATGCAACTCGTATTGCAGGTGAAATTAAAGATTTCGATCCAACACAATTTGGAATTGATAAAAAAGAAGCGCGCCGTATGGACCGCTCTGCAGCATTTGCCATTGCAGCGGCAGTGCTTGCGCAAAAAGATGCTGATTTAGATTTAGACAAAGAAGAAGCAGATCGTTGTGGTACTGTAGTTGGTACTGGTATTGGTGGTATTGATTCTATCCATGATGTATATGTGACTTTATTTGAAAAAGGTCCAGGTCGTGTAAGTCCATTTGCAGTACCTATGATGATTGCAAACATGGTATCTGGTCGTGTATCTATTCAATTAGGCTTAAAAGGACCAGTAGAAACTGTTGTTACAGCGTGCACTTCTGGTACAAATGCGATTGGTGAAGCATTCCGCATGATTGCACATGGTCAAGCAGACGTAATGTTTGCTGGTGGTACAGAGGCGGCAGTTTCTCCAGCAGCAGTAGCTGGTTTCGCATCTATGAAAGCTATGTCTACACGTAATGATGAACCTACAAAAGCATCTCGTCCATTTGCAGCTGATCGCGATGGATTCGTAATGGGCGAAGGTTCTGGTATCGTTGTATTAGAAGAATTAGAACATGCAAAAGCACGTGGTGCTCATATCTACGCAGAAGTAGTGGGATATGGTACAAATGGTGATGCATATCATATTTCTTCTCCAGCACCAGGTGGTACACAAGCTCGTAAATGCATGGAATTAGCATTGAATGATGCAGGGATCAAACCTGAAGAAGTTGATTATATTAATGCCCATGGTACATCTACATCCATCAATGATGCAAATGAAACATTGGCAATCAAACAATTATTTGGAGATCATGCTAGTAAATTAGCAGTAAACTCCACAAAATCTATGACAGGTCACTTATTAGGTGCTGCTGGTGCTATTGAAGCAATTGTTATGGCAATGGCTATTGAGACTGGCAAAGTGCATCCAACAATTAACCTTGATAATCCAGATCCAGAATTGGATTTAGATTATGTATCTGACGGAGCTCGTGACATGAAAGTTGATGTAGCTCTTTCCAACTCCTTCGGTTTTGGTGGACACAACGGTACTATCGTTGTTCGTCGTTACGAGGCGTAATTGTGAATGCTCCTAAAAGTAGCAAAGTAACTAGCAAGGCTCGTGAAGCATTACTTCACGAGCTTATTGCGAATTTACATTTGCCTTTACGCAATATAAGTACATTAAATCGTGCTTTGACACATTCTTCCTATGCGAATGAACATAAATTATCCCATGAATATCATAATGAACGATTAGAGTTTTTAGGGGATGCAGTGTTAGATCTTATTATAGGAGAATATTTATTTACTACATATCCAGAAATGACTGAGGGTGAACTGACCCGTTTAAAAGCATGCACCGTCTGTGAAGGTTCTTTAGCAGAATGTAGTCGTACTCTAGACTTAGGAAAATATTTACGCTTAGGTAGAGGCGAGCGGCATTGTGGTGGAGCCAATAGAAACTCCATTTTGGCAGATACTTTTGAGGCTGTCTTAGGGGCTATCTACCTAGAGTGTGGTTATGATGTGGGAAAACAGTTTGTTTTGAGTCATTTGCATGGATATATGAATATGGCACTTTCCGGGAAAGTAGGAAAGGATTTTAAAACATTGCTCCAAGAGTTAGTACAACAAAAAGGGGAATGTGTGATACGGTATCATGTTATCGATGAAGAGGGACCGGATCATGATAAATTCTTTACTATGGAAGTAGTCATCGATGGAGTCCCATCAGGTGTAGGTTCTGGGCGAAATAAAAAAGTGGCAGCCCAAGCAGCAGCTAAAGAGGCTTATGAAAAGCTTATACAATAGTAAGGATTGAGGGGTGGGGAACCACTCCTTTTTCTATATGATACATAGGAGGCAGTTATGAGGAACAGCAAAAAAGAGAAAACTAGATTACTTCCATTTTTTATTCCTCATATTGGCTGCCCATATATTTGTGTATTTTGTAATCAGCCACGTATATCAGGACAACAAGAGATGGTCAGTCCAGAAATCATTCGTTCTTCCATACAAAGAGCCGTATCAGAACAAGGATATAGTGGACAATGGGAAGTAGCTTACTTTGGTGGTAGCTTTACGGCGATACCACAAGAAATGCAAGATACATTATTGGAACCAGCTAAAGAAGCATTTCAACAAGGAATAGTTCAAGGAATTCGTTTGTCTACTCGTCCTGATGCTATCAGAGAAGATCGATTGAAAGAGCTCTTTACTAGTGGTGTAAGAACCATTGAATTAGGAGTACAAACATTAGAGGAATCCATGCTAGTAGAAGCTAAACGAGGGCATACGGTAGAAGATGTGGAACAGGCGTGTAAAATGATACGTGAAGAAGGAATAACTTTAGGTATACAATTACTCCCTGGGTTACCTGGCGAAACCTGGACTACTTTAGTAAAAACGGCGGTGAAAGCCGGTCAATTGCAGGCTGACTTATGTCGCATTTATCCTGTGATTGTCATTGAAGATACAGAACTGGCTGATCGTGTTCATGAAGGTAGTTATGTACCATTAACAATAGAACAAGCGGTAGCCTACAGTGCTTTTTTAAAATCCTATTTAGAAGGCAAAGGTACACAGATCATACGTGTAGGATTACAAAGTACAGAAGATTTTGATGCTGGTCGTGGTATTGTAGGAGGACCCTATGCTCCTGCCTTTGGAGAATTGGTAGTCAATTATGAATGGCTTCAAGCTATCCAGCAAACCATAGAAGAACACCTAGAAGTATTTGGTGTGATTCATAAGGTCATTGTAGAATATCCAAGACCTTTCACATCAAAGATACGTGGATTGAAGAACAGAAATATAGAGTATTTTGGACAGGAATATAAGCAGATAGAATGGACTTGGCAAGAAAAACAGGAAAATAATAATACTGGAGTATTGCATGTCATGATAGATCATATACTATATAGCTTGCCTCTTTAAATAGTGGGTTATGGTTATACAACAATGGATTAACTAATATTCTGTAGAGAGAGTATGTGATGAGAGGTTGGAAATAGGTGTCAGGTTAGGATATAGTATGAACAATATATTATATTGTGTAAATTTGAAACATACCTATGTATACATAGAAAGGAAGCAGTCATGCAATTATTGCGACTAGAAATGAAAGGATTCAAGTCCTTTGCTGATAAAACGGTAGTGTCTTTTTCTCCAGGCATGACTGGGATTGTAGGCCCTAATGGTAGTGGTAAAAGTAATATTACTGATGCGATTCGCTGGGTTTTAGGGGAATCGAATGTACGCCATTTGCGTGGACAAAAAGCAGAAGATATTATTTTTTCTGGCACAGAAGCTCGTCGCCCTCACAATACGGCAGAGGTAAACTTAATTTTTGATAACAGTGATGGCACTTTGGGCAAAGAATTAGCAGAAGTTGTTATCACACGCCGTATGTATCGCAATGGTGAAAGTGAATTCCAAATCAATAAGAGAAATTGCCGGTTAAAAGATATTCATCTATTATTGGCTGATACAGGCTTAGGTAAAGATTCTATGGCCATCATCGGGCAGAATCGTATCGATGCTATCTTGAATAGTAAACCAGAAGAACGTCGCTTAATATTTGAAGATGTGGCGGGTATCTCTCGCTTTAAAATGAATAAAGAAGATGCTATTCGGCGTATCAATAGTACAGATCGTAATATGGAACGATTAGATGATGTGATGAGTACGCTAGGAGATCAATTAGTAGAATTAGAGGCGAAAGCTAATGTAACACGTGAGTACAATACATTATCACAGGATAAGCGTAGCTATGATGGAGCTATTGCTTTTCATGAATATAAAACGGCGGATCGTTTATTTACACGCCAAGAAAATGAAAACTTATCCTACCTTCGTGAGCAAGAAGAATTAGAAACTAGCTTAGATACAATTCAAGAGACTTATAAAACCACACAAAATGAGCTTCAATCATTTCGTGAAACCAACCAAAGTATGGAAGATGAATATGCCACTTTACAAGGTAAATTAGGGGAACTGACTGGACAAATTGAAGTAGCTCGCTTAAAAGAAGCCAATATGGTAGAAGAGTTAAAAGGTGGAGAAGAACAGTTAAGAACTTGGAAGGAAGAACTGAAAGTTAAAGCACAACAATATGATTGTGACTTGACATCTTTGAAAGACCAAGAAAGTAACTTAACATCCATTGGACAAGATGTAAAACAAGCGGAATCTAATTTGCAAAGCACTCGAGACTCTCTTAGTCAAGTGAAGGCTAATTTAGATGGTATGCGCATAGCGGAGCAACATGCTCATGAGCGTCATATTCGTGTTGTTCGTGAGTTGGAAGAAGCTCGCCATCAATTAGCAAGAGCGGAAGAGTTAGAAACACAAAAGAAAGATGATGCGCAACGTTTGAAGGCTACTTTACAAGATATAAAACAATCTGTAGAAGAAACACAAGGGCAATTAGAGGCGCAACAACAGGTTGTTAGTAAAGTAGAGGAAGCGTTGGAGATAGCACGTCAATCATTACAACAGCTAGAGGATACACGCCGACAAAAAAATCAGGAATTAGTAGAAGTACAAAGAACACTGCAAGCTAAAGAAGGTCGTTTAGAACTGTTACATAGTTGGGAAGAGCTGCATGAAGGTTATTTGGAAGGCACAAAACATGTATTACAAGCGAAAGAAACTTGGTCTTCTCATATTCGTGGAGCTATTGGTGATGTATTCACTGTAGAAGAAAAATTCTTAGTGGCCATTGAAACTGCTTTAGGTGGTGCTATTCATCAAGTTATCACAGAGACTGCAAAGATTGCTTCTGAAGCAGTACAATACTTAAAACGCACACAAGGTGGTCGAGTTACGTTTTTACCGATGGATATGGTACGAGGAAAACGACTCGATCATAAAGCCTTAACATCGCCTTATGTATTGGGATTAGGTGTAGACTGCATTCAATTTGATACACAATATACAGGCGTATTTAATCAGCTATTAGGGCGTACTCTTATTGTAGATACCTTGGACCATGGATTAGCATTGCAAAAAGAATATCATCAACAATTGCGGATTGTTACCTTAACAGGAGAGCAATTGCAACCAGGTGGTGCTCTAACAGGTGGTGCTACAAAACGAAAAAAAGTGTCTATCTTGTCCCGTAAAGAAGAGCAAGACACATTACAGCAAGATATTCATGTATTACGAGATACAGCACAGGTGTTACAACAGACTTTACAAGGACTAGACAAAGAAATAGAAGCTTTAACACAGTCTGGTAAGGGATTACGTCAAACCTATGAACAAGAAGAATTGCAGTTACGTAGCTTGCAGCAAGAGCAGCAACGCTCCCAAGGAGAGCAAATTAACTTAAGTGGAATGGTGCAGACCTATCATGAGGAAGTACAAAAGGTTCAAGATAAGCAAATAACTTTAGGGGAGAACATTAAAAGGCTAGCAGATGAACTTTTACAGTTAGAGAATCGAGAAGGACATCAAGAGCAAGTCACTAGCTTAGTTGCTCAAGAGCAAACTTTACAAGACCGAGAACGTGAGCAAAATGAAGAATTGCAAGGAGTACGCTTACGATGGGAACAATCTAGATTGTTGTTAGAACAAAGCAAAAAAGAATTAGCTCAATTAGAACAATATATCAAAGATAAGGAAATAAATATTGCAAGCTTAGATAGACGGTTAAGCCAATTAGGTGAGGATGTCATACGCTTAGGTTGTGAACCAGCTTTAGCATTAGAATCAGAAAAACAAGCAATAGAAAAACGGGTAGCAGCCATTGGAGAAGCTCGTAAAGGTGGACAAGAAAAAGTACGCACTTGGGAATTGCAATTAAGTCAATTGCAAGAAGAACGAAATCAACAAGAACAGCGTCAACGAATTGTGCAGAAAAAACTAGTGGACCTACAAGAAGGGTTAACAAAATATCAACTACAAGGCGAACAAGCATTGGAACAATTGGGCGCTTTAGGGTATACTAAACAAGAGGCACAGAATATACAGTTAGGTGGCTCCGTACATGAGTGGAAACAACAACAGGCGAACTTAGCAAAACAGATTGAAAGCTTAGGAGCTATCAATCCTAATGCCATTGTGGAATATGAAGAAGCGAAAGAAAAGCTAGCATTCTATCATGCACAAAAAGAGGATTTAGTGATAGCTAAAGAACAACTTGAAGGCGTTATTGCTGAAATTGATGGGGCGATGTCTGAGCAACTACAAGGAGTTCTTACAGAGATTCGTGAGAAATTTCAGCATGTATTCTCTCAATTGTTTGGAGGCGGTACAGCGCAGATTGTAGCGTCGAATCCAGAATTAATTTTAGAAAGTGGCATTGACTTTTATATTCAACCGCCAGGAAAGAAGCGCCAACAATTGAGCTTATTATCTGGTGGGGAGCGAGCGTTGACGGTCATTGCCTTATTGTTTGCATTGCTGGATTATCGACCAGCTCCATTCTGTGTACTTGACGAAGTAGATGCCGCTTTAGATGATGCCAATGTGGAACGATTTAGCCAATATTTGCATAACTTGGGGAATGCCACACAATTTATCGTGGTAACCCATCGTAAGCGGACCATGGAATCAGCCCATGTCTTACAAGGGGTGACTATGGTGGAACGAGGTGTGTCTCGCTTATTAACTGTAGCCTTTGATGAAGTAAAGGAGAATGACGATTATGGCATTTAGTTTTTTTGACCGTGTGAAAGCAGGTTTAGAAAAGACAAAAAATAATTTTGTAAAAAAAGTAGAAACTATTGTTATTGGTTATGCTGAAATCGATGATGATTTTTTAGATGATTTAGAAGCTACTATGCTAGTAGGTGATTTAGGACCTAAAACAACGGCCTATTTAATGAAAGAAATCCGCCGTGGTGTTACGGAAGGGATTATCAATAATACTGGTGAAGTCATGCCTTTCATGGAAGAGCGCATTACAGAAATGCTAGGAGCTCAAGAGGAAGTGTTGGAGCTTCACAAACCAGAAGTCATCTTGGTAGTGGGTGTGAATGGTGTTGGTAAAACGACAACCATCGCTAAATTGGCTCATTACTATGCAGAGCAAGGTAAAAAAGTAATCATTGCAGCAGGAGATACATTCCGGGCAGCTGCCTCTGAACAATTATCTATTTGGGCAGACCGTGTAGGCGTATCCATTGTAAAACATAAGGAAGGTGCGGATCCAGCAGCAGTGGTATTCGATGCCTGTGCCTCAGCAGTTGCTAAAGAAGCAGACTTAGTCATTGTAGATACAGCAGGGCGCTTGCACACCAAAGTGAACCTTATGGAAGAATTGAAAAAAATCGGCCGTGTAGCAGACAAACAAATTCCAGGTGCACCGCATCAAACCTTATTAGTATTAGATGGCACTACAGGTCAAAATGCGGTGAGTCAAGCAAAACTATTCGGTGAAGCAGTACCTGTCACAGGGATTGTGGTGACCAAATTAGATGGTACCGCAAAAGGTGGTGTAGTTATCTCTATCAAAGAAGAGTTGGGCGTTCCTGTGCGTTGGATTGGCGTGGGTGAGCAAATGGATGACTTGCGTCCTTTCAATGCAAAAGAATTTGCTAATGCTCTTTTTGACAAAGGAGAATAGTGGACCATGACTAGAAATAAATTATATGAATACGTTGTGGACCAAAATGAGATGAATGGTTATGGTATCGATAGAGACAGTATTGAATGTGCTGTAGATATTATGGAATTTGTAGGCGGTGATTTGTACAGACCTCTCACCCGCTTACTCTTAAGTAATTGGAAAGAAATTGCTAGCCGTATTGAAAGTTATACGGATGAGCAATGGAATTTTGTCCATCGTATTGCTGAGAATATGAAGGACTCCCTAGAACATGATCATGGCGATGAAACTCATCATTTGTCTGACAGAGGGATTGCCATCTTCATTGAAATGTTAGAAGGAGATGACACAGCGACACAAACTTTGCAAGGGGATACACCTATCACAGAAGAAGAACTGCGTCGAATTCGTGGCAAAGGATAGTCTTACAGAGTGCGCATGAGTATTACTGTAACATTTATGGGGTATCTATTACCTTGTGATAGTGGCATGAATAAACCGCTATAAGACTGAAATGCACAAAATGAATGGTATATTGTAATGTCTGTTTAGGAGTGTAGAACTTCTTAGGTAGGACAGTATAACAGATAAGTAAAAAGTTGAATCTTGTATTCAGCTTTTTTCTTTTTATCTACTGTTACTGGTTATATCTTATCCTTATATAATCATCTATTTATATTCAAGTGTATTGTATTATTTGATGAGAAATCAATATAATGTCACAAAATCCTGCAGGGGTGGGAAAATTCTATGTGATTCTAGTATGCTATTGTATCGAACATACGATATAATATTTTCTGTATTCGTGATATAATATAGAAGTTACTAGATATAGATACAAGTGAATATTACTTGTTTACAGATAGAGAATATAAGGAGTGACTATGAGCGGATTGCATCATTTTCCTGAGGAAGGGATTCCTTTTCAAGTAGAGGCCCCCTATTCACCGATGGGTGACCAACCAAAGGCCATCCAGTCCTTGGCAGAGGGAATTGAACGAGGGGAATGGGCACAGGTATTACTAGGTGCTACAGGTACAGGAAAAACATATACCATGGCTAAACTCATCGAAGCCGTACAAAAGCCGACTTTGATCATTGCTCACAATAAGACATTAGCAGCCCAATTGGCCAGTGAGTTCAAAAGCTTTTTCCCTAAGAATGCAGTGGAATATTTCGTGTCTTATTACGATTATTACCAACCAGAGGCGTACATTGCCTCTACAGATACATACATTGAAAAAGATGCGTCCATCAATGAAGAAATCGATAAGCTGCGCCACTCGGCGACAATGAACTTATTTGAGCGGAAAGATGTAATCATCGTCGCATCTGTTAGTTGCATCTACGGCTTAGGGGATCCAGAGGACTATAGTACGCTCTGTGTATCCTTACGACAAGGTCAGGAATATAGCCGTGATGATATACTTCGTAAATTGGTATCTATCCAATACACTCGAAATGACATGAATTTCGTGAGGGGTACTTTCCGAGTACAAGGGGATACGTTGGAAATTTTTCCAGCTGGCACGAGTGAAAGAGCCATTCGTGTAGAAATGTTTGGCGATGAAATCGATCGTTTAGTGGAAATTGATGTGCTTACAGGGGATGTTATCGTAGAGCGGAAACACGTGGCCATTTATCCAGCCTCTCACTATGTAACGACGAAGGAAAAGTTAGACCTTGCCATCGGGCGTATCGAGACAGAATTGGCTGAACGTTTGACATACTTTAATGAAAATGGTCGTCTCTTAGAAGCACAACGATTGGAACAACGAACACGATATGACATTGAAATGATGCAGGAAATGGGCTATTGCTCAGGCATTGAAAACTACTCCCGGCTGTTGTCCAACCGCCAACCGGGGGAAGCGCCCATGACCCTCATCGACTATTTTACAGATGATTTCCTTATCATTATTGACGAATCCCATGTGACCTTGCCACAAATTCGTGCTATGTATAATGGTGATCAAGCGCGGAAACATAATTTGATCGACTACGGATTCCGCTTGCCATCGGCGGCGGATAATCGACCGTTAAAATTTGAAGAGTTTGTAGAGAGAATCAATCAAATTGTCTATGTATCTGCTACACCAGGGCCTTATGAGATGGAAGTACAGACCAATGTAGCAGAACAAATTATTCGTCCAACAGGTTTGCTAGATCCTATCATCGAAATCCGACCTATCAAAGGGCAGATGGACGATTTACTAGGAGAAATCAAAGACCGTGCAAAATCCGATGAACGGGTATTGGTCACTACATTGACGAAAAAAATGGCAGAAGACTTAACGAATTACCTAAAAGAAATGGGCATTCGAGTACGCTATTTACACTCCGACATTGCCACCATTGAGCGTGCCGATATCATTCGTGATTTACGGGCCGGTGTCTTTGATGTCCTCGTAGGGATTAACTTATTGCGAGAAGGCTTAGATATGCCAGAAGTGTCTTTAGTGGCTATCTTAGATGCCGATAAGGAAGGTTTCTTGCGCAGTGATACGTCCTTAATTCAGACCATAGGTCGTGCGGCTCGTAATGAAAAAGGGAAAGTTATTATGTATGCGGACCGCATTACGGGATCTATGCAACGAGCGATGGATGAAACAGAACGTCGTCGGGCTCTACAAGAGGCCTACAACACAGAGCATGGTATTACACCACGCACAGTGCGTAAGGAAGTGAAAGACTTAATTGAGTTGACCAAAGTAGAAGGCGAAGTGGCTGCTCCTAAAAAAGGTCGCAAGCCTAAAGCAGATAGTCCTGTGGTGTATGACAGTACAGCGCCGATAGAAGTGGTGGCAGAAAGAGGGCAACCACTTTCACAGAAACCGCAGTACGAAACGAAAGAAAATGTGTACAATGCCATTGAAGAGACTACACGCCTCATGAAAGCAGCGGCAAAACAATTAGAATTTGAACGAGCTGCAGAGTTGCGTGATGAATTGGGCAGATTGCGCCAAATTTGGTCAGACATGAATGAAGAATAGGAGTTATTTTGAAAGATCAATTAATTATTAAAGGAGCCCGTCAACATAATTTGAAGAATATTGACGTGGCTCTACCAAGAAATCAATTCATCGTATTAACAGGATTAAGTGGATCTGGTAAATCATCCCTAGCCTTTGATACGATTTATGCAGAAGGCCAACGGAGATATGTAGAGTCCTTATCTGCTTATGCTCGCCAGTTCTTAGGGCAAATGGATAAACCTGATGTAGATTACATTGAGGGGCTTTCACCGGCTATATCCATCGACCAAAAAACGACGAGCCGTAATCCTCGATCTACGGTGGGAACGGTGACAGAAATTTATGACTATTTGCGATTATTATTTGCTCGCATTGGTCGAGCTTACTGCCCTACTTGTGGAGAAGAGATTGCCCAACAGACTATTGAGCAAATAACAGACTTAGTCATGAAATTGCCGGAACGTACTAAGATTATGGTGATGGCACCAGTGGTGCGAGGTAAAAAAGGTCGCCATGAAAAAGTGTTGGAACAAATTCGTAAAAATGGATTTGCTCGCGTTCGCATCAATGGAGAGATTCATACCTTTGAGGACGAAATTAATTTAGATAAAAATAAGAAACACAATATTGAAATTGTTGTGGACCGTCTTGTTATTAAGGAAGGCTTAGAAAGCCGCTTAACGGATTCTTTGGAAACGGCCATTCATCATGGGGAAGGCTTTGTTATCATTCAAGAGGTAGACGGCCCAGCCCACCAATTCAGTGTTCATTTCACCTGTCCTAATGGTCACATTTCATTGCCAGAAATTGAACCTCGTATGTTTTCTTTCAACAGTCCTTTTGGTGCCTGTCCATCCTGTTTGGGATTAGGCAGTACCATGGAGGTAGATGAAGATCGTGTCATTCCAGATCCAACGGTTCCTTTTATAGATGGGGGAGTAGCCCCATTGAGTTCGAATCCTAATGCGTGGTTCATGCGTCAATTAGAGGGCTTGTTGAAAGCGCATGGATATACACTAGAAGCAAGTTTTTCAGAACTACCTACAGCCTTACAAAAAGAAATCATGTATGGTAGTACTGAGAAAGTGACTTTCGACTACGAAAATATGCGTGGAGAGGTAAAAACATTCCATACCGAATATGAAGGTATTTTGCCAATGGTGAAACGCCGTCATGCAGAGGCTACTACGGATAGCATGCGGGAAGAGTTCGAATCCTATATGTCTATTAAACCATGTACAGCTTGTAAGGGTGCTCGTTTGAAACCAGAATCCCTTGCCATCCGTGTAGGGGATAAAAATATAGATGAAGTGACACAGCTAACCATTAGTGAAGCGGTGGACTATTTTGGCAATCTACAGTTAACGGAACGAGAAGCTTTTATCGGGGCTCAAATTTTGAAAGAAATCAATGCTCGCTTAGGATTCCTGAACAATGTGGGCTTAGATTATTTGACGATGAACCGCAGTGCCGGCACCTTATCTGGTGGGGAAGCACAGCGCATTCGGCTAGCTACACAAATTGGTTCTGGCCTCGTTGGGGTCTTATACATTCTAGATGAACCGTCTATTGGATTGCATCAACGAGATAATGACCGCTTAATCGAAACACTGAAAGGCTTGCGTGACTTAGGAAATACCTTACTCGTAGTAGAACACGATGAAGATACGATGCTAGCAGCAGACTATTTGGTAGATATTGGACCTGCGGCAGGTGAACATGGTGGTCAAATCGTGGCGCAAGGTACAGTACCAGAGGTAATGGCTGTGAAAGAATCCATTACTGGTCAATATTTAAGTGGTCAAAAGTATATTCCATTACCAAAAGAACGGAGAAAACCAACAAAATCTTGTTTAGAGATTCGTGGAGCTAAAGAGAACAACCTACAACAAGTGAATGTGAAATTCCCTATCGGTTTATTTACTGTTGTAACCGGTGTGAGTGGATCTGGTAAATCTACATTAATCAACGAAATTTTATATAAAGGTGTAGCCAATGCACTGTACAGAAGTCATCATAAGGTAGGAGCCCATAAGGAGATTCGTGGTTTAGAGTATGTGGATAAAATCATCAATATTGACCAAAGTCCAATCGGTCGAACACCACGTTCTAATCCTGCTACCTATACAGGGGTCTTCGATGCGATCCGTGAGTTATATAGTCAAACTAATGAAGCGAAGATTCGGGGATACAAAGCAGGACGATTTAGCTTTAACGTCAAAGGCGGTCGCTGTGAAGCGTGTCGTGGCGATGGTATCATCAAAATTGAAATGCATTTCTTGCCAGATGTGTATGTACCGTGTGAGGTATGTAAAGGAGCTCGATATAATCGAGAAACGATGGAAGTGAAGTACAAAGGTAAAGGTATTGCCGATGTATTGGACATGGTTGTCGATGAAGCGGTAGACTTCTTTAGCGCTATTCCAAAAATTCACCGTAAATTGGTGACCTTACAAGAAGTGGGGTTAGGATATATTCGGTTAGGACAAGCGGCAACTACCTTGTCTGGTGGGGAAGCACAGCGTGTGAAACTAGCCACTGAACTGGCTCGGCGCAGTACAGGGAAAACTTTATATATCCTGGATGAGCCGACTACAGGCCTTCATGTGGAAGATATTCGTAAATTACTAGAAGTACTGCAAAAACTTACTGATGGTGGGGATACAGTAGTGGTGATTGAGCACAATTTAGATGTTATCAAAACAGCGGACCATATTATTGATTTAGGTCCAGAAGGTGGTTTCCGTGGCGGTACCATCGTGGGTACTGGCACGCCTGAGGAGATTGCTGCTTTACCTGAAAGTTATACGGGTAAATTCTTAGGTCCTGTATTAGAAAAAACAAGACACTATATGGAGCAACATCCTTTGATTGATGAGGAAACACTATGAATCCCATAGATCCACAGTTGCAAGCAGAAGAAGTGAATTTTAATCCCTCTAGTCAGAAAGATATGATGATGGGAGATTTAGAACAGCAAGCGTATATACTGGAAAAGGTCAGTCATCTACCTACCACGCCAGGGGTTTACTTATGGCGTGATAAGTATCAGCGTATCATCTATGTGGGAAAGGCCATCAACTTGCGCAATCGTGTGCGGTCCTATGTGCAACAAGATGTGAATCGCTCTGTGAAAGTAACCGCTATGATGCGTCGTGCGTGGGATGTGGAAACGATCCAAACGAAAACAGAAATGGAAGCTCTTATCCTAGAGGCGACTTTAATTAAGGAGCATCATCCGAAATATAATATTATGCTTCGTGATGACAAGACATATCCCTATGTAAAGATCACTGTGCAAGAGGACTTTCCACGACTCTTTATGACTCGTCGCTTAGAACGCGACGGAGCCAAGTATTTTGGACCTTTCACGGATGTCACAGCGGTACATCATGTACTGCGTATTTTGCGCTCCTATTATCCGCTGCGCACTTGTAAAAGTATGAAAGTAGAACGACCTTGCTTGCAATATCATATGCACTATTGTGAAGGTCCTTGCATGAAGTATGTAACGGTGGAGGCCTATCGTAAATATATCGATGACATTGTAGCCCTTTTTGAAGGAAAACAAGTCCAAGTCATCCAAGAGATTACGTCCAAGATGGAGCAAGCCTCAGAGGATCTGGAGTTTGAGTTAGCGGCAAAATACCGTGATGACTTGTTGAGTATCCAAAAGGTACAAGAAAAGCAACGCATGGTCACACAGCGAGGCGATATGGATGTACTAGGTATGGCCATCGATGGTCCAATGGCTTGTATTCAACTGTTTTTCATTCGCAGTGGTCGTTTATTGGGACGAGAAAATTACTTTGTCCAACATGAAGGGGATAGTCCAGATTTAGTGATGACGGAGTTCATCAAACAGTATTATGGAGGATCTACATTCATTCCTAAAGAACTGCTATTACCTATGGACAGTGTGGACCGTGAATTATTTAGTGAATGGTTCTCCTCTATGAAAGGTCAACAAGTGGACGTATCTGTACCACAGCGGGGTTATAAAAAAGACTTGATCAAGATGGCGGAGGAAAATGCTCAGAACTTCTTGGCAGAACGTCGTCGTCAGTGGCAATACACAATAGATAAGTCCGGTGGGGCTGTGAAAAAATTAGCAGAAGTACTCGACTTGCCAAGATTGCCAGAGCGTATGGAATGTTACGATATTTCTCATATGCAAGGGGCAGAAACGGTGGCATCCATGGTGGTCTTTGAAGGTGGAAAGCCAGCGAAACGAGAGTATCGTCGATTCAAGCTGAAAACAGTACAAGGGAAGCCTGATGATTTTGCGTCCATGGCGGAGATTATGGAACGGCGCTACGGTAATGAAAAAGATTGGCCTATGCCAGATTTAATTATTATTGATGGTGGTAAAGGTCAGTTAAATGCAGCATTACCAGTCATCCGTGCTATGGGTGTTACTGATGTACCTGTTATATCTTTGGCAAAACGAATCGAAGAAGTATTCGTCGAAGGGGAGTCAGAAAGTATTATTCTAGAACACCATACGCCAGAATTACAACTACTACAACAAATTCGTGACGAAGCCCATCGATTTGCTATTACCTACCATCGTAGATTGCGTGGAAAGCGGAACTTAGAATCTGTTCTCGACCATATTGAGGGGATCGGTCCGAAACGAAGAAAAGCGCTGTATAAGCACTTTGGTAATTTAGATGCCATGCGAGTGGCGGAGTTGGAAGAATTGGAAAGCGTTGAGGGAATGAACAAAAAAGCGGCGCTTGCTGTGTATGAGTTCTTTCGGCGTTTGAAATAATGGAAACGAGCAACACATTCCTCCACAAACTGATCCTACGGTAGGTTTGCTCCGGAATATGTTGCTCGTTTCTTGCATAGATTGATTTTGATGCCCTATGGAAAGAACTCATCCACAGGTGGGGCGCCGAGGAGAGAATGGATACTTGTTTCCCTATGAAGTCTGTGGCGTACGGGATTTAAGCTAGCAAAGGGAAGAGCACGGTATACCCCTCACAAACGGTATTTCATAATGTTTGTTCGGGGCACACCGTGCTCTTCTTGTGTTTGTTGTATTTAGGTAATAAAGAAACGCCACAGAGACGCTATCATTGGTAGTGTATCTTAAGGAATTGTTGCTCGTTTCTTACGTGGATTAATTTTGATACCACACGGAATGAACTCATCCACAGGTGGGCGTCACTTGTTTTGTTATGAAATCTTGTGGTGCTTGTTTATATAGCAAAGGAAACGAGCAACATATTCCTCCACAAACTGATACAGTGGTTAGGTTTGCTCCGGAACATGTTGCTCGTTTTTGGTGTTGTTTGATTTAGTCAATAAGGGCGCCGCAGGATCTTCTACGCTAGTGCTGCGTTCCTTATGGATAGATTATCTATTTTCTAAAAAAATATCTTTCAAAAGATAACGTTTTGCATAGTTTATGCTATAATGAAAATACAGAAGGGTCACCGACGTGAGTTGGGCTCATCTCTTCCTAACTATAGGAGGAGGTGGTACTATGACAAAGTTTGAAAAAATCTATTTAATGATTTTAATTTTAGACTTACTAGTACAAATCATTGATTTGTTCAAATAATTAATGATAACGCCTAACGACATAAGGTTTCCTAGACCTTAATACGTTAGGCGTATCTACTTTAGCACTTTTGAGATGAGCCTAACGCCTTCGACACGTTGGTGGCCCTTCTTTTTATTACATATAGTATACCATATTTTTATAGAAATTACAAAAATTGTTATGTATAACTCTCTGTTGCTATGAACGACATATGATATTGTTATAGTATACACATAAATGAATTTGTCAAAGCATAGTACAATCAAAAAGATCACGGTATTCTCCTCACAAATGATAAGTCATAGTATTTGGAGTACATCGTGATCTTTTTTTATGTTTTTGTATTAGTTATTGTTGCTTTCATCGTCATCGCTAGGTGCCAACATGGAGTAGAAGGCCCATAGTAGGATGAACCAGAATGGTGTAAACATGAGGGCGATGCGTGTGTCACTTTGCAATGCTAGTACGACCAAGATGAATAGGAAGAACGCTAGGATCAGGTAATTCATGAATGGGTACAGTGGCATTTTGAAAGTAGATTGCTTCGCCAGTTCTGGTCTTTGCTTACGATATTTGAGATGGCATACGACGATGATGGCCCAAATATAGATGAAGCAGAATGTGGAGATGGACGTAATCATGATGAATACGCTTTCAGGCATGACGTAGTTCAAGACTACGGTAAATAGTAAGGCCGCAGCGGAGAATAGTGTTGCCTGATATGGTACGGCATGGTTCGTCAATCGTTTCATTCGGCTCGGCGCATGTCCACGTTTGGATAATGCGTAGATCATACGGCTCGTGGAGAAGATGCCAGAGTTCGTAGCAGACGCCGCCGATGTTAAAACAACGAAGTTTACGATGCTCGCAGCAGCCAGGATACCCACTGCATTAAACACAGCCACGAAGGGACTAGAATTTGGGTCTACTGCAATCCATGGGTATATACTCATGATGATTGCAAGAGATCCGATATAGAATAGAATAATTCGCAATGGAATATTATTAATGGCCATAGGGATAACTTTTTTTGGATTTTCCGTTTCCCCAGCTGTGAGGCCTACTAGTTCAATGCCTGTGAAAGCAAATACTACCATTTGAAAGGAAAGTATAAAGCCCATGGTCCCATTTGGGAACCAACCGCCGTAATTCCATAGATTTTCAAAGGCAGCTGCACCAGCATTGGTAGTGAATCCTGTGAGGATCATGATAAGACCAATGATGATGAGTGATACGATGGCGATTACTTTTATTAAAGCGAACCAAAACTCCATTTCACCAAAGTGTTTTACCGCTGTCAAATTCATAACTAGTAATATGCCTAGTACGATGAGGGCCGGTATCCATTGTGGCATCCACGGTATCCAGTACTGCATGTACAAGCCGACCGCAGTTAAGTCCGCCATGGCCAGTGAAAGCCAACAGAACCAATAGGTCCAACCTGTAATGAAGGCCGCTCGGTCACCTAAATATTCTTCTACAAAGTCAATGAAAGAATGGTGATTCAAATTGGAAAGCAATAACTCTCCTAAAGCACGCATCATAAAGAAACAGATAATACCTGTAATTAGATACGTGAGGAGGATAGAGGGGCCCGCTAAACTAATAGATCGCCCAGAGCCGAGGAATAAACCTGTACCGATGGCACCGCCCATGGCTAATAATTGAACGTGGCGATTTTTAAGACCACGCTTTAACTCTTGTTGCGAGTCCGTCATAGTAAAACCTCCTTAAACAATATAAACTTTTATATTTGATAATAGTAAACTATTTTCTATAGAATGTCAATTAATGCTAGTGAATTACTATGGTTAGACAGTAAAAAGGCTTTCATGTGTTTCTAAGAAACACCTTTGAAAGCCGATTACGTGTATTTAATATCTTAGCGTATGCTTAAAAATGGATTACATTCTTTTATATAATCTCATAATTTTATATATTTTTTCTAGAGGATGTAGACAATAGCTTGTATATATATTGTAGTAGCATATATCCATCTATAAGAAACCTACCTGATACATGCAACTTTGAATCCCAATAGTGATGAGTAGATATAAGAAAAGAAAGACTGATACAGTATATATCTTAATAGCAAGTTATACTAGATTGCTATGGAAGTCCTCTAGGATGCGTTGAGCCACGCTTTCAGGAGTACCAGTGTTCAGAACTTGTGCTTGACAGAATCGTGTATATAGGGGAGCCCGTACTGTGTACAATTGTTGTAATCGTTCTATGCCACCAGAGGAGAGGATACGTCCTGTTGTATCTAATTCTTCTAAAGGACGATAAATTTCATAGATTCGTCCATTTTGTCTTAAGGGAGCAAAGTTCTCTGGTGTGGTGACAGCACCGCCACCAGTGGAGATGATAAGACCTGTCTGCTTTCCTATGTCACTGATGATATTAGATTCTACTGTGCGAAAGGCAGCTTCACCGTGCGTTAAAATATAATCACTAATGGAACCGACTTCCTCTATTATGCGGCTATCGATATCTACTAGTGGTCTTCCTGTTAGGTTGGCTAAGGCTTTGCCAATGGTACTTTTACCAGACCCAGGCATACCAATTAAAATAATATTTTCTTGATCTTGTCGAAATTGTTTGTATAGGTCTGAAAGGATACTTTCATCATAGGTGCGATGTAAAAATAAAGCACTCGCCGCAATGGCTTGGGACAATAAGAAGATGAGCCCATTCACATGAGGAATGCCGAGAGATTTCGCTTCTAACAAAATACCTGTACGATGGGGATTGTACACCAAGTCGATAACACCTTCTAAGTGAGTAAAAGGGGCTAATTGAATGCTTTGGTCAGGACAATAAGGATACATACCAACTGGAGTACAGTTGATAATTATCTGTGCTCGTTCATAAAATTGTGCAATGTGCCCATATGTAGGAAAGCGATGGCGGCTGATATGGGTAATAGAGGCGGCGCCTAATCTTTCTAATGCCACATGCACTGTATTGGACGAGGCTCCATCACCTAAAATTAAACAATGCTTATTTGTCACTTCTATGCTAGACCAATCCAAGGTGGCTAGGAAGCCATCATAGTCCGTATTGGTCCCATACCAAGAACCATCTGCTTGGCGCACCATAGTGTTGACACAACCAATTGCTTTTGCAATATCACTGATGTGATGACAAGCCTGTAAGGCATTGATTTTATAGGGAATGGTAATATTTAAGCCTTGTAATTCAGAACGATTAAAAAAATCTTGTAGTTGGTCTGGTTCCATTTCAAATATGTCATAGGATGTATTTCCTAAGGCTTGATGAATCATGGGGGAGTAGGTGTGGCCCAAGGTGCGGCCTAATAATCCAAACATTTACACCTCCAACGTACGATGACTGAAATGACGGAATACATGTGGATCATGTTCTAGTACAAAATCTAAGAGGACAAGAGCCGTTAGAGCTTCTACTACAGGAACGGCACGTAGCGCTACGCAAGGGTCATGGCGACCTTGAATTTGTAATACTTCAGCACTATGGTTACTGAGGGATACTGAGTTTTGCTCATGATAAATGGACGGTGTGGGCTTAATCCCTACTTGCATCACAAGGGGCATACCGTTGGTAATACCACCTTGGATGCCACCGCTGTTATTGTTTTTGGTACGAACACCTTCATCAGTGATGATGAAAGGATCGTTTTGCTCACTTCCACGGGATGCACAGCCAGGGAAACCAGACCCAAAGGAAATGCCTTTCACTGCAGGCATGCCGAACAGCGTAGCGCCTAAGCGATTTTCAATACCATCATAATTGGGATTCCCCATGCCAACAGGTAAACCTGTGGCAAATACTTCTACGATGCCACCAGTGGAATCGCCCGATGTTTTTAACTCCAATACAAGTTGCTCTGCTGTATGACGTTGCACAGGGTCTAACATAGGAATCGCTTCAGTGCTGATACTAGCGAGCTTGTCCATAGGTGGGTTAGTATAATCGATAGATGTATCTGGGACAGTGCCAACTTGTGCTAAGTGTGCACGCACATGAATGCCGATGGATTCTAATAGTTGTATAGCAATGCCACCAGCTACGCAAACAGGGGCTGTTATGCGAGCAGAGAAATGACCGCCCCCACGCATATCCACATACTCACCATAGCGCATGCGAGCGGTGTAATCTGCATGAGATGGGCGTGGCACATCTCGTAGGTTATCGTAATCCCCACTTCGTTGTGATGTATTTTTAATTGTGAAAGCCAAAGGAGAACCGCTCAGTCTTCCTTGTACGATGCCTGATTGAAACTCAGGGATATCTGCTTCTTTTCTTTGTGTTTGTAATTGATGTTGCCCTGGAGCTCGTCGTTTTAGAAAGGCTTGCAAGGTTTCTAGATTGACAGGAAATCCACAAGGAAGTCCGTCTACAACTCCGCCAATAGCTTGACCGTGAGAGGCACCGAAGGTGGAGACTTTCACAGTACGACCGAAATAGGATGCCATAATTACTCCTTACTTGTTAAATACATTTATATAGTATGTGTCTGCCCACCTAATCGTTTCCAGTCTTCAAAAAAGTGAGGATACGACTTACTGATGGCTTCACTGTCTTGCAAGATTATAGGGGAGGTAGCGATGAGTGCGTTTAAGGCACCAGCCATGACGAGGCGATGGTCATTCACACAGTCTACAGTGCCACCATCAAGCGTACCTGTTCCTGTAATATACAGGTTATCCCTTTCCATGCGCACGATACCACCAGAATCACGAACAAGTTGTGCCACCGCTGCTAAACGATCTGACTCTTTCAATCGAAGGCGAGCTCCATTGATGAAAGTAGATTCTTCTTCTATGGAGCAAGCTAAGCTAGATAAAATAGGTAACAAATCTGGCATTTGTTCTAAATTTACATGGATTGGCTTATGTGCTTTGCCAGTGATCGTGATAGTAGATCCATTCCACGTACAAGTGACACCAGCGCTTTCTAAAATGGAAAGAATCCGTTTATCTGCTTGTACAGAATCAGGACGTAAACCTGTGACAGAAATAGATTGTCCTGTCATAGCGGCTGCTACTAGCCAAATGGCACCATTAGACCAATCTCCCTCGATTTGATATTGCTCATTGCCGTGGAAGTGTTGCTTCTCCTCGATAGTAAAACTTGGATATCCTTCCTCCGTGGAAACTTCTGTTACGTGTACACCAAAGTCTTTCATCGTTTCTATGGTTAATGTTACATAGTCTTTCGATTGTAAGGAACTGGTGCAATTCACGGTGGTGTGCCCCAGTTGTGGTGCCGCTAGAAGAAGGCCGGAGAAGAATTGAGAACTTACGGTTCCCGTCATGGAGAAGGTACCACTTTGTAATTTCCCTGACATAGTGAAAGGCGGTGCTTCTTGTGAAAAGGACACTCCATGTGCTTTCATTTCGCTCAGTAATGGTTCTAGTGGACGTTCAGGTAAACGCCCTTTGGCGTCTACTTTTACAGTATCACAGATAGTGGCGGACACTGGTAAGAGTAAGCGTAAGGTTGTGCCTGATTCGTGTGGTAATACGTGCCCAATAGAAGGGGGAGGCCCCGGAGTGATATGAGCCACACCCTGTTCATAGGTTATTTTGCTACCAAGGGATCGCAAGGAATCCATGGTAGCATCAATGTCCTTGGAAGAGTGGGAAATTAGAATCGAGCTAGGACTCGTGGCAAGGGCCGCTGAGATAAGTGCCCGATGAGCATGGGCTTTAGCCGGTATGGCTGGGATTGTGCCACATAAGGGCATATTAGAAACATGTTGCATAGGAATCCTTTCTAGTATTCTTACCATAACCACTGGGAAGTGCTATAAGGATACTGATAAAAGGTAAATATAGAATCTGTTTAGTTTACATTTAAATAATATTGTTATACGTAATAGATATACAGAATAGAAATGGTAGTTATATTCTACAGTAGTTAGCCAATTCAGAGAAGGTAACTTTTTTTAGCACCGATGTGCCATACCCTGTAGGAACTACGATGGTAATGGAAGAGCCAGAGGCTTTTTTATCGTGACTAGCTTCTTCTAAGATTACATCTTTTGGTATCGTCGTTGTGGTGGGTAATTCATGGGCTATTAGCAACTGTTCAATACTAGAAACAATGGTGGGATCTAGCTCTTCGTTGGCTACTGCACCTTTTGCCATGATGAGGAGTCCCAAAGCAACGGCATTGCCGTGCGGGATAGCGAAAGCACTACCGTGCTCGATACCATGTCCAAAGGTATGACCTAAGTTCAATGTCGCACGAAGGCCGCTTTCCTTTTCATCTACTTCCACCACATGGGCTTTGATGCGTACACATTGAGTGATGATAGTATCTACATCTTCTGGATGTTGTAAGATCGGTCGTTCTCGAAGTTGATCTAGTAACTCTGGATGGTCTAAGAAACCATATTTGATGATTTCCCCACATCCATTAATCCATTCCTCTTTAGGTAAGGTAGAAAGTGTTTCTGGATCACAGAGAACGAGGATAGGTTGTTTAAAAGCACCCCATAAATTTTTACCACACTCTAGGTTAACAGCTGTTTTACCGCCTACGGAGGAATCGACAGCAGCCAACAGTGACGTAGGTACTTGTACATAATCGATACCCCGTAAGTAGGTGGCAGCAGCAAATCCAGCTAGGTCTCCGACGACGCCACCACCTAAAGCAATAATGAGGTCTTTCCGAGTCAATTTTGCATTTCCTAATGTTTCTACTAGATCTATGAGACGATAGCCGTTCTTTTCACTTTCACCATGAGGAAACGTGTAGGTATGAACGGTGTAACCTGCCTGTTGTAGGGAATCTGAAACAGTAGAAGCATAGAGGGGGCCCACATTGTCATCAGTAACAATCATGACGGAACAAGCAGCTTTGATGGAGTGTAAGTACTTACCAATGTGAGGCAAGCTATTCCGCTCGATAATCACATCGTAAGAAGTGGAGGCTTGAATATGAATTGTATCCATAGGAGTGACCTATTTATGACCTAATGCGTCACGAAGTGTGAACACTTGGTTTGCCAAAGTAGCGAATTGCTCTGGGCGTAAGGATTGAGGACCATCACACAGTGCTTTTTCTGGATTGTTGTGAACTTCAATCATTAAACCATCAGCACCGCCACCAACGGAGGCTAAGGACAAGGAGGGAACCACACGGCTCATACCTGCTGCATGGCTTGGGTCCATAATGATTGGCAAGTGGGATAACTCGTGCATCATTGGAATAGCAGTGACATCCAATGTGTTACGAGTGCGTGTTTCGAATGTACGAATACCACGTTCGCAAAGAACGATTTGTTCGTTACCTTCGCTCATGATGTATTCTGCAGCCATTAACCATTCTTCGTATGTAGCACATAGCCCACGTTTTAATAAAATTGGTTTTCTTAATTTGCCGACTTCTTTTAAAAGGTTGAAGTTTTGCATATTGCGGGCACCGATTTGCAGCATATCTACATTGTCGAAGTATTCTAATTGAGAAATATCCATGACTTCTGACACAATAGGTAGACCAGTTTCTTTTTTAGCTTCTTCTAATAAGGCTAAACCACTTGGTCCCATGCCTTGGAAAGAGTATGGAGAAGTACGAGGTTTGAAAGCGCCACCACGAAGAATGCCAGCACCAGCTGCTTTCACAGCCTTTGCTACTTCGATGACTTGTTCTGGTGTTTCTACAGAACAAGGGCCTGCGATGATAGCAAAGTGACCGCCACCGATTTTTGCATTTCCTACAGTAACCACCGTATCTTGAGGATGGAATTTACGATTTGCTTTTTTGAAAGGCTCTTGGATACGCATAACCTTTTCAACGTATGGAAGGGATTCAATGGTGCGTAAATCGACACGGGATGTATCGCCGATCAAACCGATGATATCTTGTTGTTCTCCATGTACTGGATGTAATGTAACGCCAGTGGCTTCTAACTGTTGACGTAGTTCTGCAATTTGTGCTTCAGTTGCTGTAGTGTGTAATCGAATAATCATAAGGTCCTCCTAAAATCTTAACATCTATAGGTATTTGTGAGTGGTGGTATAGGAAGATATATAAAAAGGGCTACCCGCCTATACCTAGTACGGGTAGCCCTTACCACTATTTAAAGCCACTCAGTGATGATACCTAAATTAGCGTAGCTCAAATAGTTCTTTACCCGTAGTTTGGATAAAGAACCAAAAAAATGTATTTGCATTTGTTGTAGCTAAATTGGCTTGCTTCATCATTGTAGTGACTCCTTTCTTTCAATAATTGCGTTTAGTATACTCCATTCATTTAAGTTTGGCAAGAAAAAATTCAAATTGACTCAAAATTGGGCTCAAATGAAAAAAAGATTCTCAACAGCAATAAGAATTAAATATTCTTATTATTTCAGCATGAAAGATTTATGATAATTTTATCAACTATAACTAATTGTCATAGTAATGCTTTACTATATAAAGTATGCATAATAGAGTATTTATAGGTATATAAGTATGTACGAAGTACAAATAACAATGTATAATGATGGTAGTTTGTTGATATCTATTATTGATATCTATTGTTGATTGTGGAGGTTCTTATGAAGATTACACGTCATGTATCAGTCGTAATGGCTGCATTAGTAGTAACAGGAATGTCTTATTCCGTAATGGCTACAGATATTACTAAGTATAGTGATAAAGCAGAAAACTTAATTGGTTTATCGTTGGGCGATCAAAAGCAAACGGAACCTGGGGTTAAGCATATAGAAGACACGTTAACCGTAAATGTACATGGTAAAAGCTTGATGGACACAGGTAAATCTAAAAATGTAACAGGGATTTATACTGTATTTGGATCGGAATTGACCATAGATAAAGATCTCATTGTACGATTAAAAAATGATGCACCAGCAGATAAAAAAGATTTGGGGCATTATTATATGAGTGCTGTCTATGCTGGTCTCGGTGGTAAGGTGCCACATCATAATCCTAATCCTGACAGAGACTATGGTGATAGCAATATTCATGTGAAAGGCAATGTAGATATTGATGCTGTGGGAGTAGGATTGCAAGCGAATCACCGGGGCCATATTATCGTTGATGGCGGTGGTCGTATTATAACGTATCCTCTTAAAACGTCAGACACCTATTCTGTTGTGGCAGAAGAGGGTGATGTATATGTGAATGCAGGTGTCGATGGTAAACACCCAGGTACGAAGGATTTAGTAGCTGTTGGTAATGTAGGGTTAATTAATAAAGATTATGGTGAGAATCCAAATCTTAATGAAGCGCCAGCAAATATCGGACTAGCTTTTACAACCTCTAACTCGAGTCTTACGGGTGCTGTGTTAAATGAATATGCTGAAAGTAATAAAAATTCACATAATTCTGGTGCCGATATATATTTACAAAATGGTGCTACTTGGAATAATGAATGGATTGGTAAGGAACGACCTACACCAAGAAAACCACGTCCATCAGGAGATGATGCAGCATACTTATATAAAGGAAGTAAAGTTCGTAATCTTGTAGGTGGTACAAATCCAACTGCAGCAGGTATGATTCATCCTATCGATGCTCGTCCTATTACAATTCAAAACTATAGTGGTTTTGTAAATGCTGATTATAAAACAGGTGTGCCAGCCAGCGAAGCTGGCAATGGCCAAATTATTATCCAACATGCTGCTGATAATAGCCACATCATTGTACAAGGTGACAGTGTTAAAAATTTGACTGATGATGCAAGTTATCGTGCAGAAATGAGAGCGTTAGCCAATAAATTACAATATACGGGAAATGATAAGAAACTAGCTGCCGCTGTTCAAGTTAATGAAGGTATTACAAGACCGGCTGCTATGGCTGAACTTGGTACAAATGCATTCGATGCACAAGGTAATCTTGTTGTTGCTGATACCGCGACGGTAACACATGCTAGTGAATCTTCCTTGGTAAGTGGTGCGAAATCTGCTCTCACATCTACAGCGATAGCTTGGCATAATACTACGAACGATTTACAACGTCGTTTAGGGGACCTTCGTTTGACTAATACGAACCAAGGGGTATGGGCTAAATATATCGGCGGCAAATCTAACATGACAAATGGTGCCGATACTCATATGACATATAATGGTGTACAAGTTGGTTATGATCATAAGGTATCCAATGGTTGGACTTTTGGTGGTGCTCTAGATTACAGTACGTCTAGCAACTCCTATGCCGTTGGCAACGGAGACAGCAAAATCGCTGGTATTGGGTTATATGGTACAAAACAACATGATGATGGACGTTACTTAGATATCATCGCTCGTGGAAGCCGCCTGTCCAATACTTACAAACTTCACTCACTAGGGGGACATCAATTGAATGGGGATTATCATACATTTGGTACCTCTTTAAGTGCTGAATATGGTAAACGCATTAAGAAAGAAAATGGTTTCTACATGGATCCTAGTGTAGAATTCATTGTAGGTCGTTTGAATGGCGTATCCTATGATGCTAATATTGTTAATGGTGGCTCTATGCATGTGAAAGCTGACGCTGTTAACTCTGCTGTAGGTCGATTGGGCCTTGGCATTGGTAGAGAAACTGAAACATCCAACATCTTTGCAAAACTCGCATTGGCTCATGAATTCTCTAGTAAGGTCAATACGACATATTCCGCGCCAGGTAATCCAACAGTACATACAGAACTTGATTTGAAAGATACATGGCTTGATGCTGAAATTGGAGGCTCCTGGAGCGTTCGTCCAAGCACATATGTATATGGTACATTTACTAAAAACTTTGGTGCTACTATAGACAATACATGGCGTATTGATGCGGGAGTACGACATAACTTCTAATTACATCTTGTACTAATAGTCCTTATAGCGTATGCTGTAAGGGCTATTAGTATTTAAGGAGGATAGTATGGTAAAAGTCTTATTCATCTGTCATGGTAACATTTGTCGCTCTACGATGGCAGAGTTTTATATGAAGCATATCGTTAACAAGGCGGGTTTAACTGATTCTATTTATATTGAGTCCGCAGCTACATCTCGTGAGGAGATAGGAAATGATACCCATTATGGAACTAAACAAAAATTAGATGAAATGGATATTCCTTATACTCGTCGCAAGGCCCGCCAAGTAACGATGGATGATTACCGTAACTTTGATTACCTCATCATCATGGATGAAAATAATGCAAGAAACTTGCGCCTCATTATTGATGATGACGTTGACCATAAGGTGTATAAGGCTATGATGTTTGTTGGAGAAAGTCGAGATGTAAAAGACCCTTGGTATACGGGAAATTTTGACGAAACCTATGACGATATAAGTCGTAGCTGTGATGCCCTATTAGAGTTGATCAAAGAACAATTATTATAAGTAAAAGTATAATGTAATAAGCCCCCAGTGTTATCTGAAGTAGATATAACATGGGGGTGGTACTTTTTATGAAAACTTAAATTGGGCTCAAAATTGGGCTCAAATGCAAAAAATGGACTCTCAACCAACGGTGAGAATCCAGTTATATCAATGGTGCGCCTAGCAGGAATCGAACCTGCGCACCCGGTTCCGGAGACCGGTGCTCTATCCCCTGAGCTATAGGCGCGTGTATACCGTTAAAGTATACCATGAAATAATGGTCAGTACAATAGGGAACCTCATGGTGAAGGATTGAAACATATAGTGCTCTATCATACTTTGATATACAAACCGATGCCCAGTGTGATATAATATACTAATTCGCATAATACATAACAAGATTTTAAAGGAGGACCCTTTCATATATGCAAATTAAATTTGAAGATTTACAAATTAGCGAACCCATTTTACGAGCTTTAAACGACATGGGATTTGAAGAACCAACACCGATTCAACGTGAAGCCATTCCAGCGGCGAAGTCCGGTCAAGACATGATTGGTCAAGCACAAACTGGTACTGGTAAAACAGCTGCCTTCGGTATCCCAGCGTTAGAGCAAGTGGATCCAACAATCCAAGATCCACAAGTATTGATTCTTTCACCCACACGCGAATTAGCAATTCAAGTGGCGGAAGAGTTAAATAAAATGGCGCAACATACTAACATTCAAGCCTTACCAATCTATGGTGGACAAGATATTGGACGTCAATTCCGTATGTTGAAAAAACATCCACAAGTGATTGTAGCGACACCTGGTCGTTTAATGGATCACATGGAGAGAAAATCTATTTCTTTTGACCATGTAAAAGTTGTCATTTTGGATGAAGCGGATGAAATGTTAAACATGGGCTTCGTAGATGATATCAATAAAATTTTGACAGCTGTTCCAAAAGAGCGTCAAACATTATTGTTCTCTGCTACAATGCCAAAAGCAATCCAAGAGTTGGCAGAAACATACTTAACAGAGCCAACATTAATCCGTATGAAACCAACACAAGTAACAATGGATTTAATCGAACAATATTATATCGAAGTACAAGATCGTCAAAAATTTGATGTATTGTGCCGTTTACTAGATATCCAAGCGCCAGAATTGGCTATCGTGTTCGGTCGTACAAAACGTCGTGTAGACGAAGTAACAGAAGCATTGAAAAAACGTGGTTACATGGCAGAAGGTATTCATGGTGACTTGTCTCAACAAAAACGTGACTCTGTGATTCGTCAATTCCGTGAAGGTACTATCGATATCTTAGTAGCTACAGACGTAGCGGCTCGTGGTTTAGATATTAGTGGCGTTACGCATGTGTATAATTACGATTTGCCACAAGATCCTGAAAGCTATGTACACCGTGTCGGTCGTACAGGTCGTGCTGGTAAAGCGGGCGTGGCAATGACATTCGTTATTCCACGTGAAATTGAGCATTTACATGCCATTGAACGTTTGACAAAACGCAAGATTGCTCGTCGTAAAGCTCCATCTTTGGGAGAAGTATTAGAAGGACAACAAAAAATTGCCGTAGAGAAATTGATTGCTTTAGCAGATAATCGTGAAGAATTAGCAAGCTATCGTTCTAGTGCAGAAGAATTATTGAATGATATCGATTCTGTTACATTATTAGCAGCTGCTTTGAAATTGTTGACAAAAGAGCCAGATACAACTCCTGTTAGCATTACAGAAGAAGCGCCACTTCGCATACGTCGTCGCCGTGACAGTGGACGTCGAGATGGCCGTCGCCGTGATGATCGTCGTAGAGATGGTCGCCGTCGTGATGATCGTCGTGACGGAGATAGAAGACGTTCCTCTCGCGATCGTAGTCAACGTTCCAATAGTGGAGAGCGCCGTTCTCGTGATGGACAAAAACAACAAAAGCATCAAGGTAGCGGTTTCAAGCCGTATTTTAAAGAATAATTTCGTTAAGTAACGATATTTAAAATTAAACAATTCTGATTATTGTTTGGGAATGAACTTTCTGATATAATATAGATAGAGTAATAGTATTTTAATCTCACAGTTAAGCTTCCAAGTGGAAAGGATGTGCTTTATGGATATTGCACAAAAATTGCGAGAAGAAGGTTATAAAGTGACACCACAGCGTATTGCCATTTATAATGTTCTTTACGCAGAAAACAACCATCCCACTGCGGAAATGATCTACCAAAGTTTGCGGGAAGACCATCCAAGTATGAGCTTGGCGACTGTATATAAAACGATGGAGATTTTTGAACGCATTGGTTTAGTTCGCGTCTTAGACTTGGGCGATGATTGTAGCCGTTATGACTGGGATACAAGAAATCATCCGCATGTACGCTGTACAATGTGTAATCGTATTAATGATTTACATGATGTACAAGTAAACTGTCTAAGAGAAGAAGTGGCGCGCCACAGTGAATATGAAATTACAGGACTTCATGTGTCTTTTGAAGGCATTTGTCCAGAATGTTTGCGTAAAAGCTCACATTAATTAGTCATGTAAAAGAAATAGAGGATAATTGCTTATATAAACAATTGTCCTCTATTTTTATGCCTGTAAAGAGATAGTCATAACATGATATACTTACAAGTAAGATAGTGAATCATCAAGAGAAGGAGTTATATATGAGTCAATTAAAAATCGGATGTCATTTATCCATCAGCAAAGGCTATTTACATATGGGAAAGGAAGCATTATCCATTGGTGCCAATACATTTCAATATTTTACGAGAAATCCACGTGGCGGCAAGGCACGTGCCTTTGATGAAGCAGATATGAAAGCCTTAGATGTGTTCCTGAAAGAACATCAATTTGGCAAATTGCTAGGCCATGCACCGTATACATTGAATGCATGTGCAGCGGATCCAGGCTTGCGTGAGTTTGCGAAAAACTCTATGAGAGAAGATTTGGAGCGACTGGAATATTTACCAGGCCATTTATATAACTTTCACCCTGGTAGCCATGTGAAACAAGGCGTAGACCAAGGCATCGAATACATCGTAGATATGTTGAATGAAGTGATTTTTCCAGGTATGAAGACGACAGTTTTATTAGAAGCTATGGCGGGAAAAGGAACAGAAGTAGGTCGTAATTTTGAAGAACTAGCGCGCATCATTGACGGCGTGAAATATAAAGAATATATCGGAGTTTGTGTAGATACGTGCCATATCCACGAAGGTGGTTACGACATCATTGAAAATTTAGATGGCGTTTTGGAGGAGTTTGACCATTTTGTAGGCTTAGACAGAATCCATGCGGTGCATTTGAACGATTCCAAAAATCCTAGGGGAGCCCATAAAGATCGGCATGAAAAAATTGGGGAAGGCCATATTGGCATTGAGGCCATTGCTAATTTCATTACCCATCCAAAATTACGTCATTTACCATTTTATCTAGAAACGCCAAATGAACTAGATGGATATGCGAAAGAAATTTCTATCTTACGGGAGATTTACGCAAACGAGGTGTAAGTATGCGCATACTACATACAGCAGACTGGCATTTAGGACGACTATTTTATAACGAACATTTAACAACGGACCAAGCCTATGTATTGGATCATCAATTTTTCCCTTTACTGAAAGAAGAACAGATTGATCTGGTGGTCCTCAGTGGGGACGTCTTTGATCGCTCAGTGCCACCTATTGAGGCCATTGAATTATGGGATTCCGTGCTCCATCGATTGGCTTTTAGCGAGAATATTCCTTTGGTGGCCATTTCAGGTAATCACGATAGTGGACCACGCTTAGCGATGGGTCACAGTGCTTGGGAAACTCATGGTATCCATTTGTTAGGCCATGCTCACCAAGGGATAAATCCCATCTCTTTCCAAGATGCGTATGGTCAACTCGATGTATGGGCATTGCCCTACGGAGAGGTGCGTGATATGCAAAGTGCTCTGAATCGGCAAGGTGTTGGAAATGAAAAGATAGAAATAACAGAGCATATCGAATCTGTTAAGGCATCTAAAAAACATAGAACGCAATGCGAATCGGCAGATTTATTTGCCTCTTTAAGTAATGAAGATATTGTAAATTTAGACAACTCTTCGTATAAAGGTAATGATGAGATTTCTGTTGTCGGTACTGCGGAATGTGCGTTAGGTGTTGATACAAATAAATATAATTGGACTATCGCAGATGCCTATGAACATTGGTCATATTATGCGAAGCGTTGCTCTAAAGGACACCGCAGTCTTTGTATGGCTCATGCTTTTGTGGCAGGTGGTGCTGAAAGTGAGTCGGAACGGCCTCTGTTAGTAGGAGGTTCTGGGCAAGTTCCAACAACGGTATTCAAAGATTTTACATATACTGCCTTAGGTCACTTGCATAGACCACAACGGATTGGGGTGGACCATATTCGCTACAGTGGATCTTTGTTGACCTATTCCTTTGACGAGGTAGGGTATAGTAAAAGTTTCACTATTGTTGATATAGACGGCAAAGGAGCTACAACAATCAGTGAGATTCCTATTGTAGGACGCCGCCAATTTGTGAGCCTGACGGGATATTTTGACGATTTGCTAGCAGATGAAAGTCTTCATACACGGCATCATAATGATTATGTGGAAGTACGATTGTTAGATACGGCACCTGTAGTGGACGGAATGCGCCGCTTGCGAAAGGTATTTCCATATTGTATGCGATTAGAATTAGTAGGTCGTATGGAAGTGGTGCGAGATACAACAGGTGCTAAACGATTCAAGGAATTAAATGAGAAAGATTTATTTGCCCAATTTGCTAAGGAAGCTCGTAATGAAGAACTTTCACAGAAAGAATTAGAGTATATGGAAGGTTTGTGGCATCGTGTATTAAGGGAGGAAGAAACATGAGACCCTTACGATTAGAAATGACTGCCTTTGGCCCGTATCCTAAGAAAGTAATCCTTGATTTTGCCGTATTGGCAAATCAATCCATGTTTTTGATTACAGGTCCTACAGGGGCAGGAAAAACAAGTATATTAGATGCCATTGTATATGCCCTATATGGTCAAACCAGTGGTGGCCTTCGTGATGGTTCAGATATGCGTAGCGATTATGCAGATGCTACTACACCTACATCAGTGGTGTTTGAGTTTCAAGTAGGTGATCATCGATATAGGATGGAGCGAACTCCAAAACAAGAATTACAGAAAAAACGAGGCACTGGTACAAGAACGGTATTAGCAACTGCTTCTATCAGTGAATGGATTGATGAAGAATGGAAATTACTCGCTACAAAAGCCCAAGAAATTCGTGACTATGTACAACAGATCATTGGATTTCGTGTAGATCAATTTTTGCAAGTTGTCCTATTACCGCAAGGTGATTTTAGAAAATTGTTAGTAGCCCCCACATCAGAACGGGAAGTATTGCTACATACGATTTTTAAAACCTCTGTGTATAAACGCATGCAAGATGTATTGAAGGAAGAATTGACTAAATCTACCGTAGGGATTCAAGATACATTGCAAAAGGTTGAGTTTTTATTGAATACTTACACAGTAGATACGTTACAGGACTTAGTGGCATTGACGGAAGAAGAACGTGCTGTATTAGGGATTCGTGAAAAAGAACGTAAGGAGAAACAGGAGCAGTGCGATGTTTTGCAAACAGCCTATGCTAAGTACGAAACCTATGCCAACCTAGTATCGCGCAAAGATCAATACAGTCAAGCCTTGGCTACTCATCAAGAAGGAGAGTCGGCGCATCTTGCATTAGGGGAGGCTATTAGCCGTTGGGAACGGTTGCAAGAAGTTCGGAGGTCTATGAAAGACTATGAGAAATTGCAAGATATTTTCAGAACGGACAAAGAAAAATTAGAAGCCTTGAAAACATCGTTGCAGTCCGTGGAAGGAAATTTACAAACCTTAGAGTCTAAGTGGAAACAGCTAATAGCTCAAGAGGAAACGTATGCAAAGCAACAAGAGCAATACCACCAATTACAGGCCTTGCAACAAGAGGTGGAGCGGTATGGCGAACTTGTGATAAAAAGGACTGATATAGAGGCTTCGAAAGCACAGCAAGTGGAGCAACAACAGGCTCTACAACAGGAGATAACTACAAGTCAGGCAGAGCTGGAGTTGCATCGTAAAACATTAGAAGGTATACAGATAGAGTTACAAAATTATGCTTCCTTAGGTGAGGAAAAATTATGTACCAGTGAACTGCGGAGTTGGTGGGATTCCTTAAAGGGGGTTGTTAACAAACTCCAAACTGCTTGGGATGCTAGAAATCTTCATAGTCAACAGTTGGAGGAAGAACGACAGGTCTGCAAGACGCGTGAAGGTCTATATCATCATAATGAGCAATTATTACGACAATACCAAGCCTATGAAGTGAGTTTGCAAGTGGAAGTTGATTCGCCGTGTCCTGTTTGTGGTTCCTTAGAACATCCACAACTAGCACAAGCCCCGTCGGAAGACATTGTTAGAGAAACGGTAGATAGATTCCGCAGAGAGTTCCAAGCTAGTCAAACACAGGTGGCAACGATAGAAACCAAGCTAAGCCACAGTGAAGAAGAAGTAGAACGATATAGTAAAGAATGGAATCGTTTATGTGAAAGCTATCCAAATGTAACAGAAGGTGTGCAAAGAAAAGCTATTATTCACTTGGGGAATATGTTGGAATCGGCTATACAAGTCAAGGACATAGATAGGGTAGCTGAACGCCTCCAATGGTGGAAGGCATCTGCAGATATAGAAACCATAGACCAAGCGTTTAAAACGATACAAAATGAGTTAGTTGTTGCTGAAACCACTAAAGTAGAATTGGAAGAAAGATTAGAAACATTACATAAGGCAATACAAGTAGAAGAAGCTAACTTTCATACAAAACAACTGGAATTGACTACTTTAGCTGGTCAGATAGAGACGATTAAACAAGATGTTCACCACATGACAACAGAAATGCATCGTATTGAAAAGAGTATAGCTCCTTTTACGGTGGAAACGTATACGGCTGAGGTGAAAGATCTCGCAGATTCTCTGAAACGGTATGAAGCGGACCGTAAAGAGGTAGAAGCCGCGCGTCAAGCTAGCCAAGAACAAAAGGTGGCGCTCATCACAGAAATAGGGACTATTAAAGAACAACAGGATCGCATGGCGCAGGATATAGAATTCTTGGATAAGGAAATCGAGCAAGTGTTAGCAGCGGAATCTCTTACCATTGATGCATTTAAACAGGAATCTCATGCATTTGATAAATTGCCAGCATGGAAAGAAACCTTTAGTGTCTATAACAACGAAACATTGCGACTAAGCTCTCTGTTAGAAGAAGTGCAAAGTGATTTAGCCCACTATACTACAGTGCCAGAGGAAATAGCCAAGGGTGCTGTGGAAACAATAGAACAGGAATTAAAAGAATTGGGGGAAACTATTGGTACCCTGAAATCTCAAGTTCTAGCTAAAGAAAAGACAATACAAGAAATTACTGGGTTGGAAGAGTCCACTAAAGTATTGTCAGATCGTCGAGCCTTTATCTTCGGCTTAGCCGATTTAGCCAATGGCGGTGATTCAGGTATAAAAGGGGTCAGCTTTGAACGCTATGTACTAGGTGCTATCCTGGAAGAAGTGTTAAGTGCAGGGAACTTACGACTTCATGATATGAGTCGTGGTCGCTATCGATTGGAAAGATCGATAGAAGAAGGAGGTCGCGGCGCACGGGGGTTGGATATTGCTGTCTTTGATGCCTATACAGGGGCAAGCCGCCCTGCCAATACGTTGTCTGGAGGAGAAACCTTTTTAGCGTCCTTAGGTTTAGCTATGGGATTGGCGGATGTCATTCAATCTTATGCGGGAGGTATTCATTTGGATACCATGTTTATTGATGAAGGGTTTGGAACTTTGGATCCAGATACCTTAGATGTGGCAATGGAAACACTAGTAGCATTGCAATCCCAAGGACGATTGGTAGGCATCATATCTCATGTGCCAGAATTACAACAACAAATTGGTGCACACTTGGTGGTGACAAAAACGGATGAGGGAAGCAGGGCCTACTTTCAAGTGCAGTGATTGTATTCCCGTAGTACCTATGTTAGAATAATACTGTTATTTACTAGGAATTAAGGAGGAAGTATGAAATTTAGCTTTGCTCATAATAATATTAACGTGAAAGATTTGGATACAAGTTTATCCTTTTATAAAGACGCATTAGGGTTAGAAGAAGTCGGTCATATCGATGGAGAAGATGGATCTTTTAAAATCGTCTATTTAGGGGATGGTACCAATCCGCATCGATTAGAATTGACATGGCTACGTGATTGGGAGCGTCCTTATAATTTAGGGGATAATGAATTCCATGTGGCATTTTATGTAGATGATTATGCAGGAGCGTTAGCAAAACATAAGGCTATGAACTGCGTTGTCTATGAGAATGAAGCAATGGGCATTTATTTTATTGCTGATCCAGATGGATATTGGACTGAAATTATCCCAGCAGGAGCCTATTAATATGGAACATATGTTAACGCGCTTACAATGGTTGGTAGGGGAAGAAAAAATTAAAACCCTACAAGGTAAAAAAGTCCTTCTTTTTGGATGCGGTGGTGTAGGCTCCTTTGCCCTAGAAGCGTTGGTTCGTTCTGGCGTAGGGCATATAATTATTGTCGATGGTGACAAAGTGACGGTGAGCAATATTAATCGTCAGCTTATTGCTTTGCCTAGCACGGTAGGTCAACGTAAAGTAGAGGTCGCAAAAGAGAGAGCCTTAGCAATCAATCCTAATCTACATATTGAGGCTTATGATATGGTATATACTGGTGAAAGTCATCCTACTTTCATTGCCGATATTAATCCGGATTTTGTCATTGATGCCATTGATATGGTAAGTGCTAAACTATCTATCATCGAAACGTGTTATAATAGAAATATACCTTGTATATCTTCTATGGGAACAGGAAATAAAATGTGGCCTGATCAATTGAAGATTACAGATATTAGTAAGACCCATACATGCCCATTGGCGAAAGTTATGCGTAAAGAATTGCGTCGTCGTGGCATTAAAAAGCAAACCGTATTATTCTCTACAGAACAACCGATGACACCGAACCGTGATGATGACTCTAGAAGTCCAGGTTCCTGTGGATTTGTTCCTTCTGTAGCAGGATTGCATTTAGCGGGTCATGTCATTAGAACTTTTTTGGAGGTACAGTAATGAAAAAAGCAATTATTCATATGGAATACGGTGACATTGTTATCGAATTATTTGAAAACGAAGCTCCTGGTACAGTAGCTAACTTTGAAAAATTAATCAAAGAAGGATTTTACGATACTTTGAAATTCCATCGTGTTATCCCTGGTTTTGTGGCTCAAGGTGGTTGCCCAATGGGTACAGGCGTAGGTGGCCCTGGTTACACAATTCCATGCGAAACTAAAGGTAACCCACATAAACATGTTCGTGGTGCTTTATCCATGGCACATCGTGGACCTAACACAGGGGGCAGCCAATTTTTTATCGTGTACGAACCACAACCTCATTTAGACGGCGTTCACACTGTGTTCGGTCAAGTTATCGAAGGTATGGATGTAGTAGATAAAATCCAACAAGGTGACCGCATGCAAACTGTTGAGGTAGTAGAAGACTAATGGCAGGCATTAAACGCTATCGGTTAGAACATCCTGAATGGTTACAAGTGAAAAAGGATGGGAATTTTTCCTATGGGTATGACCAAGAGTGGTACGAAGATGCGTGGAAACGCTTAGCTGGTTGTGGTCCTACAACGGCGACACAAGTGATTTCCTATGTCCTTTTCCGCGATGGATATTTACCTGTTGAGACTGTTGCAGACGGTGATCAAGCCTTGGAACGCATGAATCAAGTATGGGAATACGTGCGCCCTCGCTATGGTGGTGGACTCTATAAAAGTACTTGGTGGGAACAAGGTGTCAACCAATATATGGCAGATAACAACCTGTCTTATAATGTGAAACGATTGCCGATTTTTCCTCTGAAAGGAAGCGCTTATACGGTGGAAGAAGTAACGGCTTTCATACAACGTGGACTGGAACAAAATTGTCCTGTTGCTTTTTTAAATCGTCATCGTGGACAGGAAGAAGGGCTATCTACATGGCATTGGGTTCCTATCGTATCTATGCAAGTTAATTATGATGACACACGATGTGTTGTCTATGATGAAGGTATGGAACGAATTTTTTCACTACGCCGTTGGTTACGAGATAATTTACTGGGTGGAGCTTTTTTATACATCCAGTCACAATGTGAGGAGTAAGAAATGACACAATGGATTAAAGAATTACAGTCCCCTCATCTTGCATTATGCGCAGAAGTGGATGAAATTTTATATTCTGGAAAATCCGACTTTCAAACCATAGAAGTCGCTCATAGTTTAGAATATGGTAATATGCTTGTGTTGGATGGTGTGTTTCAAACGTCAGAACGAGAAGAATTTGTGTATCATGAAATGATGAGCCACATTCCGTTATTCTTGCACCCAAACCCTAAGCATGTATTGATCATTGGTGGCGGTGATGGTGGCGTGGCTAGAGAATGTGTACGCCATAGCTGTGTAGAAACAGTGACAATGGTAGAAATTGATGGTAAAGTAGTGGAATTGGCAAAACAATATTTGCCATCTATTGCTGACGCTATGATTCGCCAAGATCCAAAATTGACGGTAACCATTGGTGACGGTATTGGTCATGTAGCGGGAAAAGAAAATTTCTATGATGTGATTATCGTAGACTGCTCTGACCCAATCGGACCTGGTGAAGGTTTATTTACAGAAGAATTCTACAAAAATACATATCGTGCCTTGAAGGAAGATGGTTTATTTGTACAACAAACAGAATCTCCAGTAATGCATCAACAACTAGTATCTGATGTATTCTACTATGTAAATAAACATTTCCCTGTGACTCGCCTATATACAGCATTCATTCCGTTATATCCAACAGGTATGCATTGCTTTACTATGGGATCTAAGAAACATGACCCATTAGAATGGGATCCAAATCGTGCCCAAGATTTTACAACTAAATACTATAACTATGGCATCCAAAAATCTGCATTCGTATTGCCAACATTTGTAAAACAATATTTACAAGCTCGAATTGCAGAATAAACTCTTTACCTAGGAGTGCTATAGTGAGTGACGAACTAGCACTTTCCTTGTGAAAGTGCTAGTTTTGCGTATGGGTTATACAACCGAACAGGGCAAGTTCATAAATAATAGGTAAACGCATGATATTTTTATCAGTAAGTAGATATATTAAAATACAGTATCTAAGTGCAGCTAGTTAAAAAACTTGTTGAAACTATGGAGCTGGAAAAATATTTGTGATACATGGTATTGAAATTCCTAGTAAATAGGTATACAATAAAAACAATATTGTATTTACAATGAAACATATAATATATTTTTTATTCATGTGAATTAACAAAAGGGGAGACTATAATGAAACAATATGACTTACTCGTTATCGGCTTTGGTAAAGCAGGTAAAACATTAGCTGCCACATTTGGCAAAGAAGGAAAACAAGTCGCTTTAATTGAACAAGATCCAGCTATGTATGGTGGTACATGTATCAACATCGGATGTATCCCTACAAAAACGATGATTGTTGGTGCGGATAAAGGCAAAAGCTACGAAGCTGCAAAGGCAACTCGTGATACAGTAGTAGGAAAGTTAAATGCAAAGAACTTAAACATGTTAACATCCAATCCGAATGTAACCGTGTATACTGGTCATGGTAAATTTACTTCCAATAAAGAAGTAGAAGTAACAACAGCAGATGGCGTGGAAATATTGACAGCTGAAATTATCATCATCAATACAGGGGCTACTAATGTAGTACTTCCAATTTCAGGTCTATCTACATCTAAATTTGTATATAACAGTACTGAGTTGCAAGCGTTGCCTACATTGCCAAAACGATTAGGTATCATTGGCTGCGGTAACATTGGCATTGAATTCGCTAATTTATACGCACGTTTAGGTGCTGAAGTAACAGCTTTTGAAAGTGGGGACAGAATCTTAAAACGTGAAGATGCAGATGTAGCTGCGTTGGCACAACAATATTTAGAAGAAGATGGCGTTCGATTCCACTTTAACGCTGTCACCAAAGAAATTAAAAACGTAGGTGATACTGTAGTAGTAGTGACTGAGAGTGGAGAAGAGTTCGTTTTCGATGCGTTGTTACATGCTACAGGACGTAAAGCGAATACAGAAGGTCTTGGCTTAGAGAATACGGATATTCAAGTTCGTCCTAATGGCTCCATTGTAACAGACGATACATTAATGACGGCTGTTCCTAATGTATTTGCTGTAGGTGATGTGAACGGTGGACAACAATTTACCTATGTGTCTTTAGATGACTTCCGTATTGTAAATCGTGTGTTACATGGGGATGAAAGTTATAAGTTAGGGAATCGTGCACACGTGCCATATTCTACTTTCATTACACCTGCTTTATCCCATGTAGGTTTACATGAAGAAGAAGCGAAAGCACAATATCCAAGTGCTGTGACAGTGGTATTACCAGTAAATAATATGCCGCGTCATGCAGTAAACCAAGATCCACGCGGTGTATTTAAATTAACGGTTAACAAAGACACTGGTTTAATCCTAGGAGCTACCTTATTTGGTAAAAACTCTGAAGAGTTAATTAACATTATTAAAATGGCCATGGACAACGATATTAAGTATACATACTTACGTGACCAAATCTTTACACATCCTACAATGGCTGAAAACTTAAATGATTTAGCTAAATTAATTTAAGAAGAAAGATAGTACATACACAATAAGGTCAACTGATATGTGATGTAAACTATTAATAGAGATAATGATACCTTAAAAGAATATAGAGAATAGAGAAAGTTAGGAAACCCTTAACTTTCTCTATTTAGTTATAAAATGAAAAAAATGAAAAAAGGGGTTTACATGTAAAAAGTTTTTTGATATACTTTAAAAACATCAGCGATAGAGCAATAATTTTATTACTTTGTATCGAAGATGAGATATGATAGCAGTTAAAAAAGTTTTTTAAAAAGTGGTTGACACAAAAAAAATTAACTGATATACTAAATATCGTTCTAAGGCACGACAGTGCTAAACAGAATAAATATCCTGTGGTGGGTATGGTGAAGCGGTTAACACGGCGGATTGTGGCTCCGTTATGCATGGGTTCGATCCCCATTACTCACCCCACAACACAGGGGTGTAGCCAAGCGGTAAGGCATCGGACTTTGACTCCGACATGCGATGGTTCGATCCCATCCACCCCTGCCATTTTATGACCCACTAGCTCAGTTGGCAGAGCACCTGACTTTTAATCAGGGTGTCCCGCGTTCGAGTCGCGGGTGGGTCACCACTTACAACATGGCCCGTTGGTCAAGCGGTTAAGACACCGCCCTTTCACGGCGGTATCGGGGGTTCGATTCCCCCACGGGTCACCATA